>NZ_JBIWPO010000077.1:0-23158 GCF_044768275.1 Streptomyces sp. NPDC101152 | reverse complement strand
GGGACTCCGCCATGCCCAGGCAACGCAATCACCCGGCCCACGTGACGGCAGACGAACAGCGACGCCTCATCACCCCAACCGAAACGCCGAGGCTAAGCAGCAGACGGCCCCCATGACCGGGACGTTGAGCCAGCGTTCAAGCAACCTTGACGCCCTGCCCAACCTGACCGGGCGCCCACCCCCACCTTCACCACCGAAACCCTGAGCACGGAACACGCATCAGCGCGCCCGCGTTTCCTGTGATTTTCCGGCCCGAGGCCCTGCTGTCATGCGCTGGCCCTCGCGCGATCACCCAAACAAGAACCCTGTTCGACCAGACCAGCCCCGCCGTCGATAAGCGGTCGGCGTCTTACGCCGAAGACGCCAACGCGAACTGGACAGCGGCGGCGCTGCGAGCCGGCGTTCCCGTCGGGGAGGCTGCGCGAGTGGGCGAGCGTGTCCGCCGCCTCAAGTACCTCAAGGCGGAGTACGACCGGCGCCGGCAGTGACGGACGCGTTTTGTCCCCGGTACTCGAGCCCAGCGCAACGGCGGATCACTCGACTCTTCGTTGCGCTGCGCGGCGGGGCTGTTCGGTGGCGAGGCGCTTGGCCTTGCGGCGCATTCGCTGAATGCGTCCGGGTGGGGACGCCGACGGCGGCCACGGTCTCGCGCGGTGACAGCGTGTCACCCAGCCGCACGATATGCGTCAACCGTGTGAAGCATTTTTCACTCATCTGGGCGACTTTGGTCGGGCCTTTGTGGGGTCTGACTGTGGTGTCACGTCATCTATGTACCTGCAAAAGGTAGTTGCGCCTACTATCGAGGTAGAGGCGATGAGTGCAGGGGGACCTCATGGTGCCATACGCGACGCACAACTATGTGGTGCAGGGCGGGCCGTTAGCGGGGCCGATGTCGCTGCCCGAGGGCACTCGACGGAACGCGTCGACCCTGGCTGCGGCGCTGACGGATCCGGATTTGGTGGGGGGCAGCCCTGACACGTGCCACGTGGTGTCGCCACTGCACGACGACGACCTTCTCCAACGGTTTTCGCGGGAGGTTCCGCCGGGTGATGGTCTGATCGTCTACTGGACCGGAGGCCGCTGCCGCGCCGACCTTTCGGGAAAACTGCAACTCGCCCTGCCGCTCCACGATGATGCTCGCGACCTGTGGCTGAACGTGCAGGATCTGGTCGAGGCGATGAAGGGCGTCGACAGTCCTGACCGCCTTCTGGTGCTGGACACGTGCCTGACGGCCAACGCGACGGTCTCTAACCGGCAGTTGTTCCAGGAGATCACGCGCATGAGCAGACAGGGTGTAGCGGTGCTGACCTCGGTGGGCAGGTCACCCTATGCTTTCGCCGCCAACAACACGGGGCCGTCGGTCTTTACCCAGCATCTGATCAAGCTGCTCGGCGAGGTCGCCGACCGCCGCGACCCGCTGGATCTGAAAGCCGCATACCGGATGCTACGCAAGGCCACCCGGGGCGAGGGCTACCACTCCCCGATCCTGCGCAACGCGGACAGCTTCTCCCGCCCCTTGGTTCCAGTGCGCAACGCTCCCGCCACAGCAAGGACCCGCGAAAGGCGGCTGCCCGCTCTGCGGGCTGCCTCTACTGTGACGATGGAATCCTGCGCCCGCTACGCACTCGCCGTGGCAGGCGCACCGCTGGGCGGCTATTTCTTCAACCCGGTCGCGGACGCAACGACGTTGGTTGAAGCACTCGTCGACACGCATTGCGGTTTTACCCGCGACACCACTTCCGTACTGGCCCAGCCGCCCACGCGACAGCGCCTGTTCGAGGCCGTGAGTCGATTATCGGCGACGGCCGAGAACATGGCGCTGATCTACCTGGCCGGTCACGGGACGGCCCGTCGTTCCGGCCAGGGCCTTGACCTCGACCTTCACCTGCAAAACGACGAAAGTGTTCGCGCCAGCGAACTGGTGACCTGGCTGCGTCAGAGCCGTGCTCAAAGCGCGGTGCTGATGCTCGATGTCTGCCGGATGAGCCCAGCGGAGCAGGTGCTCCCGCTGACCCGTGCGGTCCTCGCGGACCGGCGCGCAGGCATCAGCCGTTTGCTCGTCGAGTGGAACAACTTTGCGTCCCAGCCTCTCGAGGTCGAAGGAGAGGATGCACCGCGTCCGAAAAACAGCCCCTGGCAGTTGCAGGCTCCCGAATCGGCCGCGACCGCCGAGCGGGAAGTGCGATGGACGTTCGACTTTGCCGACGCGCGTATCACCGTCATCGATGAAGCCGGACCGCTCGAGCACTGGGCCAGCCGCCTGCTGAGCAGGCCCACTGCAGTGAACCCCCTCGTGCATGCGGATGAGCTTTTGTCGGTTGTCGCCGAATCCGCCACCGACCCCGGCGACCCGGAACCGCTGGCCGCCGAGCCCGCATCCCCACCCGCCGAACCTGTGCCCCCGGGCAGCCCGGGAGACCGTCGGCCGTCCCGGGGCCACCGCCGTCACCGTCCGCGCCTGCGGGTCGCTGAAGGCGCCCTCCCGTTGCACGTGGGGCAGCGCCTGGAGGTCACATTCAACTACCAGCCACAGGACCCCGACCGCAAACCGCAGGAAGACGACGCCACCGACGACAACCCGCTGGATCTCACGCTGTACATCGACGCCGACACCGCCGAGGTAGCGCCCTCAATCATCCATACCCGGCTGACTGACCACGGGGGAACACCACCGGAACACTTCCGGATCACCCCCAGCACGCCGGACCCGGTGACCCTACGCATTGACGTCCTGCGCCGCGCCGACGGTGCCGTGATCCAGAGCATTGAGCGTGTCCTTACCGTCGTGGGCAGAGACGGCAGCACCACCTGACCATGGAACAGCAACAAGACCTCGACTTCAGTCTGCCCTTCGACGGTTACGACGGCTTGGGCGACTTACCGCGTATAACCCCGCGTACCGTGCAGGAGCGATCGATCCATCTCCGCTTCCACAAGGTGCACGATGGTTACCTCGTCCACGCCCACGGCCCGGCCCTGCCCTACGACGGCAACGACCTCTACTCCGGCCGCCTCAGAGTAGATCAGGAGCAGATATCCCAGTCGCTCGAGGACATCCACGATGCGTGGCTGAAGGCAACCGTCCTGCATAAGGTCGAAGGCGCCTACCCCTTCGCGGGGTTCCCGTATCAAACCCTTGGCGAGCGCAACGCCCGCGAACTTCTCCAGGAGGCCTGCGAAACACTCGCTCGTGCCGGACAAATCCTCTACGGCGATATCTTCAAAAGCGGCGACGACGACCTCGACCGACTGGAAGTAGCCCTGGCACAGGCGCTGCGCAACGGCCCGCAGATCATCACCGTGACATCGCCGGACCTATTCATCCCATGGGGTCTGCTCTACCTGCATCCAGACGACCAGCAGGGCCTGCACGCCGGAGGCGCCGCGAGCTGGGACGGCTTTTTCGGCTACACCCACCTCATCGAACACAGTCTCGGCAGAGTCGACGGATACAGCCCCTTCATCGAACACGGCGGGGAACGCCCCAAAGCCAGCCTCTACCTCGACACCCGCCTCGCAAAGGCAGGCGAGGCGGACTGCCCGCTGTGCCCCGTCCGCCACGTCTTCGATACTCACGCGGCCTCGGAGGTATGGACCACCAAAGCCGAAACCGCCCAGCGGCTGACCGCGTCCGACTGTACAGACCACATCCTGGTCTTTGGAGCGCATGCCACCGGCAACCGCACAGACCACCGCGGCCAGAAGTCGGCGCGCATCGTTCTCACCGACGACAAGCCCATCCTTGCCGGCGATATCAAGGACTGGGCCCGATACCGTCACCAGCTGCTGCCCAGCCCCCTGTGCTTCATGATGGCCTGCGAAGGCGGCCGCGCCGGCCAATACGACCAACAAGGCCTCGCCAGACCTCTGTTCAAACTCGGCATCGGATGCCTTGTCGGTCCGCAGATTGAGGTACCACCCTCGGTCGCCAGCACCCTGGCCACCCGATTCTTCGAAGAATTCTTCAAGGGCGAACGCGCCGCATGCATCCTGCGCGACCTCACCCAGGACTTCATCAGCCAGCACGCCTCACCTCTCGGACTGGCCTTCACCCTCATCCGAGGCATCGACACCTGCCTGATCCACAGCCCGCAAGCGGAGTAGCCGTGACTCAACCGCTCCTTCCCGTCGACCTGATAGACCTAGACAAGAACGGGCACCTCCTGCACACCGACGGTTGCACCACCGTCCCGGATACGGACATCGCCCAGCACCTCGAACACCACCTGCGGCTACGCGAGGACACCACCGACATCTTCGTCTTCGTCCACGGCTGGCGCACCAAACCCGAAGACGCCCTCAACCATGCGCGCACCCTCTTCGGCCAAGTAGAAGCCCTCGCCACGGCACAGCCACAGGCCTACCCACGTCTCCGAGGATTTCGACCGCAGTACATAGCCGTGCGCTGGCCTTCCCGCGACACCAAACTCCTGCCCACCGACTACGACCCGGTCAAAAAGCGCACTCAAACCATGTCGGAGGACGGCCACGTTCCCCGCGTCCTAGGCGCCATCCTCGGCTACCTCAATACCCACCGCGACACCCCCGAACCCGGACCCGAAACTCTTGCCACCGCCTACGGCCAGTACCTGCACTGCACCGGCCACTCGTTCGGCAGCCGGGTCCTGCTCCACGGCATCCTCGAAGCCAGCAGACGCCTGGCCGACGGCGGACCCGACACCCTGGCATGGGACTTCGCTAACAGCACCTACCCCTGGACCCTCGACAGCCTCACCCTCTTCCAGCCGGCCCTCCCCGCCGACGCCTTCACCCATGAACCTTTCATAAAGATCCTCGACCCGAACCTGCTCAACGCCCCCGTAGCCATGACCTACTCACCCGCCGACACCGCCCTGGGAAAACTCCACGCCAAGAAAGAGGACCAAGTCGCCATCGGGCACCTGGGAGCCAGCGCCCCAAAGGATCACATCACGCAGACCATCCTGCAGGACGTCACCAGCCGCTACGTCTTTGCACCGGACAAGCGACTCATCAACGTCGACGCCAGCAAGCTCTACACCGCGAAAAGACTCTTCGTCGGCGCGCATTCCGACTTCTACCACCCAGAGTCCTCCCACCTCCTGCTCTCCCTCGCCAATAGCGCACGGTAACCCTTCAACGGTGATCAACAAGATGCCAAGGCCGTGTTCCCGTGCGGTCACGGAACGCGCATTTCGTCGGGAGGCAAGGTCGGGTCAGGTAGCGCGGGGGCAGGCTGGACAGATCGATTGCCGTCAGGTGGACAAGCACGACGAAGCTGCTGGTGGGGCGGGTGACCTTGGCCGTGAACTCGTCTGCGAGGAGCTGTACGTTGTGCGGCCGGGGCCCACTCCAACAGCCTTCATGCCGGGGAAGGTGTGCCGCCATACGCCGCTCAGGCAGCTCCCCAGCCGCGGACACCCGGTCTCCCCGGCCGCACGCCGCTCGGAGTTCTGCACCGTCCTGCGGGCCGCAGCCCGCTGATTCTTGGTCCATGTGCCGATGGGAAAACCGTCCCACACGGCCGTCGTGGGTGGCAACGGATGGGAGTACACGACCGCGCCACAGTGAGGGCTTCGGCGAACGCTCTCTCCCACACGGACCAGACCACGCCGAGGGCCTCGAGCTCGGTGACTTGCTCAGGCTCCAGCGTCCCGGCCGCGTAGTACGTCCGCTGATCAGCGAGTCAGCGTCACAGCGGCTATTTTCCGGCCGCCCCCACTTGGCAGGCTTCACGAACAGATACGGCACCCGGAGCTACTCCTCGCCGTCTCGCGCAGCAACCGGGTGGCAGCTTCGATGCTGCGGCGCCAGTAGGCGCCTTCGGGGTCGATGGACCCGCAGCCGCACGAAATGCCGCCAGCGCCGCTGGGTCACGCGCCTCCGCGAACCGCACCAGCGCCGCCGCCCGCGCACCGGCCGACCTACCCCTTGCCGGCTCCAGGTCCCGTCCTCAACAGCGTCCTGGTCCTCCTCCGGCTCGCGGTCCTCGGACTGGGGCTAGCCGCCGCGTGCCCATGGGTCGGCGAAGGCCTCGATACTCAGGTTCATGTAAAGGCGCTCCTGGCACCAGGCCCACACCTACCTCGAAAGCGGCCGCACCCTGGACGCGGCAGCCGGGTTCCCCGGCACCAGCAGCGCGCTCGCCACCTGGCTGACCACCCAGTGCGCCCAGTACGACACCCTCCGGCCCGACCAGCAGCACCTCCTCGCCCGCATCGGCATCACCGCGGACCAGGCCCACAGCGCCACCGCCTATCCCGCCGAACGCGAGGCCGACTTCACCGTCGGTCTCGCATACGCGCGCTCCTACCACGCAACGCACCAGACCCTCGCCGCCGCGATCGACACCCTCCACGACGGATTCCAGCTCGGACGATGGCTGCGCCGGCAACGCCAGCACGCACGAGAGGACACCCGCCGAGGGGCGCCGCCGTCCGCCGCGGCCAAATCCCTGAGCACGATCGATCCCTGGTGGTGCCCGCCCTGGCCCCTGCCGTGGCAGCGCGCCTGGCAGCACATCCACGCCCAGGTACAAGCCGGCCACCGGCTCGACGCCGACCACCACTTCCGCAGCTTCGCCCCCACCCAGCGCACCTGGCTGCGCCAACAGCGCACCCACTACGACGACCTCCACCCCGACCAGCAGCGCCTCCTCGCCGGCATCGGCCTCACCCGCGAAACCGCCCACACCCGACCCCTCACCCCCTACGCCGAAACCGCGCTCGCCCACGCCCGCACCTACGCCGCCGCCCACCACACCCTCGCCGCCGCCCACTCCACCGTCCACGACGGCTTCCCCCTGGGCCGCTGGCTCAACGGACAACGCCAACAAGCCCGCAACGACGCCACCTCCACCGCCCGCCACCAAGCCCTCACCGCGATCGACCCCTGGTGGAACCCGCCCTGGGACCTCGCCTGGCCACGCGCCTACACCCTCGCCCGCACCACACACCACCAAGACGGCCGCCCACCCACCGACGTACGGCTATGGATCACCGCACAACACGCCGCCTGGCCCCACCTACGCCCCGAACAACACCAACTCCTCACCCACATCGGCATCCACGCCACCCACCCCACCGACCGGCCCCGCACCACCCGACGCGTCTACCCCAGCGGCCCGGGCCTGGCCCACGCCCGCGCCTACGCCACCACCCACGGCCACCTCGCCTGCAGCAAAAACACCCACCACGACGGCTTTCCCCTGGGCGACTGGCTGGCCCTAAAACGCAGCGCAGCCCGACAAGGACGCCTGGCCCCCGCCACCACCCACGCCCTCGACACCCTCGACCCCTGGTGGAACCCGCCCTGGAACTGGGCCTGGCAACGCACCTACCAACAAGCCAAGTTGCACCACCACACCGGCCAGAACCACTCCCCCACCATCCAACAATGGACCGAACGCCAACGCACCCACTGGAACACCCTCCACCCCACCCAGCAGCACCTCCTCACCACCATCGGCATCCAACCCGGATAGAGCCGACAACAGCGCCACTGTCAGATCCGTACGGGACAATCCCGCCATGGGTGAATCCCTCGCGACACAATTCCTCAGCGCGGACCTCGAGAGGGCCTGCCCCACCTGCGGCTACCTGATGTGGGTCCGCTACTCGGAGGTCGTGGCCCAGACCGCCGTGACCTGCCCCTGCTGCTACACCCAGGTCTGGCTGGCCGACTCCAACGGCAGCGCCCAGAACGCCGGCGACGTCATCCAGCAGCAGATCACACAAGCCCTGAAAGGCCTCTCCCGGTGAAGTACCAGCGGCGCCTCCAGGTCGCCGTACGCGAACGCCTCCGCAAACTCATGACCGCGCCCTATACCAGCGCCGCCCACGAAGTCCACCTCGCCGTCACCTGGATCAACAGCCAACCCGCCCTGCGAGGCCTCCTCGAAGAAGCCGCCCGGACCGAACCCGGCCTGGACCAAGACAGTTTCCGCTCCGAGTTGGTCGACGGCCGGCTCGCCTGGCCGAGCCGAACCGAAGACGGACAAGCCACGCTCGTCTGGGGCCTCATGCAGCACATCGCAAACACCGAGGCCGACGATCCTGGTATCGGATGGCGGATCGCAAGCGGCTACAGCGCGCACGGGGACATCCAGGACAACTGGCGGGAGTTCGCCGAGCACATCCTGCAAGTCTTGTTCGACTTCCTCAGCGAACGCGTCGGCGCCGAGAGCAGCATCCTGCACACCCTCGAGCGCTACCGCACCCGCATCGAATGGTTCGACCGCGACGAGCTCTACAGCCGTTTCGAAGCCGACCGCGCCAACGGCGAAGAGGTCTACAACCTCGACCTGCAACGCTTCCTCTTCCTCGAAGGCGACCACATCACCCACGCCAAGCCGCGCTCAGCATCCGGCGAAGCAGACCTCATCGGCGACCTCGACAGCCGCGACCCTCTGGTCTGCGACGGCAAGATCTTCGACGGGAGCGGCCGCGGCAAGAGCTACCTGGTCAAAGGGCTGCACCAGATCGTCAAGTACGCCCACGACTACGGACAGCACACCGCCTACCTCGTCATCTACAACATCACCGACAAACTCCTCGAACTGCCCACCGACGGCACCCCCGGCATCTGGCCCCCCTACACCGAACTCACCGGCGTCCGCGTCTACTTCATCCACGTCCGCGTCCTGCCACCCACCACCACCGCCAGCAAAGCCGGCAAAGCCACCCGCGTCACCCTCACCAAAGACGACCTCACCAACCCCGACACCACCTGACCCGCCCCGGCAAGTAGCAGCCCACCGAAACTGCACCACGATCAATCAACCTGCACACCCGCATACGCACAGGTCAGACAGACGCCAACCCACCCGGCCCCACTACGAAACACCGCGAACCCCACCCACAGAAACTGAGAAACCCCAGCTCACAGCCCACAGCAACAACCCAGAAAAACTGGGCGACGACACCGGGTCGCCGAGCTCGAGGCGCTGGGCATGGTGTGGTCGGTGCAAGCGAGCGCATGGGAGGCCGGGCTGGCCGTGGCGCGGTCGTACGCGGAGGCACACGGGCACTTCCTGCCGCCGGCCACCGCGGTCTGGGGCGGGGACGGGTTCCCGATCGGGGTGTGGGCCAAAAACCAGCGTGCAGCAGCCCGTAAGACCCGCGAGAACGCCGCACGACGCGACGCCGGGGAAACGGGCCTCTCGTATGCCGGGGAGCTGTCGCAGGAGCGTATGGAAGCGTTGGACGCCCTCGATCCAGGGTGGGCCCCGCAGGGGTGGGACGTGGCCTGGCAGCGCAACTACCGGCTCGCCCTCGCCCACACCCGCGCCGTCGGCACCCTCCCCACCGGGGCAGGTGAGCTCATCGTCCAGGGCGAAGACCTCGGCACCTGGATCGCTGGGCAGCGGGCCGGATGGGAGCAGCTGACGCCGGCGCAGCAGTACCTCCTGGAAACCATCGGCATCGAATCCTCGGGCGAGGACGAGGCCGTACGGCCGGTGCGGCGGTCCCAGGATGAGTTGTGGGAACGCAACATGGCCGCAGCACGGCAGTTCCGGGACCGGGAGGGGCATCTGCACGTACCGCGCCAGCACCGCGAGGAAGTCGACGGCGAGCTGCTGGGGCTGGGGTCGTTCATCGCTAACGCCCGACGCCGGGCCGCGAAGCTGAGCCCGGAACGCCGCGCCGACCTCGAAGATCTTGGCATGCGCTGGTGAATTTCGTGAGTAGCCGTCATCGCTACTGGGCTGGTGCATCAGCTGCGGATGCTGCTGTCGAGGAAGCTGAGGACCATGCGGACCGTGTCACGGCTGAACCAGGCCGTTTCGGGGTGCTGTTCGAGGATGTCTTGGATGTGGAAGGTGACCTTGGCCCAGTTGCGGAAGTTGCCGTGGCAGGCGGCGTCGTTGATCCACATCAGGTCTTCGGGAGCGATGTTCTGCCACAAGGCGTGGTACTTCGGCATCAGGGCCAGGACTTCGTCGGGGGTCAGTGGTTGGTATTGCTGGTAGATCGGGATGCGGGAGTAGAGGCCGGGGCAGCTGCGGATGCGCTGGAGGCAGTTGTCGCCGCCGGCGAGGATGACTGTCAGCTGGGTGCGCTTGTTCTCCCAGAGGGTCTGCAGGTACTCCAGGGAGTTCTTGGTCAGACCCTGGGCTTCGTCGCAGACCAGGACGCGGTGCTGCTCGGCGAAAGCCTGTAGGAGGAGTTGGTCGAGCTCATCGGCTTTGGGTGGGTCACCGGGCATCGCTAGTGCACGGAAGAGGGCATTGCGCAGGGTGCCGAGCGGGGCTCCCTTGCGGCATTCGAGCGCCGCACACGCTCACCGTGATCCGGGCACAATCCCCGGCAGACCAGCGCCCACCACGATCGCCGTGGAAGTGCCCGGCGCTCCGCAAGCGCGGAAAGGTAGCGACGTACCGCGCTTCCAGTTCACAAGCCTTCCCAGCCCACGAACCCAAGATCAAAACTCCCAAGCGATTCGCGTCCGCATGTCCCGCACCTTGCACGACTTGCCACGACCACCTCTCACGCAACGCACACCACGGCTCAACACACCAGCTCAGCAGAGCTTTCCAAGTGACATACACGCACGAGAGATCTTGGACGTTTCAGCGCGAGACAACACCTGGACGGACGACCGCTTTGCCGAGTACCGGAACACCGGTGCCGGGTCGGGTGCGGCGAGCAGCGACCGCCTGTCGGCACTGGGCCGGCGCTGAGGACCGACCGGCGGGCCTCACGTCACCAGGCGGGCCTCCCAGGCCCAGGCGGCGATCTCGACGCGGTTGCGGGCGCCGAGCTTGCTCTGGATGGCGGTGAGATGGCCCTTGACCGTGCTGAGCGAGATGAACAGCTCCGCGGCGATCTCCTGGTTGGTGCGGCCCCGGGCCACGGCGCGGACGACCTCGGACTCCCGGTCGGTGAGCGGCCGGCCTGGCCGCTCCCCGGCGGGCGCCCGCGCGGGTGCGAGGCTGCGCAGCAGCCGCAGGGTGATCGAAGGAGAGATCAGCGCGTCTCCCGCGTGGGCCGCCCGTACCGCCTCGACGAGCAGGGTGGGGCCGGCGTCCTTGAGCACGAAGCCGACGGCGCCGGCCTGGAGCGCGCCGTAGACGTACTCGTCGAGTTCGAAGGTGGTGACGATGACCACCCGGAGCGGTTCGGCGACACCAGGACCGGACAGGGCCCGGGTGACGTCGATGCCGTCGAGACGCGGCATGCGGATGTCGACGAGGCAGACGTCGGGGCGCAGTCGGCGGGCGAGTTCCACGGCCTCGGCGCCGTCGCTCGCCTCGCCGACGACCGTGATGTCGTCATGGTCCTCCAAAATGAGCCGCAGGCCGCTGCGGATCATCGCCTGGTCGTCGGCGATCAGGACGCGGAGGCTCATCGGCGGGCTCCGGGGGCAAGCGGCAGAGTGGCCCGCACGGACCAGCCCGCGCCGGGCCGGGGACCGGCGTCGAGGGTACCGCCGAGGGCCTCGACGCGTTCCCGCATGCCGATCAGGCCGTACCCGCCGCGCGGGGTGTGCCGGCTCGGGGTGTGCGGCGCGTCGTCGTCGACCGCGACCGTGAGACCGTCGTGGGCCTGGGAGACGGTCACGGTCGCCGCGCCGGCGTGGCGGGCGTGCCGCGCGATGTTGGTGAGGGACTCCTGGACGACCCGGTAGACGGTCGTGGTCACCTCTGGCGGCCAGGACGCCGTCGGCTCGGCGAGCCGCAGGTCGACGGCCGGTCCGTGCCCCTCGAAACGGCGGACCAGTTCGGTGAGCTGCTCGGTCCCGGGGCTGCTCGCGGCGCCGTCCTCGGTGTCCCGGAGCAGTGCGACCACGCGGCGCATGGCGTCGAGCGCGTCCGTCCCCGAACGCTCGATGCCCGCCAGCGTGTCGTCGAGCGCTTCGGGCCGCTTGCGGCCGACGATCCGGGCAGCCTGGGTCTGCACGACGATGCCGGAGACGTGGTGGGCGACGACGTCGTGCAGTTCACGGGCGAGTGCCAGACGCTCGTCCCGCCGTATGTTCTCGATGTCGCCGCGGCGGCGTTCGTCCAGGAACCGTGCGAGGAGTCCCAGCACCAGGCCGGCGAACCAACCGATGAGGCCCAGCTGCGACGGGGTGGGCGCCGTGGCCGTGCTGGGCACGGCCAGCAGCAAGCCGAGCGCCATGACCGGCAGCGCGGCCCCGGCGATCAGGGCGGCCCGGTGCGCGGGCAGCGCCCGGACCGAGGAGCCCATGAGGACGATCAGGGCCAGGGAGGCGGCGACGCCCGGCTCGCCGGGCAGGTGCCCGAGCCAGGCGACGACCGCGCCGGCCGCCGTGACGGACAGGCCGACGACCGCCGCGACCGTCCGGTCGCCGCGCCGCACCAGGGCCGCACCGCACACCACCACGCCGACGCACAGGTCGAACAGCCAGCCCCGGCCGCCCGCGGCGGCGATCCGGTAGGCCTGGGCCGCCAGGACCACGGCGAAGACGAGCCCGAGCAGGGCGTTGGTCCCCGGCATCGCCCATGTGGTCAGTCGGGCCAGCCGGGCATGTTCGTCCAGTGCGCTCACGATGACCCAGGCTACGAAAGGACTCCCCTCCCGCAGTACCGGCCGAAAGGACCGTGCCTTCGCGTGCGGTCGGAACTTTCGGCCGGTACGGGAGCGCCGCCGGGCCCAGCAGGCTGACCGGCATGCAACGAGACCTCGACCGATCCCTCTGGGCCCGCCTCCGGCTGGAGCTGCGGGTCATCGGCCTCGCCCCGCCGGCGACCGCCCTGGCGGCCCCCCTGGCCGGTGCGGTGCTGGTGGCGGTCCTCCACGCGACCGGCGCCACCGCCGCCGATCTGGACCGGGCCGCGGGCGCGGTCCTCGCGGGCTTCGCCCCGCTCGGCGTCGCCATCGCGGCCTCGTCGGTCACGGCGCGTGATCCGGGCGCCGAACTGGTCATGACCAGCACGCCCTACCGCAGGGTGGTGTTCCTGCGCACCGCTCTGGTGGTCGGCGCGGGCGCGCTCGCCACCTTCGTGGACGCGGTGACCTTCCGCGCGCTCGGGGCGTGGCCCAAGGGGCAGGGCACCGGCGGCTATCTCCTGGTGTGGGCTCCGCCCATGATCTGGCTGACGGCGGTCGCGGTGCTCATCGCCGTCGCCCTGCGCAGCTCGGCCGCGGCCGGCGGCCTGATCGGAGGAGTCTGGCTGGGCCAGCTGGTCCTCGCCCACGACATCGTCTCCCACACCGTGCTGCGGGCGCAGTTCCTGTTCATGGGCGTCGCCGACAAGGTCCAGGCGCACGACTGGACGGTCAACCGGATCTCCCTGCCCGCCGTCGGCCTCGCCGCCGCGGCCGCCGCCGGCGTGCTGCTGGGCCGCCCCGAACGACTCCTCGGGAGTGACGCCGCATGACCACCGCACTCCTGCGCCCCATCGCGACACCGGCGGAGAGGGGCTGGTGGGCCAAGGCCCAGGCGGCTGCGCGCTACGAGTACCTGATGCAGGTGCGGCGCCCGGCGGTCTGGCTGGTCGTGGTCGGGCTGATCGCCCTGCGCTCCTCGAGTCCCTGGCCGCCGGAGCTGTCCGCAGGTATCACGGACCACGGGACCCTGGTGGGGGACTGGGCGATGAACGTCATGATGCTGGCGCCCATCGGCGTCGGCGCCATGCTCGCCGACCGCGTCCGCCGGGAGTCCCGGCTGGACCTGGACGACCTGCTCGCCTCGACCCCGACGGGCATCGGACCGCGCCTGTGGGGCAAGGCTCTGGGAGCCACCGCGGCCACGATCACACCCGTCGCGCTGTTCTGGGCGGCCCTGCTGGCCTACCTGGCCTCCGGGCACGGGATCTCGGTGGTGCCCGTCGGCCTGGAGGCCTTCGCGGCCATGATCCTGCCCGGCCTGCTCTTCATCTCCGCGTTCTCGCTCACCGTGCCCCACCTGATCGGGCCGCCGCTGTACCGGCTGGGCCTGGTGGGCTACTGGTTCTGGGGCAACATGGTCGGCCCCCGGTACGGGATCCCCACCCTCGCCGGCACCCCCTTCGAGGCCATCGGCGAGTACCCGGGCGGCGCCTGGTTCCACGCCCACATGTTCGACGCCGCGGACCGGGGAGCGCACGCCGACACGGCCAACGCCATCCTCAGCATCGCCTTCCTGCTCATCGCGGCCCTCGTCGCGCTCGGCGTCACCCACTACGTGCTCAACAGGAGGAGCCCGTCATGACGGCCCCCAACGTGACCCTCACGGGTCTGACCGTCACCTACCGGCGCGGTCAGGTCCGCGCCCTGGACGGCGTCGACCTCCGCCTGCCCACGGGCATGGTCGGCCTGCTCGGCCCCAACGGAGCCGGCAAGACCACGCTGATGCGCGTGCTGACCGGGGTGCTCCACCCCACCGACGGCACCGTCAGCGTGGACGGCACCGAGCTGACCTCGCGCGCGCGACGCCGCCAGGTGAAGGCCGCCACCGGTTACCTGCCGCAGGAACTCGGCCTCTATCCGGACCTGACCGCCCGGCAGTTCCTGGACTACATGGCGCTGCTCAAGGGCCTCATCGACCGACGCGCCCGCCGCGCCCGGATCCGAGAGGTGCTCGACCTCGTCGCCCTCGGCGACGTCGCGCACCGGAAGCTGAAGACGTACTCCGGCGGCATGAAACGCCGCGTCGGGATCGCGCAGGCCATCCTGAACGACCCGCGGCTGCTGATCGTCGACGAGCCCACCGTCGGACTCGACCCGGAGGAGCGGCTGCGGTTCCGCGGCCTGCTCGCGACGCTGGCCGGCGACCGTACCGTGCTGCTGTCCACCCACATCGTCGACGACATCGTGCAGACCTGCCCGAACGTCGTGGTGATCGAACACGGCAGCATCGCCTTCCAGGGCCCCGTCGGCGACCTCGCCGCCCGGGCCCAGGACATGGTGTGGCACGTCACCGTCCCGCCGGGCGCCCCGGCGCCGGACCTGCCCACGGTCAACGTCACCCCCGGCGTGGCCGGCACCACCTACCGGGTCATCAGCCCCACCGCCCCCGGCGCCGACGCCCAGCGCGTCGAGGCCACGGTCGAGGACGGCTACCTGACGCTCATGCACGCTCTCGACCCGGCGAACGCCCCCGAGCCCGGAAGCGACGAGCCGTCTCGCCTGACCCGCTGAGCAGGCGGCAGCAGAGCAACCGGACCGAAGGAGAAGCAGATGCCCCACCAAACGATCACGGCCGCCCTGCTGTCCGCCGGACACATCAGCGGCAGCCACCCCGGCCCCGCCTACTACGCAGAGTGGATCATCGTCGTCGGCGCCGTCATCGCCCTGCCGATCTACGCGGTCCGCCGTCTCCGCAACCGCCGAAACCGCGGCGACCGCCGCTGAGGACCTTGGCTAGCGGCCGTCACCGTGTGGAGAGACAGTCAAGGTTCCGGCAACGTGCCGCCATATCAGTGGTCCCGGGGGAGCGGGGAGGCGTCGTGCAGAACCGGATCTCGTGTCATCCCGATGGCACGGATGATCGAGCTGGGCCGTGGGGAATCCCTGGCCCTGCTGGCCAGTGTTCCCATGGGCCGCATCGGTTTCACCCAGCGGGCGCTGCCGGTGATCCGCCCCGTCAGCCATCTGGTCGACGGCGATGCCGTCGTCATCCGCACCCACGGCGGATCAGGCTTGCTGAGCACTACCGGCGTCGACCCGGTGGTGGTCTACGAGGCCGACCAGATCTCCCCGCAGACACATACCGGCTGGAGTGTCATGGTCACCGGGCCGGCCACCCGGATCACCGCACCGGCAGAGGTGGCCCGCTACCGGCAGCTCCTCGTCCCCTGGATCGACATCGACATGGACCAGATCGTCCGTGTCTGCGCCGACCTCGTCACCGGCTACCGCCTCACCGGCACCCGGGCGTAGGGCAAGTCGCCGTGCAATGGTTGACCAGTGGCTGGTCCCGGGGTGCGGGGCATGGAGAGCGCGATCGGTGGCCCATGAGCCGGTGAGGTGGCCCGCGCCGCATCGGACAAGGGGTCCGTGGTCGGGCCGACCACGATCGGACAAGGGGCCCAGTTCAACCCACACAGCCCCAGTTCGCCCCGGATTGGGGAGAGGAAGACGGTGGGCGCGTGAGACGGCGGTGACCTGGTGGGCACCCCGGACCTGCTGCGGACTTGACGTTGACAGTCCGGCTTGGTGTGCGGCTACGCAGCCCCGAAGGGTCACAAGTAATACAAAGAACCGATCACCCGGTGCGAGCAGCGGCATGATCGTGGGATGGCTGGTCTCCAGGGGCGCCGCCACCGGCGTACGTGGCAACTCGTCCGTTTCCTATCCGCGTTGGCGATCGCATCGAGCGTGGTCTTCGCCGTCTGGCACATCGTCCGCGGCCGGTTACAACCCGTCGACACCGCGGGCCTTCTCGGGGTCCCCCTAGCTAGTCTAGGAGTTGTCTTCAAATGTCACGCCCGCATCAGGAGCGATGCGAGGGTGACGGCTGCCTGGTAGGACTCGGCGGTCTTGTCGTATCGGGTCGCGATGCCGCGCCACTGCTTCAAGCGGTTGAAGCACCGTTCCACGACGTTGCGACGCTTGTAGAGCTGCTTGTCGAAAGCCGGCGGGCGCCCGCCGCGGCTGCCGCGCCGGAGCCGATTGCGGACTTGGTCGGCCCGCTCGGGGATGGTGTGGCCGACGCCGCGCCGTCGCAGCCAGGTGCGGATGGCTTTGGAACTGTAGCCCTTGTCGCCCAGGACATGGTCGGGACACACGCGGGGCCGTCCCGGGCCGATGCGGGGCACGCGTATCGCTTCCATCACGGCGGTGAACTGGGTGCAGTCGTTGGTGTTGCCGCCCGTGACAGTGAACGCGAGCGGGCGGCCGAAGGCATCGCAGGCGAGATGAATCTTGCTGGTCAGGCCGCCTCGAGAGCGTCCGAGGGCGGGGCTGCGAAGCCCCCTTTTCGGGCCCCGGCGGCATGCTGGTGGGCGCGGACGATCGTGGAGTCGACCGACACCAGCCAGTCCACATCCCCCACTGCGCCCGCCTGCGCCTGGGCGGCCCTGAGCATCCGATCGAAGGTGCCGTCTGCAGCCCACCGGCGGAAGCGGGTGTGCAGCGTGGCCCACGGACCGTAACGCTCGGGCACATCCCGCCAGGCCGTCCCGGTACGGAACTTCCACACGATCCCGTTGAGGACCCTTCGATCGTCCAACCGCTTCCGCCCCCGCAAGGACGCGGGCAGCAGCGGGCGGACGAACTCCCACTCGGCATCGGACAGTTCATGGCGACGTATCACCCGACCATGATCCACCACTCAAGATCATTTGAAGACACGACCTAGTACTGCAACGACACTTTGCAGTACTAGGAGAACCCAGGAGGGTGCGTCCGCGATCCACTCGGTGACTGCGGTCAGGGATCTCGCGCCGGCCAGCACGCTCGCCGCCGCAGCCGCCACGACCGCGATCAGCGGGAAACGCCGCCCACGGCGAGCGCGTGGATCCGGCAGGCCGGCGAGGAACCGGGCCAGGCACACCGCGTCGGGCAGCGGCTGTGGCGAGTGGGTACGGGCCAGTTGCTCCAGGCCCGAGGGCATAGGAGAAGATGAGACGGCAGGCACGGTCTTCGGTTGTGGTCATGTGGACTCGACACCTACATGATCAACGCGCCCGTGCCTGCGCCTGTATCCGGACTCGAACCAAGCAGACATGACGGGTCAACTCCCGGCGATCTCGCTTACGCCGCAGCCACGCAAGGCACCTGCGACCGGCGACCGGCAACCGGTCAGCTAGCCTTCAACAGCACGTCGGTCAGTGCGTCCGGCACGGTGACCATGCAGTCATGGCCGCTTTGCAGCTCCCACACCTGCGACGCGGTGCCGCCTGGCTGCACCGTCGGAACCGGGCGGCGCGTGACGTCCCCTGGTGCGCTGCCGACGCAGTGGATGTGCGTCCGGGCGATCGCGTCCATGGCCGGGTTGTCCAGCCGGACCGGCTGGAGGAAGCAGCGCACCGACTCATCCGACAGCATGGTGCGCAGCCACGCAGTGTCTGCCGGGTCGGTCACTCCGAACAGACCTATGGGCGCGGGCAGTTCCGGCACGGGCGGGATGCGCCAGGGGGCGTCGGAGGCGGCGGCCGCGTCGATCAGTCGCTGTGTCTTGTCCGGTATGACGTCCAGTGCGCTCTCGCCGTCGGTGGGGACCATCGCGTCGACGTAGACGAGATGCGCGATCCGGTCCGGGACCTCGTTGGCCACGCCGGATATGACCATCCCGGCGTAACTGTGCCCGACCAGGACCACGTCGGTGAGATCCCGCTCGCCGAGGAGAGCGACGACGTCGCCGATGTGGGTGTCCAGGTCGACGTCTGCGGTGAGCAGGTGTTTCTTCTCGCCGTGGCCGGTCAGCGAAGGGGCGAACACCTGATGCCCGGCCCGGGTCAGCAAGGGAACCACCCGGTCCCAGACGCGCCCGCTGTGCCAGGCGCCATGGACAAGAACATAGGTTTTCGTGTGTGACGTGCTCATGTGGAAAGACGCTACTGAGTCGATAGGTACCTTCTGGTAACCTTCGGCCATGCAGGACTCAGCCGGAAGCGTCTTCCTCGCCGACTGCCCCGCCCGGCTCGCCATCGACATCATCACC
The DNA here is from genome assembly GCF_044768275.1 of Streptomyces sp. NPDC101152. Classification (NCBI taxonomy): domain Bacteria; kingdom Bacillati; phylum Actinomycetota; class Actinomycetes; order Kitasatosporales; family Streptomycetaceae; genus Streptomyces; species Streptomyces sp. NPDC101152. Next base: position 4,627 of record NZ_JBIWPO010000077.1, on the reverse strand, counting down.
AACAAATGGGCTGTCGTCGTCCTGTTCGCCCTCAGCCGCAGGCCCCGTCGGCACGGTGAACTCGTCGACCTCGTCGGTGGCATCTCCCGCAAGGTGCTCACCCAGACACTGCGCAGACTTCAGAGCTACGGCCTGATCGAACGCCGTGCCTATGCCGAGGCACCCCCGCGGGTTGAATACAGTCTCACCGACCTCGGTCAAACCCTCACCGAACCCATCGCCGCCTTGACTGACTGGGCGAAGACGTACGGTGCCGCCGTCGCCGATTTCCAGGAAGCGGCGCAGCAGGACAGCACCTCCGGCACCTGACCCGTGACCGCCACCGGACAGGTGATCAAGAAGGGCACCGCCCGCGACCCGCAACGGCGCCCGACAACCCTCGGAATCACCTGACCAATCAGACGAATCGACTACACGCAAAGACCCTGAGGCTTCAAGCAGTTGAGCTATTTCGCGCTCGCATTGCGTGCGAGAGCATCGACTGGGGCCTGCAGGAGCCGCCGGATGCTCGCCTGTCGGTGGCCGCTTCCTGAGCCTGGGCGGCCGACTTGCCGCCTGGCGCCTGTACTGCCGCGCGTCGCAAGCGACCCGACCGAGGAGCCCTACACCGCATGACCGACCTGTACATCGACACCGAGTTCCTGGAGAACGGCTCGACGATCCGTCTGATCTCCATCGCCATCGTCGCGGCGGGCGGGAAGGAGTACTACGCCGTGAACGACGATCCCGAGCTGATCGGCGACGCCCTCGCGCACCCGTGGCTGCGCCGGCACGTCACCCCCTCGCTGCCCATCACTGACCCGCATCCTGGCACGGAGGGCACCCTGCGGCTCGACTGCCTTGATCCGTCGAAAGCGTTGGTCGCGGGATGGTCCTGGAACAAGGAGCACCCGGACTACCGGAACGTGAAGTCGCGCCCGCAGATCGCGACCGAGGTCAAGCAGTTCATCCGCTCCTTCCCCGCCCCCAAGCTGTGGGCATGGTACGCGTCTTACGACCACGTGGCCCTGGTTCAGTTGTTCGGCCGCCTCTCCGACATGCCGGCCGGAATCCCGATGTGGACGAACGACCTCAGACAGGAGTGCGAGCGCCTCGGCAATCCGCCTCTGCCGGAGCAGCCGGAAGGTGAGCACAACGCACTCGCGGATGCCCGACACAACCTGGTGCGGGCACGGGCGCTGGCTGAAGTGGCGGCACGACGCTGATCCGGAAGAGCAGGTTGCCCCTGTGGGGTATCTTGCTACGGCACGCGTAGGGGGTTTCCTGCGTCCGGGTACAGCCTGAGCAGGCGCGCAAGCAGCGTCCGATACTCGTGCTCAACGGCCGTCTGCGACATGGCCTGACCGTATCCCGCCAACCAGATCGGTGTCTTGGGGCAAGGAGACGTTCGCGCTGGAGCTCCTGCCCGGTCCGCGCCCCGCGCGGGTGCGTGCGTTTCGCGCCGGTTGGCGGGTTGCCCCCTCAAGCGAGCTGATGAATGTGGGCGGCCCCTGCCTGGGCGCAGAGCACGAGGCCGCCCGGCCCCTGCAAGTCCTGTCGGATGCAGGCACTACGACGCTAGAGCGCAGCATGGGACCCCGCGCGTTCGGCGCATCGTCCGGGTGAAGGAGCCGGGTACTTTCCGCCTGGGCCGACAACGCCTCGGCGGTGCGCCCTGGTCGCTGACTTCGTCGACTGAGCGTCCCTACTGCGGGTGTGCCCCGGCTCACCATCGCGGAAGCGACGGGCCGGGAACACTCCGGGACGGTTGACCGTTCATCTGGACGTGGCTGCGGAGGGGACAGTGTCCCCGGGCCTCACCTATAGCCCATGGGGACGATCGTCCGGCTGAAGCCCCGTGGAGCACCTCGCCGAGAGGCGACCGCCCTCCGCGCGCCACCACCTACGGCCCCGGCTGGTCTCCCCCGTCCAGCCGGGGCCTTTCACATGCCGCCGACAGGCACCGGCCCGTCGGGGACACCCCGCCCGTACGACAAGGTGCTCTCCGCCGGCAGCCGCCCCTTCAGCTGAGGTGAAGGGTGGTCAGGGCGGTGGTCCAGTCGGTGACGATGGCCTTCTGAGCGGCCGCGAGGGTGACCTGGCCGGCGCAGACCGCGGTGTGCAGCTTCGTCTCCACCGGGTCCTTCTGGTTGTTCACCCCCGCGCCCTTCTTGTGGCCCGGGTCGGCGGGCTCCACCCACAGGTTGCGCGGGTCGTTGGGGTCGCCGCCGAGCTGGAGGCTGATGAGGTGGTCGTACTCGGCATCGGCCATACGTCCGGTGTACCCGTAGGAGGCGGCATTCAGCTTCTTCTCCCGACCCGTCACGGACGCGGGCGGGCGAATGCCGGAGGTGTAGCCGCCCTTGCGGCAGATCGTCGACTTCAGGTTCGCCTGCGTGACGGCCGGGGAGATCGCGCCCGGCGTGCACTTCGGGTCCTCGAGCGGTTCGCCGTGCTCGGTCCGGTAGTGGCACGAACCGGCGGCCGGCTGCTGCTGCACCGTGTAAGTCTTCTGCGGGCCCGCCCCCACCGCGATCGCCCCTCCCCCACCACCGGACGCGGCCGATCCGGAAGCCCCCGCCGCCGGAGGGCGATGGGTGGACGGCGTCGACGCACCCAGCGAACCGGATTTACAGCCCGCCAGCAGCAGGCAGGCGAGCAGGATGGGCGGTAGGGCACGGCGGACAGTACGCATGACGATCCCTCACAGACAGACGACCACTGAGCAGATGCTCCCCCAGCAGCATCCGGCTCTACCACGCGGGGTACGGCGCACAGGCGCACGGCTATGCGGTCAGCGCCTCTGCGAGCGGCGCACGCCCGGGAAAAGCCGCGAGCCTCATCCCCGGTGACAACGGGATGAGGCTCGCATCGGAGCGCCGGGCAGGCCTTGCACCTGCATTTCCCGCGGGAAGCGGGGTGTCTTTCCTTGGACCGCCGACGCAGTGCCGGCGCCAGGAATGGTCGGCCAGCTCAAGATCGACTATAGCCGGTGGAAGGGTGTTGGGAGGACAAGCGACTCTGCACTGAAAAGGGAACTGGTGACTGACGCCGAATCCCGTGGGTGGGACCGCGAGGTCCAGCGTCACCAGCGCATCGCCGAACGCATCAGCAGCCTCCTGGACGACCTTGGCGAACCCCACACTGAGATGCCTGAATGACCCCAGCCGGCATATCCCGATCTTGTGGGAGTGCGAACAGCTACCCTGTCGCGCATGGCGATACGACAGCGGACCTGGCGGAACGTGGATGGCGAGCGTATTGAGGGCACCTGGCGGCACGCCTTCATCCGCAACGGCGGCAACTACTTCCTCACCGACCTGCTGATCTACGCCGACGGAATGGTCGACTGCTGGGGTCTGGAAACCCTGGAGGGCTTCGCCGGCAAGCTCGCCTCCGGATGGGTTGCCACCGACCTGCCCGAGGGCGCCAAGGCATCGGCCCACCACCTCGCCTCGTGGAAGTTCGCCGAGCCGAAGACCTGGCTGACCCCCGAGATGCTGCTCGGCGAGGTTCGCGATGATATCGACAGCCTCAACGGCCGTCCGGACTCCACCGGCCGCTGCCTCGCCGCCGTCGACGTCTTCCGAGAGCAGCCGACCGAGGCCAACCGGACCGCCGTTCGTGAAGCTTACGAAGCCATCCCGGAACACCTGCGGAGATACGCCCTGGGTGACATGGACCGCAAAGACTTCCCCCTCCGGGTGATCGTGACCGGCCCGGGGAACCAGATCGAGCTGTGGCACGGAAACACCGTCGATGTCACCGACGAGATGCACGCCTCCGCCTTGGAGTACTTCGCGGAGCGCGAGCAAATGCGGAAGCAGTACGAGGCGAAGACACCCGCCGACGGCCCAACTGAACCAGTCGAGAGCAGCGTCCATCTCAACCAGGCGGTCTTCCCGGGCGGCTGGCCCGAGAACCCGGGGACCCTCGTGCTGCGCAACGAGTTCCCCGCGCCGATCGTCGTAGGGAACCGGACCTACCCCACGGTTGCGCATGCCTACTGGGCGCTGGCGGTCCCCGACGAACAACGACAGGCCGAGATCCTTGGGGCAGAAAGACCGTATGACGCGCAGAAACTCGCTGAGGATTCCACCCTGCGCGACGACTGGCCCCAGGTCCGGGTCGCCGTGATGACGCGCTTGCTGCGCGCGAAGTTCCAGCAACACCCCGAGTTCGCCGAGACGCTGATGGCCACAGGCGCCACCCGATTGATCTACACCGACATCGCATCGACCTTTTGGGGGCAACGCGGGCTCGAAGGACGGAACTGGATGGGCCGACTGCTGGAGCTTATCCGCTCCGAACTCGTGGCCGCCAAGCTGAATATCCTGCATTGATCGAAGCCCTGGGCATCTCCTGACACCGAGGTCGGGGACGAACAGACCGTCCTCACCGAGATGCTCGTCCCGACCTCTCCCTGTCAGGCGGTGAAGCCGCCGTCCACGTGGATCGAGGCCCCGGTGATGTACCTGCCGTCCACACTTGCCAGGTGGGCGACGGTGGCCGCGATCTCGGCCGCTTCCGCATAACGGCCCACAGCGGTGAAGCCGGCAATCGTCTCGGCGTTCGGGCCATCCGCCGGGTTGGCGTCCGTGTCGGTGGGGCCGGGGTGGACCACATTGACCGTGATGCCGCGCGGGCC
>NZ_JBIWPO010000076.1:5485-24597 GCF_044768275.1 Streptomyces sp. NPDC101152 | reverse complement strand
CGTCATACCCCGGTGCAACGCCAGCGGCCCCGGATCCCCGTCACCGGACACCGACACGACAGCCGGCGGTGGCGTCACCAACTCCGCCCCAGCGGAACGACGGAACTTCACCCCTGCTGCGCGCTGGGCGTCAACCACGCGACCGCCTCCTCTGTCTCGTCTTCATTGGGCGGCACCCACGTGCGTTCGGCCACTCGAACCCATCTACTACGTCATGTAGGTAAAGGCTCTCTGAGTGACTTCCACAGGAGGAGAGACGAAACAGAACTGACTGCCCCCGGCGGCCGCCTGCGCTCCCGCTCAGTGTATGGAGGAGGCGGGAGACTTCTCACCCACCTCTCACCCTACAAACTGTAGGGTGATGCACCGGTACGGCCGTTCGGGTGGCTGTCCGAGGCAGTCGTCAGCCTTCGAGTCGGTAGCCGTGTCCGCGCAGAGTGGTGATCTGCGGAAGTCGGCACGGCCGCGCCGCCCTGTCGGCGGCCTCGGCGAGGCAACGGCGCAGGCCTGCCATGGTGACGTCGAGGGTCTTGGTCGGGCCGAACCAGTTCTCGTCCCAGACCTGGGCCATGAGGGTCTCCCGGGCCATTGCCTCGCCGGCATGCCGGGCGAGGAGGGCGAGGAGCTCGAACTCCTTGGGCCGCAGGGGGACTTCCTCCTCGTGGAGTGTGCAGCGGCGGGCGGCCGGATCGATGACGAGGTCACCCAGCCGTATCGGTTGCGGCGCCGGTGAGATGACGGTGCGGCGGCGCAGGTGGGCCCGTAGGCGTGCGAGCAGCACGCTGAGGCTGAAGGGTTTGTCGAGGTAGTCGTCGGCGCCGGCGTCCAGGCCCGCGATCACGTCGATGTCGTCGGTGCGTGCGGTGAGGATCATGATCAGCAGCTCGGGGAAGCGGGCGCGCAGGGTGCGGGCGACGTCGAGACCGTCGAGGTCGGGCAGGCCGAGGTCCAGGAGCAGGGCGTCGAAGCGACCGTGCTCCGCCTCAGCCAGGGCCGAGGCTCCGGTGCGGCGCCAGGTGGGCGCGTAGCCGTTGCTGCGCAGGCCGGTCTCCAGGTGGTGGCCGATGGTGTCGTCGTCCTCGACGACGAGGACGCGCAGACGGTTCGGGTCGGGTGCGGCGGGCGTGCCCATGGGCGACAGCCTAGGAGGGGGCGCGGCGACCGGCACCGACGCCCCCCTGCCGGGCGGGTTCACAAATCGCGCAGCTCCTCCACCGCGGGGCGTCGGGTACCGCGGATGCCGTTCAGTGCCGCCGCGAGTACGGCGATCACGGCGGCGGCCGCGGTGAGCGTCAGGTAGCCGCCGGGCACCGACAGGCTCGCGGGCGGTGGGTCGAAGACGCCGGTCAGGACCTTCACCAGCATCTCGGACAGCGCCCAGCCGATGAGGGCACCCCCGGCCAGACCGCCCACGGCCAGCAGGAGGGCCTCGGTGAGGACCATGCCGCGCAGGTGGTGCGGCTTGGCGCCGAGGACGGTGGCGATGGCGAAGGTGCGGCGACGCTCGGCCAGTCCGAGGGCGAGGACGAGTCCGCCGGCTCCGGCGGCCAGCAGGACCGCGAAGGCGAGTTCGATGCGGGTGAGTCCGGCCAGGTCGACCGAGGTCAGGCTCGTGCCGACGATGCCGCGCGTCTGGGTCAGGTCGGTGACGGTGGCGGAGGTGCCGAGTTGCCGGCGGAGCCGGGCGGCGATCTGCTTCTGGTGGGTGCCGCCGGTGTCGAGGAGGAAGGCGCCGACGGCGTCGCTGCCGGTCGCCTTGGCGATGTAGGAGGCATTGGCGACGAAGAAGCTGTCCTTCGGCGCGGTGGGGAACTCCTTGACGATGCCGGCGTAGTGGAAGGGCACCGTCCGCAGGGCCTTGGTGCGGGCGTCCTGGACACGCAGGTTGACAGTGTCACCGGGCGAGAGCTGGAAGTCCTTGACCGTCTCGGCACTGACCAGCAGGTTGTCCGGGCGCTGGGCCAGTGTGTGCAGAAGCTGCTGTGCGGTGCCGCCGGAGAAGTAGGCGTCCTGCAGCGAGGTGGCCTGTGTGATGGTGTCCGGGCGGACGCCGTAGAGGTCCTGGAGGTCGGAGCCGACGTAGGCGTAGCGGTGCTGGAGTGGTTCGACGTGCCGTACCCCGGAGATCTTCAGCGCGGCTCCGGAACCTGGAGCGACGCGGGCACCGGGGGGTTGGGTGACGGTGACGTCGGCGCCGTTGGTGAGCCGCGCGTCGACCTCGGCCTGCCGCTGGTAGGTGGCGTTGAAGACGGCCGTGGAGATCGCGAAGGACACGGTGAGAGCGATCAGGACCACCGAGCGGGCCAGCGGGCGCCGCCGCCGGGACAGCACGGCGGCGGTCGTGCCGGCGAGCGTCGCGGTCAGCGGGCGGGCCAACCGGGCCAGGGCGGGGCGGCCGTGGGTGAGGGCGAGGAGGGTGAGCCGCCACAGGAGCAGGGCGGCGCCGATCCACAGCAGGGCGGGTCCGAGGAAGGCCCAGTACGACACGGAGATGGAAGGGACGCCTTCCGGGGCCAGGACGAGGGCGTACTGGTTGCCCGAGGAGGCACGGAAGACCAGCCAGGAGCCGATCAGCAGCGCGAAGTCCAGTCCGTACCGCATCCACCAGGGGCTGCGGGTGCGGCGTGCCCCGCTCTCCTTGCGGGTGTCGGCCACGGTCACCGTGCGCAGGTCGCGTACCGCGGGCACCAGGACGGACCCGGCGGCAACCGCCGCACCGAGGACGAAGGCGATGCCGTACCAGGCGGCCCAGGTGCCCGCGCTCGCACCGAAGGAGGCACCGCCGAAGGCGAGGCGGCCGGTCAACGCGGCGACGCCCAGCCCGGCCACGCCGCCGGCGAGACCGATCAGGGCGGCTTCGAGTCCCGCCAGCGTGGTGATCTGACCGGGACGCAGTCCGCGCAGCCTGAGCAGGCTCTGTTCCTGACGGCGCCGCTCGCCGCCGGCCGAGGCGACCGCGGCGGTCAGCGCGGCGGCCAGGACCGCACCGGGCACGCCCAGGAACAGGAAGAGGATCTGCGCGTACAGGGCGTCCTGGCGGGCCGAGTCGAGCGCCGCCCCGACGTTGTTGCCCACGAGTGCGGTACCGGCGGAGCGCGCCTCCAGGTTGTGGGCGGCACTGGTGACGGCGGTGAAGGCGGCGGCCGGGTCCGCGGGCAGTGAGGAGTCGTCGCGCGCGGTGTGGATCTGGGTCGTGACGCCGGTGGCTCCCTGGGTGAGGGCGGCGAATCGGCCGGCGGGAAGGAGGACGACGTTGTCGGGGGGCGCGGTCGGCTGCGACTGGCTGGGGGCGCCGACGGTCTGGAAGAGGGAGTCGGCCTGGGGCAGGTCGACCACGCCGTCCACCGTCACCCGGCGATCTCCGACGCCCGGCAGCCGGACGGTGACGGTGTCACCCGGGCCGGCGTGCAGATTGGAGGCGGTCTGCTGGGCCAGCAGGACCCCGGTCGAGGAGCCGGACAGCGTGCGGATCTCGTCGGGAAAGCTGCTGCGGTAGCCGTCGGGCAGGCCCAGCGCGACCCCGGGGCCGGTGGTCTGGGTGCTGCCCTGGACCCGTGCGGTGAAGCCGGTGGTACGGGCGTAGCCGACCGGCAGCGCGGCATGCGTGCCGGGCGTCTTGCGGACCAGGTTCAAGACGGTGTCCGGATCGGCGCCGGGCTGGACCTGGACCTGCCAGTCGACGGCGACCGAGCGCAGGGCGCGCTGGGTCATGGTCGCCTTGGACGCCGTCAGGAAGGAGCCCAGCGCGGCGACCAGAGCGACCGCGAGCGCGATGCCGGTCAGGGCGGCCACGAGCCGACCGGTGCGGTGACGGGCCAGGCCGCCCGCCCACGAGGCGATCATGACACCTCCTCAGGTGCGAGCAGTCGGCCCTCGCGCATGGTGCGCCGGGCGGTGAGACGTGCGGCGACAGCCGGATCGTGGGTGGTGACGACGAGGGCGGCACCCGTGTGGTCGGCGGCGGTCAGCAGCGCGTCAAGAACGCGGCCTCCGGTGCGGTGGTCCAGGCGGCCGGTGGGCTCGTCGGCGAGGATCAGCTGCGGGCTCTGTGCCAGCACTCGGGCGGCGGCCACGCGTTGTGCCTGGCCGCCGGAGATCTCCTCAGGCAGCCGGTCGGCCAGGTCGGCCGCGTCGACCAGAGCGAGCGACGCGAGAGCGGTCGCGCGGGCCTCGGCCTCCGGCCGGCCGTCGAGGACCAGAGGGAGAGCCGCGTTCTCCACCACGTTCAGGGCGGGGATGAGGCTGTCGCTCTGGAACACCAGACCGATGCCGTACGGCCCCAGGGAGGGGTTCCGGGTCACCGTGCCGCTGGTGGGCTGTTCGAGCCCTGCCAGCAGGTGGAGCAGCGAACTCTTGCCCGATCCGGAGGGGCCGACGACCGCGAGCCGGTCACCGGTCCCGATCTCCAGGTCCGCGCCGTGCACGGCCACGACGGCCTGCGCGCCCCGCCCAAAGGTGAGCGCCGCGTCGCGGCAGCTCACGAGCACCTCATCGCGTGACATCGTGTCCCTCCCGTAGGACGGGGCGGCCCTGCGGCTCCGAGGCGGCCCTGGCCCTGCCGTCCTCCAGTTCGATCACGCGGTCGGCGCCCCGCACGACCTCCGCGCTGTGCGTGACGATCAGTACCGCGCAGCCCTGCGCGGCCCGTTCCCGCAGCATCCCGAGGACCAACTGCTCGGTCTCGCCGTCCAGTTCACCGGTCGGCTCGTCGGCCAGCAGCACGGCCGGGGAGTTGGCCAGGGCGACGGCGAGACCGGCGCGCGCCAGTTCCCCGCCCGACAGTTGACGCGGCAGGGCGTGTGCGCGGTCGGCGAGGCCGACCTGGGCGAGCAGTTCCCTCGCCGAGACGGCGGACCTGCCCCTTGCGGCGCGCTGCGGGAGACGGACGTTGTCGCGCACGCTCAGGTGGGGCACCAGGTTGCGGGACTGCAGCAGTACGCCGATGTGCTCGGCGCGCAGCCGGGACCGCTCGGTCTCCGGCCGATGGCTGATCCGTACGCCGTGGACGCGCACCTCGCCACCGGAGGGCTCGTCGAGGCCGGCCAGGCACGCCAGCAGGGTCGACTTGCCCGCACCGGAGGGGCCGACGACCGCGATCGTCTCGCCTCGGGCCACCTCCAGGGTGACTCCACGCAGCGCGAGCGTCTCCTCGTCGCCGGCCCGGTGGAAGCGGTACAGCTCCCGGGCTGTCAGGACGGCCTCGGCCGTGTCGTGGGAGGCGGCGGACATCGCGCTCACCGCCAGGTGAAGGAGTCGGTGACGATGCGCCACGGGTCGACGTTGTCGGCGTTGACCGGGCCGGACAGGGTCAGGTCCACCTCGTGGCCGGACCGGTGGAAGGCGTACCGTTCGAACGTGTCCCGCACGACCTTGCCGGTGACCGGGTCCTTCGCCGAGTCGCCCTGATAGGTGAGCCGCACGACACGGCCCGCGCGCCGGCTCACCTCCGACACCTTGGGCGCGGCGAACTTCGGTACCTGGGACTGCAGTCGGGGGACGACGGTGTTGGTGACCGAGCCGGTCGTGGGCGCTGCGGCCGCGGCCGACACCGTGATCGTGATGGTGTTGAGCTTGTCCGTGAACGCCGTGGTGGAGCCCTGGTCCGTACGGGCCCAGCCCTCGGGTACCTTCACCGTGAAGCCGGTGAAGGTACCGCCGGTCGGCCGGTAGGTGACGTAGGCCTGGTTGTCGGGGATGTCGCCGGGTGGGTTGGACTCGGTCGGTGCCGCGCCGCTCTGGGCGCTTGCGGCGCCCGCCGTGTCCGGTGGCGCCGACGACGCCGTACCGGAGCTGGACGCGGAACCGGAGCCCCACCCGGAACAGCCGGCGGCCACCGCCGCGACGAGCGCCAGTCCGACGGCTGCGGACCTCCGCGCGTGTGCTGCCATCACCACTGCCCTCCAAGGCGTGTCCCCGACCGGACGGTCACGGCACCACGCTAGGAACCGGCCGGTTAACGCCCCCCTCGCCGAGGGTTAGACGACGGCAAAAGGCGTCCCCGCCACACCTGGGACGCGACACCGATGGACGAGGCCCTTTTGCGGGCGCGGTCCGCTCCGCTCACTGTCGGAGAGTGAGCACCTCCTCGTACAAGAGTCCGCGCTCGATCCGCGGACAGGACGTCGCGGTCTCCTCCGGCCGTCCCTGGCTGCTCACGCGGCCACCGGGGGTCGTCCCCGCGCTGGCGCTCTTCGCGGCCATCCGACTCGCCGGTGTCGCCGCGCTGGCAGCGCTGGCCGCGCTCACCGGCCGGCCCCCGCTGAAGAGTCTCGCCCACTCCTGGGATTCGGTCTGGTACCTGCACATCGCCGAGCACGGCTACGGCACCCGCATCCACATCACCCAGACCGGCGCGCTCCAGACGGACTGGGCCTTCTTCCCGCTGTATCCGCTGCTGATCAGGGCACTCAGCCACACCCTGCACATCACTCCGGGATCAGCGGCGCTGCTGGTCGCCTGGGCCACGGCGGTGCTGGCCGCGTACGGCGTCTACGCGATCGGCCACGGCCTGCACGGGCGCGCGGTGGCCACGGTCCTGGTCGCCCTCTGGGCCGCACTGCCCCACTCGGTGGTCCTGTCCCTGGCCTACACCGAGCCGCTGTTCAGCGCGCTCGCCGTCTGGTCCCTGTTCGCCGTGCTCAAGGGCCGCTGGGTGGTGGCCGGTGCCCTGGCCGCGCTGGCGGGCCTGACCCGCCCGAGCGGCATCGCGGCGGCCGTGGCCGTGCTGGCAGCGGCCGGGTACGAAGCGGTACGTCAGCGCGGCCGCGTCCCTCACGGACTCTGGGTGGGTGTTCTCCTCGCCCCGCTCGGCCTGGCCGGTTACGTGCTGTGGGTCGGCCGGCGCACCGGTGACCTGTTGCACGGCTACTTCCGGATCCAGAGCGCCTGGAACTCCCGCATGGACTTCGGAGAGGGGACGCTGCGGTTCCTCAAGGTGCTGCTCCTGCAGGGCGGCGGGGTCGTCCAACCGCTCGCCCTGGTGATCGTCGCGACGAGCGTCGTGCTGTTTCTCCTGCTGTGCCTGGACAAGGCCCCGGTGCCCCTGGTGGTCTTCGCCGGTACCCTTCTGGCGATGGTGCTGCTGGTCTCCGGCCCGTTCTCCTCCAAGCCGCGCTTCCTGCTCCCCGCGTTCCCCCTGCTGATTCCGCTGGCCTGCGGCCTGGCCCGGACCTGGCGCTCGCGACCGGAACGGGCCGCGGTGCTGGGGGGCACTTTGGCCGTTGTCTCCTTGGCCTACGGCGCGTTTCTCGTCCTCATCCCCCACCAGCCCCTGTGAGGCGACCGTCCTCGATCAAGTCTGAGCGGGCTCCTGTCCCGGTCAGAGTCGGGCAGAGCGCATCATGAGGACATGAGACAACGCGTGGTGCGAGTCGCCCTCACCGCCGCGTTGGTCGCCGTCGTCCTCCTCGCCGTGCCGCTGGCCATCGCCATCAGGTCGTCCCTGTACGCGGGACAGCACGACGCCCTGGAACGCGCAGCACTCGCCGCGGCGGTACGGGTGAGCCCGGACTACACGGTCGGCGACCCGGTCGAACTGCCCCAGCCACCCGCCGGGGGACACATCGGCCTGTACGACCCGCAGCAGCGGCTGCGGACCGGTACCGGCCCCGGGAACGGGGACACTCCGGTGCACCGCGCCCTCTCGGGGCAGGTGGTCCAAGGGCGCTCGGGCGGCGACCTCGTCACCGCCGTACCGGTGTCGCACGCCGAGCGGGTGATCGGTGTGGTGCGGGCGTCCTCACCCGCCGACGCGGTGCGTCACCAGGTACTGGCCGCCTGGGCGGCGCTACTGGGGGTGACCGTCGTCGCGGTGACCGTCGCGGTGCTCGTCGCCCGCCGTCAGGCCAGGGTGCTCGCCGCCCCGCTGGAGGACCTCTCCCGTCACTGCCGGGCCGTCACCGACGGCGACCTGAAGGCAAGGGCGGCCCCCAGCAGCATCGCCGAGATCGACCAGGTGGCCCGCACCCACAACGCCATGCTGCGGAGCCTGTCCGAACTGCTCCGTCATGAACGCGACTTCGCCACCAACGCCTCCCACCAACTGCGCACCCCGCTGACCGGACTGCGCCTCGCTCTGGAGGCGGGCCTGGAACAGGACGACCCCGCGCGGCTGCGGGCGGTGGTGGCCGAGGCCCTGACGTCCACCGAACGCCTGCACCGCACGGTCGAGGAGGTCCTGAGGCTGTCCCGCGCCCAGGACTCACCCCGCCTCGCCATCGGACAGGTCCCGGTGACACGGCTCCTGCGGGAGACCGAGGAACGCTGGCACGGCCTGTTCGCCGCCGAGGGAAGACGCCTGGAGTACGGCACCCGGGAGGTGCCGCCCGACGTCCGGGTGCCCGGCGGCCCCGTGTCGGAGATTCTCGGCGTGTTGCTGGACAACGCCCGGACGCACGGGCGCGGGACGACCAGAGTCGTGGTCCGTGACCTCGACGACGCTCTGGCCTTCGACGTGCACGACGAGGGCGCCGTGGAGGACGAGCCGCCGCGCATCTTCGACCGGGGGCGGTCCGGCGCCGGCCACGGGACGGGCATCGGACTGGCCCTCGCCCGGGACCTGGCCGTCTCCATCGGCGGACGGCTCTCCCTGACCAACCGCGCCCCGGCCACCTTCACCCTGCTCCTGCCGGTCAGCCGTGACGGCCATGGAGCCACCGGGCCGACGGAGGAGTGAGGGCACGAGCTGTCAGGGCTGGCGCTCGCGCACCCGTGCGTAGGCCATCAGCCCGAACAGGATCGCGAGCAGAACGGCCGACGAGCCCGCCGTGCCCAGGTCCAGGCCGCCCTTGGCCACCGGCTTGGTGAGGAAGTCACCGGCGGTCGCGCCCAGCGGCCGGGTGAGCACGAAGGCGATCCAGAACAGCAGCACGTTCGGCACCACGGGTACCTTCATCAGCGCCACGAGCACGCCGAGCACCGCCGTGACCAGCAACGCGCCACCCGCGTACCCCAGACCCGAGCTGTCGGACAGGAAGTCTCCCATCGACGTGCCCAGGGTGTTGGAGACGAGGATCGCCGACCAGAACAGCGCCTCGCCACGGAAGGTGACGATGTCGCGGATCTGGAAGGTCATCCCGCTCGCCTTCCAGACGGCGAAGATGACGAGCAGGACCGAGATCAGGATCGCCGCGCCGGTCGGATAGCCCAGGCCGAGCCCCTGGGGGCCCCAGCCCAGCGAGGTCGCCCCGTTGGAGAGGTACTTGGAGCTGGCGTCGCGGTTCATGAAGTCCGACACGGTGGTGCCGGCCATGCTGGTCGAAAGGATCACCGTCCAGTAGAAGAACGGGTTGTAGTGGCTGGACGCGAGTTGGACGACCAGCGTCACCACGAACACCAGGAACAGCGCGATCGTGGTGAGGAAGTAACCCAGTCTCAGGGTCTGCGAGAAGAGGTCGCCCGCCGTCTCGCCCAGGGTCGTCGCGGCGATCTTCATGATCCAGAAGGCCAGCGTGACCTCGGGCAGCTTCTTCATCACCGACTTGGTCGTACTCGACGTGCTCGCCACATCGAGGTCGGTGAGGACCTCCGGTTGCTCCAAGTCCTTTGCTCCTGTCCGGTCGAACGGCAGGGCGCCCGCCCCGGAACGGGACGAGCGCCCTGTGAGACGACCGCCGTACGCGGCGGTGATCTCCGACCATGACAGGTCCGACCTGAACGTATCCTGAATGACCGTCAGGAACTGGTGTTCTACCCGCCGGTCCGCGAACCCTGGAGCCGGGCCTCAGGCGAGACCGAACCAGCCGAGAACCGTCTGGACCAGCAGGATCGTCGACATGGCGGCGACTCCGATCACCACGATGGTGGCGGCGGCGCGGTAGCGGGGACCGTTGGCGGCCTGGCCGAGGACGGAGCGGCGGTTGGTCAGCACGAGCAGGTACACCAGCACGATGGGGCTGATCAGGCCCTGCAGGACCTGTGTGCCGATCAGGAGCTGGATGACGTCGACCGGGGTCATGGCGACCGTGGCACCCAGCACGATCTGGGCGGTGAACAGGCCGAGGAACAGCGGGGCGTCGCGGAAGCTGCGGGACACGGAGCGTTCCACACCGGCGGCCTCCCCGACGGCGTAACTCGCCGAGAGCGGCACCACGGCTCCGGCCAGGGCGGAGGCGCCGATCAGGCCCACGGCGAAGAGGAGTTCGGCGTTCTGTCCGGCCACCGGCTTCAGGGCTTCGGCGGCCTGGGCGGCGGAGTCGAGCGGGCCGGTGCCGCCGATGGCCGATGCGGTGGCGATGATGATCGTCAGGCTGATGACGCAGGCGAAGACGGCACCGAGGATCGCGTCGGCGCGGATGAGGGGGTAGTCGGCCGGCTTGGCGCCCCGGTCGACGACACCGGCGGCGGCGTAGAACTGCATGTAGGGGCTGACCGTGGTGCCGATCAGCGCGACCGCGAGCAGGATGAAGTCCTTGTTCGGCTCGACGTGCGGTACCACCAGGTGGTGGCCCACCGCGCCCCAGTCGGGGTGGCCGAGGATCATCGCGATCGGGTAGGCGAAGAACGCCAGCGACATGATGAGGAAGATGCGTTCGGCCCAGTGGTAGGAGCCGAACAGCACCAGCGCCCAGAGCAGGACGGCGGCGGGCGGGATGACCGCCCACTTCGGCACGCCGAGGAGTTCGAAGGCGGCGCCGATGCCGGCGAACTCCGAGACGACCAGGCCCGTGTTGGCCAGCAACAGGCAGAAGACGGCCAGGGCGGTCAGGCGGAGGCTGAACTGCTCGCGGATCAGGGCGCCGAGGCCCTTTCCGGTGTGGGCGCCGAGGCGGACGGCCATCTCCTGCACCATCACCAGGGCGATGGTGACCAGCACCATGAAGAAGAGCGTGCCGTACGTGTACTGGGAGCCCGCCGAGGCGTACGTGGCGATACCGGCGGCGTCGTTGCCGGCGTTCGCGGCGACCAGGCCGGGCCCGGCGATCGCCGCGACCAGGGTGATGCGCCGCCAGCCGGTACGGCGTACGGGGGCCTCCGGTGCCGCGGGAGCGGCGTCGAGCTCGCGGGTCACTGCAGGAACCTCCGGAAGTGCAGGCGCCCGCGTTCGGGCAGCATGGCGTCGAGCAGGTCGTCGGCCAGGATCCGGCCGAGCGGGCGGTCGCCGTCGTCGAGCACCAGCAGCGAGGAGGCACGGGCGGTGACCAGTTGGTCGGCGGCCTCACTCAGCGGGGTGTCGGGACGGACGGTGACGGGCGGGCCGAACTGCGCCCGCCAGATCACCAGATCGGCCACCGGCGCGGAGTCCTCGGCGACCGCCAGGTCGAACAGGGGGATGTCGCACGCCACCCTGCCCTCGTCGTCCACGACGGCGACGGCGTCGATCTCCGTCCGGTGCTCGGCCTGCTCGGCCAGCCGTCCCCGGACGTCGGCGACGCTCTCGTCCCGTCGGGCGGTGACCAGCAGCGTGGTCATGGCACCGCCCGCCGTGCCCTCCCGGTGGGTCAGCAGCCGGCGCAGCTCCGCCGCCTCGCCCGCCGGCATCCGGGTCAGCAGCGCCTCGCGTTCCTCGCCGGTCAGATCCCGCAGGGCGTCGGCGGCCTCGTCCGGCTCCATCTCGTCCACCAGCCGGGCCGCGTGTTCCGGCTGGGCCTCGCGCAGCAGGTTCTCCAGCTCCGCCGGCTCCATCTCCTCCAGGGCGTCGGCGGCCTGCTCCGGCTCCAACCAGCCCAGCAGCTGCTGGCGTTCGGCGCGACCGAGGTCCTCGAGGATGTCGGCGAGGTCCGCGGGGCGCAGCCGGTGCAGGGCGGTTCGGGAGGCCCGCAGCCGTACCTCGGGCGGCCCCTCGGTGGCCTGTTCGGCGAAGGGCGCCACCGCCTGCCAGTCCAGCACCCGCTCCGGTGTCGGCCGCGTCTGCCAGCGGCGGGGGCCGAGCCGGCGCAACAGGGTGGGCAGCGAGACGTCCACTCCGACCAGCACGACCTGGTCGAGGAGGGGCGTCAGGTACAGGTCTGCGGCGCGGGTCACCTGGACCCCGTCCACGTCGACCAGCTGGTGGTCGAGTACGTCCTTGGCGAGCAGCACCTCGCCCGGGCGGCGGGCGAAGTCGCGCAGGTCGACCCGCGCGGTGCGCAGGCGCACGTGCCCGGCCTGCAGCTTGCCGACAGCGTGCGCGGGCAGGAAGGTCCGGCGTCGGCCGATGCGCAGGATCAGCCCCGTGACGGGCGGGTACGGCTCGGGCCCGTACAGCCGGGCGACGACGTCGGCGACGCGCCCGACCTCCTCACCGGACTGGTTGGTGACCGGTCCCCCGACGAGCCCGGCGACCGACACCAGTGAGTTGCGGACCGCCTTGGACGCGGTGGCACGGCGTTCCAGGTTGACCCTGCGGTCGCGCAGGCGTGCTGAGGTGGACATGAGCAGAGTATGGGCAGCCAAGGTAAACACCCCTTTGCCTCGTCATGGCGAGGCAACTCGGCGGCCGTGGGCAGCCCGCTTGCTTCCCTGATCGGGCGGCGCAGGGCACGCCGACGCGCTGCCGGATAAGGGCGCGTCGGATGACGGACGCAGAGCTCAGGGAAGGACGGGCTGTCGCGGGCCGCGGAAGGACGGCGCGGACAACGCGGAGGTGGGCCGACTATGGCCCGGACTACTGTCCATGTCGCCTCCTCCCGATCCCATCCACGCGACAGGCGTGGCCGCCGTACGGCAAAAGGGCAGCCGAGAGCGTGCGGTTCCCCGTGAGGTGTGTGCCCGTGATGGCGCCGCACGGAACGGGGTCTCTGATCAAACCTCACACAGGGTACCCCGCGCCGATCCCCCTTCCTCCCCCATGACCGGTCCTTGACCGGGGCAAGGGCCGGTGTTGGCCCGGGCAGTCAGCTCTGGAGCGCCTGTACGGGGTCCGGCGTACGGTCGCGCTCGCCCGGGTCGAAGGTGAAGTCCGCCTCCGTCAGGGATGCGTCGGCGGGCCGGTCGGGTCGGGGAAGCGCGGTGGGCGGGTCGGCGCCCATGCGTTCGCAGGTGAGGGCGGAGACCAGGACCGCGTCGTCGACGGCGGCAGCAAGCACAGCGGATTCGACGGCGGCGAGATGCCGCGGGGTGTGCAGCCCGCGGCGGAGCAGGGCGCCGAGCAGACCGGCGGTGAAGGCGTCGCCCGCGCCGACGGTGTCGACCACGGCGACCTTGCGGCCGGGACGGCTGAAGGGCTTCGCGTCGGCGGGGAAGACGTGGGCGCCGTCCGGGCCGTCGGTGATCACGACGAGGAGCGCGCCCAGGTCCAGCCATCGGGCGGCGATCCGCTCGATCGGCGTGCCCGGGTAGAGCCACTCGACGTCCTCGCGGCTGGCCTTGACGACGTGGGCCACTGCGACGCTGCGCTCGACGGCCCTTCTGCCGCGTTCCGCCTCGCCCAGCAGGGCGGGGCGGATGTTGGGATCGTAGCTGATCAGCGCTGCGTTGTCGGCGCGCAGCCGTTCGGCGGCGGTGTGGATGTGCTCGCCGCCCGGAAGGGTCCAGGAGGCGACGGAGCCGAAGTGCAGCACGGCCGTGTCGGTGGGGATGCGGGCGGTCTCGGCCTCGGTCCACTGCCAGTCCGCGGTGCCGTCCAGGTAGAAGTCGTAACTGGCCCGGCCCTGCGGGTCCATGGAGACCACGGCCAGGGTGGTCGGTTCGGTGGCCCGCGGGGAGCGGGTCAGGTCGACGCTCTCGGCGGTCGCGTGGGCGCGCAGCATGCGGCCGAAGGCGTTGTCGGCGAGGCGTGCCATGAGGGAGGTGCGGTGGCCGAGGCGGGCGAGACCGATGGCGACGTTGAAGGGGCTGCCGCCGGGGTGGGCTCGGTAGTCGCCGGGTGCCTGGAGCTGGACCATGTCGATGAGGGCTTCGCCGATCACGGTCACGGTGGGCGGCCGGCCCGTGGTGGGTGGCGTTTCAGTCATGGCGTCCTCCGGCTCTGATCTCGCCGGAGCCCCGCTCGATCAGCCGGGTCGGCACGGTGACGGTGGTGGTGGGTGACTCGTCGCCGTCGAGCCTGCGGAAGAGCATCTCGGCGGCCGTTCTGCCCAGTTCCTCGATGTCCTGGGCGATGACGGAGATCCCCGGGCTCAGGATGTCCGCCAGCGGGAAGTCGTCGAAGCCCAGGTGGGCGACCCGGTCCTGCAGGCCGAGGGCGCGCAGTGCGCGGACGGCGCCGATGGTCACGAAGTTCTGGCTGGTGAACAGCGCCGTGGGCGGGTTCGGCAGGGCGAGGAGTTCCTCGGTCGCGGCGATGGCGGCGCCCTCACTGGAGCCGACATGGCGGACGATCTCGTCGTCGTACTCGAGGTGGGCGAGTTCCAGGGCGTGCCGGTAGCCGTCGAAGCGCTGGGCGGCGGTGGAGATGGTGACCCGGTCGCCGAGGTAGGCGATCCGGCGGTGGCCGGCCTTCCGCAGGTGGTCGACCGCGGTGATGGCGCCCTGCCGGTTGTCGGAGACGACGGCGTCCGCGTCGAGCAGGCTGGGTTCGCGGTCGACGAAGACCATGCAGGTGCCCGAGCGCTGTTCGCTGATCAGGTAGCTGTGGTCGCGGCCGGCCGGGACGATCACCAGGCCGTCGACCCGCCGGTCGATCAGGGCCTGGGCCAGCTCCCGCTCGCGTGCCTGGTCCTCGTCGAGGCTGCCGACGAGGACCAGGCTTCCGCGCTTGCGGGCCACGTTCTCGACGGTGCGGGTCAGGGCGGCCGAGAACGGGTTGGCGGCGTCCTCGACGAGCATCCCGACCGTGGCCGTACGGCCGTCGCCGCGGCGCAGGCTGCTGGCGGTGAGGTTGGGCCGGTAGCCCAGCTTGTCGGCCGCTTCGCGCACCCGGGCGGCGATGGCCGGATCGACGGTCGGGACCCCGTTGACCACGCGCGAGACCGTCTTGATGGCCACGCCGGCCAGCGCGGCGACCTCACGCATGGTGGGGCGGCTGCGGGGGGACCGGGGCGGCGGCTCGCCCTGAGTCATCGTTGTCTCCAACCGGTTGCGCGTTACCTACTCGTTGCGGACGCATGTCTACCAGTGCCTTGACGTACTCGTCCATACGGGCCCAGTATCCCGGTCAGTCAACGTTGTCTCAGCGTCGGCCAAGGGACGGCTCCGAAAGGGATCAGGTTATGAACTTCTCCATCACGCAGGCGTCGGGCCGCCGCAGTCGGCGCACCAGGGCGGCGGCGATCGGCATCACCGTGTGCCTCGGCGCCACCCTCGCGGCCTGCGGTTCCTCCAACTCGAGCTCCTCCGCCTCCGGCTCGGGCGGCGGCGGGAAGGTGGGCGTCTCGCTGATCCTGAAGACGCTCAGCAACCCGTACTTCGTGAGCATGGAGAAGGACGCCAAGACCCAGGCCGGCAAGGACAACGTGAGCCTCACGGTGGCGGCCGGCAACACCGACGGCGACACCCAGACGCAGATCACCGCCATCGACAACGCCATCTCGCGCGGCGACAAGGGCATCCTGATCACCACCAACGGCGACGCCGTGAACGCCGCGCTCAAGCGCGCCAAGCAGGCCGGCCTGTTCGTGATCGCCCTGGACACCGCCCCCAACCCGCCGAGCGTCGCGGACATCACCTACGCCACCGACAACGAGCAGGCCGGCAAGCTCGACGGCCAGTACGCTGCGGCGGCCCTGAACGGCAAGCCCGCGGTCATCGCCATGCTCGACCTGTTCAACAACCAGGTCGTCTCCGTCGACATCGACCGCGACCACGGCTTCCTGGAGGGCATGGGCATCGACCCGGGCAGCAAGACCGAGAACGCCAAGGAAGCCAAGTCCGGCAAGTACACCGGCGGCAAGGGCGGCACGTACAAGATCGCCTGCCACCAGCCCACGCAGGGCGCCATCGACGGCGGACGCACCGCGATGGAGAACTGCCTGTCGTCCAACCCGGACATCAACGTCGTCTACGCGATCAACGAGCCCGCGGGCGAGGGTGCGTACAACGCCCTCAAGGCGGCGGGCAAGGAGAAGAACGTCGCGATCTACGCGATCGACGGCAGCTGCTCCGGCCTGAAGAACGTCACGAGCGGCGAGTTCGCGGCCGACGCCGTGCAGTACCCCGGCAAGATGGCCGCCCTCGGCGTCAGCTCCATCGCGAAGCTGGCCCGCGGCGGCAGCAAGCCCAGCGTGACCAACGGCAAGTCGTTCTACGACACCGGCACCGCCCTGGTCGCCGCGAAGTCCGTCGGCGGTCTGACGGTCCAGTCCCCGTCGCAGGCCGCGTCCGCCTGCTGGGGCAGCTGACCCCGTCCGAGCCGGTGCGCCGCCGGACCCGACCCCGGCGGCGCACCCGCCCACCCAAGCCCATGCGCCCGCACGAAGGCCCGCACGAGGAAAATCCGGAAGGACCCCCTGTGACCACCCACGTGGACAGTCAAGCCACACCGGCACCGGCGGAGGAGTTCCTCAACCGGCCCGCCACACCGGCCCAGCGCATCCACTCCGTGCTGCACCGTCAGCCGGCCCTCAGCCCGGCGATCGTCCTGGTACTCGCCGCGATCGTGTTCTCCCTGGTCAACGACCGCTTCTACGCGCTGCAGAACCTCTCGCTCGTCGCCCAGCAGGTCGCCGTCATCGGCTCGCTGGCCGTCGGACAGACCGTCATCATCCTCACCGCCGGCATCGACCTGTCCATCGGCGCGGTCATGGTGCTCGCCTCGCTGCTGATGTCGAAGCTCGTCGCGGACAACCACCTGCCGGGCGTCCTGGCCCTGTTCGCCGGAGCGGCCGTCGCCGTCGCCGCGCAGGCCGTCAACGGAATGCTGGTCACGAGGATCAAGCTGCCGCCGTTCATCGTCACCCTCGGCACCCTCAGCGTCTTCACCGCCATCACGCTCATCTACGCCAAGGGCCAGACCGTCTCCCTGCAGCCGGGCAACATCCTCATGTGGAGCGGCGAGACGATCTCCATCGGCCAGCTGAACCTCACCTACGGCGTCCTGCTCATGATCGCCCTGTACGTGGTGATCGGCTACGCGCTGCGCTACACCGCCTGGGGCCGGCACCTGTACGCCGTGGGCGACGACCTCGAGGCCGCGCGCCTGGCCGGCATCTCCGTCAACCGGGTGCTGCTCAGCGCCTACCTGGTCGGCGGTGTCGCGATCGCCGTGGGTGCCTGGATCCTCGTCGGCCGGGTCGGCGGCGGCGACCCCAACAGCGGTCTCAACGCCAACCTGCAGTCCATCACCGCCGTCGTCATCGGCGGGACCAGCCTGTTCGGCGGTCGCGGCGTGGTCATCGGCTCGCTGATCGGCGCGCTCATCGTCCAGGTCTTCGTCAACGGCCTCGCGCTGGCGGGCATCGACCCCAACTACCAAGTCCTCGCAGTCGGCATCCTGGTGATCGCGGCTGTCTCCGTCGACCAGTGGATCCGGAGTGTGAAGTCGTGACGACCCCCACCGCCCCCGTGCTCGAGGCCAAGGGCCTGGTCAAGGTCTTCGGCAGGGTCGTCGGCCTCAACGACGTCGACCTCACCCTCTACCCCGGCGAGGTCCTCGCCGTCATCGGCGACAACGGCGCCGGCAAGTCCACCCTGATCAAGTGCCTGTCGGGGGCCCTCGTCCCGGACCAGGGCAGCATCCTCGTCGACGGCGAGGAGGTCAGCTTCAAGCGGCCCCAGGACGCCCGTGAGGCCGGCATCGAAACGGTCTACCAGACCCTGGCCGTCGCCCCGGCGCTGGACATCGCCAGCAACCTGTTCCTGGCGCGTGAGATCCGCCGCAAGGGCGTGCTCGGCTCGGTGTTCCGCATGCTCGACACCGGCGAGATGAAGAAGCAGGCGTCCGACCACATCAAGCGGCTGGGCATCAGCACCCTGCAGAACATCAACCAGGCCGTGGAGACCCTCTCCGGAGGTCAGCGCCAGTCGGTCGCCGTCGCCCGCGCGGGCGCCTTCGGCGGCCGGGTCGTCATCCTCGACGAACCCACCGCCGCCCTCGGCGTCCGTGAGACGGGACAGGTCCTCAAGCTGGTCCGCGACCTGCGCGACCAGGGTCTCGGCGTCATCCTCATCAGCCACAACATGCCCAACGTCTTCGACGTCGCCGACCGCATCCACATCCAGCGTCTCGGCGGCTGCGCGGGGGTCATCACTCCGCAGTCGCACTCCATGGAGGACGCGGTGGCCATCATGACGGGCGCGAAGAAGCTCGTCCCGGAAGCCGGCTGACCGGGCTTCGAGGAAGGAACACGACATCGTGACGAAGACCCTGTACGCCGAGTTCACCGCCCGCGAGGGGGCGGAGGGTGAGATCGCCCTCCTGCTGCGGGACTATGCCAAGAAGGTGCGCGAGGAGGAAGGGAACCTCGCCTTCGACAGCTACACCAAGGCGGACGACCCGCGCGCCTTCTGGATCTTCGAGGTGTACCGGGACGAGGACGCCTTCCGCACCCACCTGAAGGCTCCCTACGGCGTCCCGTTCAACGCCGCCCTCGCCCCCCTGATCGAGGAGGACGCCTCGGTGCTGACGTTCCTCGAACCGCTGGAGTGACTCGTCGCCGGCCTGACGGCCGGCTGCGTCACCGGCTGACCGTCACGGTGACGTCGTAGCGTCCTTGGCCCGGCGGGCAGCGCATCGCCTCGCCGCACGAGTCGCGTCGCGCGGTGATGTGCGCGGTGCCGGGCCGCAGGGCGGTGAACTGCTCGGACGAGATCCCGCACCCGCGGCCGGGCGGGCAGGTGGCCGCGGGAGTGGTTCCGCCTCCGGTGGAGGTGAGCACCCCCGGGTCCGAGGCTGCGGGAGGCGACCAGTAGGTGCTGTGCAGGCGCACCACGACATGCGTGCCGGTGCTCACCCGGACCGTGGTTCCCCGTGCCCGTTCGTCGAGGACGACCGGGTGTGCGGACGCCGTGGATGACGTGGTCGATGTGGCGGAACCGGGCTGCGAGGACGTGGAGTTCGCGGTCCCTGACGAACAGGCGCCCAGGGCGGCTGCCGCCGCCACGGCGACGAGGCCGGCGCGCAGTGTGCGGCCGGCGGGGCGCATGCGCCCGGACGAGAGATACACGGGCCCTCCGGGGAGTCCGTCAGGTGTGGCTGCGGGGACGGGAGTGGGGGGGGGGCGGGGGGCCGCCCCCCCCCCCCCCCCCGCGGGGGCCGAGAGCGCCACGTCGACGTTGTTGGGGTGGGTCCCGTGCCCCGCGGAGGTGTGGGGCGTGTT
>NZ_JBIWPO010000076.1:0-5475 GCF_044768275.1 Streptomyces sp. NPDC101152 | reverse complement strand
GGGGCGCATGCCCCGGGCCGTGAGCCCCCCGGGCCCCCGGGGGTGCCCGTCGGGGGGGGGGGGGGGGGGGGGGGGGGGGGGGGCCGGCGGCCCCCCCCCCACCGCGACGTTCGAGGGTCAGGAGACCGTCACGTCGTCGTAGTAGGTGTAGGTCGGGTCACCCGCGTAGTTGTCGTCCTTGTTGGTGAGGGTGAGGGTGTAGTTGTGGCCCGCGGTCACGCTGCCGGAGACCTGCTTCCAGCCTGCACCCTGGGTGCATGTCTTGGCGAGGACCGTGGTGGTGGTGCCCGCGGTGGTGTCCTGGAGGGTGGCCGTCGCCCAGTCGTAGGTCACGGTGTCCGGGCAGGTCACGTTGTACCAGAAGGAGACCTTGCTGCTGCCGGACGGGGCCGTGAAGGACTGGGTGAGCGAGGAGGTGTTGGTCGGGCCGGTCGCTCCGACCATCGCACCGTAACTGCCGCTGTGCGCCGCCGAGGTGGTGGCGGAGGTGCTGCCGCTGGTGGTCCAGCTCGACAGGCTGCCGGTCTCGAAGGTGCCGTTGGTGAGGGTGCCGCCGCCGGTGCCTCCACCGGTGCCGCCGCCGACGATCGCGTGGGTGATGGCGCAGTTGTTGGTGTCGTTGGACCAGCTCGCCTGCTCGGCGAAGGTGCCGGTGCCCATCGTGACGTTGGCCGCCCCGCCCGCGCTGCCGGGCGAGATCCAGGCGCACTCGTCGGAGTTCTCCTGGCCGTCGTACGAGCTGCCGGTGTGGTTCGTCCAGCCGCCGGCCGGGTTCTGGTCGGACATCATCTCGTGCCACTCGTGGCCGAGCGTCATGGTCCAACCGTCGAGCGTTCCCGGCGAGTTGACGAATCCGACGCCGCAACCGGAGCCGGAGTCCATGTTGTAGGGCTGGTTGCTGAACGCGATGTCACCGTAGGAGGAGGACACCGGGCCGCCGGTCAGGGTGCTGTCGCCGTTGTAGTCGTGCCAGGCGCAGTACTGGCCCTGGTAGTTGTCGGGGTTGGTGTTGTGGGGCGAGAGCACGACGTAGTACGCGTCGCGGTTGGACGCGGCGGTGGTGTTGCCGAAGTGTCCGGCCGCCTTGACGGCCTCGGCGCCGAGCTGGTGGCCGGTCGCGGCGCTCGGTGAGGCCGCCGAGTTGTCGTACCACACGCCGGACAGCACGCCGCCGCTCTGGTACGGGATGAAGTTCGCGTTGGACGGACAACTGGTGGCGCCCGACGACACGTTGGGCCCGTCACACCACTGGGTGAGGTCTGCGGACCACCGCTCGTTCCCGGTGCCGATGCCCTTGAACATCTCCTGGGTCACCGGGGCGGCACCGTCCGGGTCGCCGGAGAACGTGGCGTCGCCGCTGCTGTTGGTGCTCTGGGTGCCCCACTGGGAACCGTAGAAGACCAGGTAGACCTTGGAGTGACCGCTCTGGACGCCGATGCCGTCGATGCCGCCGCCGTAGGACAGCGTCTGTGGTCCGGTAGCCGCGGTGGCGGCCGGCTGGTTCGCCGCCCAGGACTTCATCTTGGCGTTCCGCTGGATGGTCGGAATGACGCCGTGCCGGTACGGGTGCTGGTAGGCGGGGCTGTACGGGTTCGGTCTCGCCGCCTGCGTCGTGGCCTGGGGGGCTGCTGTCGCCGGAGGTGTGAAGGCGAGGGCCACGCCTGTGGCCAGGGACAACGAGGCGAGACCGGCGAGGGTCGCTCGGGCTGCGCCGCGTATGTGGGGAGTACCCATGGGTGATGGGGACCTTTCTTCGCGCGGACCTCCGCCGTCGGTTCGGCGGAGGTGGTGTGCAGGGATGTCGACATGGCGCATCACGCCCCCGGCCGTGGGGGGCGGCGGTCCTCCCGGTGGCCGACTCCGGCTGTCGACGCTGACGCCGGTTCCGTGCGGAACGGGACGGGGCAACTCACGCACGGCAAGGGAATCCGCGGTGGGCCGAGTCCTGGTCCGAACGAAGGGAATAGCAGTGAGAAGGATTCGTACTGCTGCATCTGGTGCCGAATGGTGATGCGTTGTCAGACGCGGGAGAGCAAACCAGATTTGACAGGCTCAGGTCAATGGAAGCAGACAGCTTTCTCACAAGAAGAGGCCGCCACCCCCGCACACCGACCGCCCCTATCCCACCCGCACCCTGTTTCCACTGGTCGACGACCAAGTAAGGGAACCCGCCCACCAGTTGGGCAACCGAACGGAGAGCGCGTCGGCGCCAGTCCATAGGGCGTCAGCAAGCCCCCCAGGCACACCATGCCGTGGAATCCGAGAAAGCTGGAGAAAACACTCCGTCAAGAAGCAGTAATCGACACTCAATCACTTTACTGTGCCGTGGCGTTCCCATTCGTTGACGCCGAAGGCATGGGGTGCCGAACCGATATCGGAGCCGGACAGGTTCGCGGCGAGTCGCTGCGGGTCGGACAGCTCTCTGCTCCGCGAGCAGTGCCGCGCGCCGAGGCCTCGACTCCTGGAGCGAGGGGAACGGCACCTCGCCGCCAATCTTCGGCACCTATGAGGTACCGGGGCATTCCTCCCGCTGCTGCTGGCCTCGAAGGGAGCGATCGTCGACAATCTGTCGACCGACAGCTTCGCCCCGTTCCCGCCCATCGCGTCCTCCTCGGTGTCCAAGGCGGCGGCGTCGTCCCTGACGCAGTCGCCGCGTGCCTTGCCGACCGAACGGGGCGTGCGTGTGCACGCCGTGCCGACCGGCCCGGTGGACACCAAGACGAGCCGGCTGCAGTCGGCGGAGTTCTCGGTGGCATCACCCGACGATTCCCGAGCTGCCCGGCCGTTCGGTCCCGAGACCGGCAGCGGGACGTGAGTGTGGCAACGGACCGGGAAACCCAGGGCACACGGGACGCCCGCCTGCCTCTCAGTCCGTTTCCGCGTGCCGGCCTCCAGCAGCCGCCGTACCGCGGGCCCCGGCGGTCCTGGCAACACGGCCGGGAAAGTGACCACCGCGGTCCGGTCGGTGGCCGTGCGGAGAGCCACAGGACCGGGACGGCCTCGGTGGCCACGCCGTCAAGCACCGCCCAGGAGGGCGCCCCGACGGGGTACCGAGAACGATGTGTGCGCACACATTTTGGGTGAGGATCAGTTGACGTCCTTGAAGAAGTGGGCCTGTGGCGGCCGGCCTTCGGGGGCAGGAATAGGAGAGAGCGGGCAGCCGGGGGGCGGGGTCGGGCAATGGATCGCATCGCCTCAGCGGATCGGAAGCTAGAAGCCGCGAGGAGTGAGTGTCAAGGCTTCGCGCAGAGCATGCAGGTAAGACGAGGGTAGGACTGGCACGGACGGACATGCGCCTGTGGCTTCCACCCGAAGACCGATGTGACCATCCAGAGTGAAACGATCCGCGCCGACATCTTGACGTCGATCCGGAGTTTGCCGATAGTCATGGCTTAATCCGAAGGACCGAGCGTCGGCCTTCGGTCCGCAAAATTGTTAGCGCTAACAATTGTCGGCGGAGCCGCTCGCGCCGACACGTCCGCCCTCCCCCGACCCCACGTCAACCGCCCTACGCGCCCCACCAGCACACCGCAAACCGCTTGGGCGCCGCTTGCTGTCCCATCGATGAACAAGGGAGTTCATGGTGCCCGCGCTGCACATGTTTCGCCGACTACGCCAGAGGCTTGTCAGCTCCTTGGCCGCGGTGGCGCTCGCCTTCGCCGGCCTAGTCGCCTTCAGTGGCGCCTCGAACGCCGCCACCCAGGGACCCTGCGACATCTACGCGGCGGGTGGCACGCCGTGCGTCGCCGCGCACAGCACCACCCGCGCGCTGTTCGCCTCCTACAACGGCCCGCTCTACCAGGTGCAACGGGCATCCGACAACACCTTGCGGGACATCGGTGTACTGTCCGCCGGAGGTGTCGCCGACGCCGCGGCCCAGGACTCCTTCTGCGCGGGCACCACCTGCACCATCACCCGCCTCTACGATGAGACCGGCGGCGGCAACACGCTCGTCTACCAAGGACCCGGCGGTACCGGTGGCGCCGACACGGCGGCCACCGCGACCACCGAAGCAGTGAGCGTGGGCGGTCAGAAGGCCTACGCGCTGTACATCAACCCCGGCAACAGCTACTTCGCCTACAACTCCGCCGGGGGCGTGCCGACCGGCAGCTCACCCGAGGGCGAGTACATGATCACCAGCGGCACGCACTTCAACGCCGGCTGCTGCTTCGACTACGGCAACACCGAGACCGACCACCACGCCGACGGCAACGGCGCCATGGACGCGATCAACTTCAGCAACGAATGCTGGTTCGGCGGCTGCAGCGGAACCGGGCCGTGGGTGCAGGCGGACATCGAAAACGGCCTGTTCAGCGGTGGCAGCAAGGCATGGAACCCCGGCCAGGTCTCCGAGACCAGCCGGTTCGTCACCGCGATGTTCAAGAACAACGGCACCACCCAGATGGCGCTCAAGGGTGCCAACGCCCAGTCCGGGAGCCTGACGCAGCTCTACAGCGGCGCGCTGCCCAGCGGATGGAGCCCGATGCACAAGCAGGGCGCGATCATCCTCGGCAGCGGCGGCGACTGCTGCCAGACCAACCACAACGCGAGCGCCGGCACCTTCTACGAGGGCGCCATGGTCAAGGGCTACCCCTCGGACGCCACCGACGCGGCGGTCCAGGCCAACATCACAGCGGCCGGCTACAGCACCACCACCCCCTTCACCCCGGGCGCGAAGGTGTCGCTGCAGGCCACCACATCCTGCTGCACCGGCGACTACCTCCAGCACGACACCAGCGACGACAAGGTCGTGATCGCGCCGGTGACCTCCAGCAGCTCGACCACCGTCAAGGGCGACGCCACCTGGACAGTCCGCGCCGGCCTGGCCAACGGCAACTGCGTCTCCTTCGAATCGGCCAACACCCCCGGCAGCTACCTCAGGCACTACGCCTTCCAGCTCCACCTCCAGCCCAATGACGGCACCAGCCAGTTCGCCGCCGACGCCACCTTCTGCTCCAAGCCGGGTAACAGCGGCACGGGTTACTCACTGCAGTCCTTCAACTACCCGGCCAAGTACATCCGTCACTACAGCTTCACCGGCTACGTCGCAAGCGACGGCGGTAGCAACGCCTGGGACAACACCTCGTCGTGGGCCCAGGACACCAGCTGGCTCGCCGCCTCCCCCTGGAGCTGACAGGCAACCAGCCCCGGGTCCGGTACCGCAGAGGGCCGAAGCCGCACCGGACCCGGAGGCGTCAACGCAACCCGCACCGCCCGCATCACGGCCGGGCATCGGGGTTCCTCAACGCCATTGCACCCCACCCTGTGAAGGAACCTTTTTTCATGATCAAGCCACCATGGATCCGCAGCGCCAGACGCGCCCTACTGGCGGCCGGTGCCACCGCCGCGCTCGCCGCGGGCCTGCTCACCGCGACGGCCACCACCTCGCAGGCCGCCACCCAGGGGCCCTGTGACATCTACGCAGCAGGCGGCACTCCCTGCGTCGCCGCACACAGCACCACCCGCGCCCTGTAC
>NZ_JBIWPO010000075.1:0-26559 GCF_044768275.1 Streptomyces sp. NPDC101152 | reverse complement strand
TCCACGGCGGCTGCTCGCCCCTTCTCACGTGCAGGCTAACAACCCATCAGACACCAACATTCCAAGGTAAGTTGCAGCATTCTGTTAGGAGTTCTTAGTGCAGAGAAGCAGCATCCTCTTCAAAGTCTGGGTCCTCGACCACTGGGCAGCCGCAGAGTTCGGCACCACCTCCTACCGCCGCGTCATCGGCTACCACTACGACGAAATGGGCCGCGCCGAGAAGGACAGCAAGATCCAGCGCGACCACAACACCAAGGCCGGGCGCACCATCTGCGAGCCGCACTACCCGCTGATCCTGGCCCGCATGGACCGGGCCGCCGTCGAGGCCTACGTCTACGAACAGCTCGGCGAGAAGATCAAAAAGTCCTACTGTTCGCAGTGCCCCGTCAGCGGGGTCTGCGCCTCCCGCGACCGGCACGAAGAGCGGCTGCGCGAACACCCGCACGTCGCCGCCGAGGTCCTCCGCATGGAGTTCGTCTCGCAGGCCCTCAACGAGCACATGTCGCTCTACGGCCTCGCTGGCTCGCTCTACCAGCGGCTCGCCGAGGACGGCCGCAACAACGCCGTCCTGACCACCTTCGAAACCGCCCTGGACCAGGCCGAGTACGCCGTCTACGAGATCCGCCGCATGACCTTCATCGGCCGGACCAAGGACTGCCGCACCCACCACGGGAACAAGTGCACCCGCCCCAAGTGGTGGTGCCAGCAGGAGCGCACCGCCCGCTGCCGGCGCAACCACCCCCAGGGCGCCTATGCCGACTACGAGACGGGGGAGCCCATCAAGCACGCGCCCTGGTGCTCCGGCCCCGACGGCTGCCGCGGCAAGGTCAAGAAAGGCCAGTCCTGGCGCTCCCTGCGCACCATGTGGGTCGGCGACCGGTTCACCGCCGAGATGCTCGTGCGCCGCTACGCGTCGAAGAACGCGGACGTCAAGCTCACCATCGGCGAGCACTCCACATCCGCCGCGCCCACTACCTGCTGTCCACCGACGGCCTGACCTGCGCCGAAGCCTTCCTCGTCGCCGCACCCGTCGGCGTCGTCGACAAGCAGCGGAAATCCTTCGAGACCCGTTGGCGAGACGTCACCGGCCGGACGGGCAGCGTCTTCCGGCCCGTGAGGGAGCTGCCCAAGCCCGCCCCCAAGCGGAAGAAGGGGGCACCAATCCCGATCCGCCGGGCCATCGGCACCACCGACGTCACGCTCACCGCGTGATCCTGGTCGGATCGCGGCCGCATCCCCGAGACACCTGCCCCGGGGATGCGGCCGCCGGCATGCGGAGCACACCCGCTTGGCCGAGGAAGCCTGACTATCAGGGGCCAGAGATCCAGGCGCCACAAGCAACCTGGCCGCTGGTCATTCCTTCGATACACACCCGAAGGTAATGGATGCCGTCGTTGTAGTACTCAGCCTGAGTGTTGTTGAGGGACCAAGGAAGCGTCAGCAGGCCGCCGTTGGTGACGTTGGTCTGCTGGAGAGTAACCCAGCAGGCGCCGTCGACGTGCCCGAGCGCATAGTGGTTACTCGTAGCGATCAGTCGCCCGTTGCAGCCGTTGGCTGACAGGGCCCCGGTTCCCGTGTCCGCGAATGCGTTGGTCGCGGACACGGCGAGTGCGCTTGCAGCACCCGCTGCTATTATTGCTGCCTTAAAGCATTTTTTGACTCCCACTGCGATCCTTTCGTCGAAATTTCGCGAGATTATCATACTTCGGTTGGTATCGCGTCAATGGCGCGCCGCCGGGTGGCAGTCGTGCCATGGCCCTGACTGTGTACAACGAGGGCATAGCCGCTGGCGCCACGGGCCGCCGCCAGGAATCTCTCTGTTCCACTTTCTCGGCCGGCGGCGTCTGCAGGGCGGGCGATCGGCTCACGACTGGCCGTAGTGCTGTCAACCGGCCCTCGGAAACTCACCCCGTCTCCCCGGCCTTCGGGTCAGTGCCATGCGGTGCAGACGTACGTGTGGAAGTCGGTGATGCATGCACGGGTCACGTACGGGGGCCCGTCATAGAGCCCGCCATCGATTTCACCCGTCCACTCACTCGTGTTGTAGACCGGGTCTATCCAGCCTTGCCAGGTAGCACCCCCGTCGGAGGAGCGGTCCATGTAGTAGGCCCAGTTCGAAGCGCCCGAAGTGCCCCACGCCTGGGCATACTCGTGGTGGTCGGCTCCGAGAGTTGTGGCCAGCCTGACCCCACCAGCAGTGCCGGTGACTGCCTGGCAGTAGTACACCCCCACCTCGCCGCAGTTGTTGTAGGCACTGGCCGTGCCAGATGCGGCGACCGCGGTCACCCCTGCCACCACCACTGCCGCAGCCAGGGACACAATTCGGCGTGTCGGGCCATTCTGCAGACGCGCCTTACTGAGGGTTGCAAGCATAATGAGTCTTCCCTTTCCGCGTAGTTTGTTACGTTGACCGCCCCGAATTCCGGGACATTGCTGGACGCACACTCGCACTCTTCGCCTTTGTCGAAGTGGGCTCGGTGCGGCGCTAACCGCATTTCAGGGGTAGTTCCTGAAGCCCACCCGGAAGCAAGCGCGCCCCTCCGAATAGAACGCCCGGGAAATGACGAAGGTCTCCTGATCGCACAGTTACTGGGGGACAGCACGAAGGCTCCCAGGACAGCCGACGATCCTGAATTTCTTCTCTCACTCACCCTCCCTGGAGCCGGGGGAGCCGTGTCAGCCGCAGTGGTGAGCGCCGCTCCAGTAGACGGCGTAGTCGCTGGTGGTCCGGTCGGTCTCGGCATACACCGCGATGCAGTGGCCGGTGCCCGGCACGGTCACCGGTCCCGCGAAGTAGGAGTACAGCGTGCTGTTGTTGGTCGGGTCCTCTTGCGAGGGGAGGTTCCAGCCGCGGCAGGACGGTCTGGGCGCGGGATCGGAGCAGACGCTGAGCTTGACCTTGGTGAGGGTCGGTGTGCCGTAAAGGCTGCCCGTCTTCACATTGACCGCGCAGTTGTTGCCTGTGGACGGGTCGTAGAAGAGGCGCACGTAGCTATACACGGCGCTTCCGGGGGTGGCCACAGCATAGGGCGATCCGCTCACTTCGTTGCCGGGACACCCCCCCCCGCTGGCTGAGGCTGTGTTGGTGGCGGCCGCGGTCACGCCGCCCGTGGCAGCGAGGACGAAGGCTCCCGGTACCGCGAACCGTCTGAAGAAGTTGCGCACTTGGCGACCTCCGGGTCATTCCAGGGTTGAGGGTCAGTAGCAGGAGGCTGGGGACTCGGCGAAGTGGGGCTGGCGACAGGTACCGCTAGTGTCGTAGGGCGAGGGAAGGAGGTCTCATCGATTGCCGCTGCCGTACGACCAGAGGATGTCTGTAGAAGGGCGATTGCAGGCGTCTGATCACTGCCGCCGAGACATCTGCCGCAAGCGATCAACTACAGGAGCGCCAAGGGGACACTGGACAGTGAGGAGCTTGCCCCGGGGGGCGTCCTCGCCCACCCACCCAGGTACGCATTGCTCCCCGTCGACGGGCCTCCGTACTAGCTGAAGACGCCGCGTCCGGGGAGCTGGACGACCCGCCATCGAAGGAGTTGTGAACCGTGCCGTTGAGCGCGGTACCGGTCCACACCAGATCGCCTGAGCACCCGTAACCGCCGTTTCGGCGGCTGGCGCCTTCATGACCGAACCCGTCACCGCGAAGCTCACGATGAGCAGGGCGGTGATCGACTTGCGTTCCGCCTGGTTGTGCGTCGGGTCAACGGAATTCTCCAATCATGTGGTCAGGGGGCGGCTCTGGGCGCTCACCGGAAACTGAAAGTCCCACAGCATCCACGAGATACCGTGAGTTGTGACGACTCTGATCGGCATCGATGCGAGCCTGGCACGAGGCTGGCGGGGGTGTCACAGTGTTTCGGTCCAGCCCGAAACCGACCGGTAGCTTTGGTGGTTACTTAACGGGGACGGCACGGGGGCACACGATGCTGCGGCTTCATTTCACCATTGACGACCTGGCCAACGTCGCGCTCAGTGACACGCTGCCCACCATGAGCGAGGCCGTGCTGGCCCTGCAGATGCTGGCCCGTACCGATCAGCAGTTACGTTTCGCGCCGTGGCGTGCGAGCCTGCGCGGGCGGATTCCGGCCACGGTGCGCCCGCTCCGGGACCTCATACCGGCCGGCGGCTGGATCCCGGACTTCCTCACTCCGGTCCTGCGCGGCGGAGGCGATGCCGCCGCCCTGGAGGCCATCCGCGCCACCTCCGTGCGACAGCTCCGCAACGACCTTGCCTGCCTGGGCACTACGTCCCGACTGCCCGGCTGGGTACGCGGACTCGCCGACAGCGACGCCGACGCCATGACCGCCGTCACCAACGCGCTGGACGCCTGGAACCAGGTCGCCATCACCCCACACAAGCCCCGCATCCAAGCCGCTCTGGACGCCCACATCGGCCAAAAAGCCACCCTCTTGACCCGTGGCGGTGTCGGCGCCCTCCTGCGAAACCTGCACCCCGCCGTCACATGGCAACCGCCGGTGCTCACCCTGCCGTCCCCGACCGATGCCGACATCGACCTGGCAGGACGCGGCCTCCTTCTAGCACCGATGCTGTTCTGCGGCCCCCTGCCCCGCCTGCGCCTGGGCAACGACACCGGCGACAGGCCCGTACTGGCCTACCCCCTGCCCTTTGACCCCGACACCGCTCACCCGCTCGTCGCAACCGGAGTACCGGAATCGGCGCACCGTAACTCGCGGGCGCTCGGCAGATTGCTCGGCGGCACCCGCGCCTCCGTCCTACGCGCCATCGCTGCCTGCCCTGGCCTCACCACCGCCGAACTTTCCCACCGTGCCGACATCGCCCTGGCCACTGCCTCCGAGCATGCCAGCGTGCTCCGCGAAGCAGGGCTGATCAACAGCCAACGTGACGGCAACCGGGTCCGCCATTACCCCAGCACCACAGCAGGTGCCCTACTCCGGGATGAGCTTGATCGGGAGTGTAAATCTAAC
Organism: Streptomyces sp. NPDC101152; assembly: GCF_044768275.1. Classification (NCBI taxonomy): domain Bacteria; kingdom Bacillati; phylum Actinomycetota; class Actinomycetes; order Kitasatosporales; family Streptomycetaceae; genus Streptomyces; species Streptomyces sp. NPDC101152. Next base: position 21,616 of record NZ_JBIWPO010000075.1, on the reverse strand, counting down.
GGCGGATCCGACGATCATGGAGAGACGCCAAGTGACTGATACCGCCGTGGAGTTGGAGACCGTGGAGCCTGTCGAGAGTGCCCAGTCGGGGCAGCCTGTGCCCGCGTCCGACGAGCAGCTCGTCGCGATGCTGGTGGAGCGTGCCCGGTCGGAGGGGCTGCAGCTGACCGGGCAGGGTGGGCTGCTGCAGCAGCTGACCAGGCGGGTGCTGGAGTCCGCCCTGGAGGGCGAGATCACCGATCACGTCGGCTATGACAAGCACGACGCGGCCGGCAGGAACAGCGGCAACAGCCGCAACGGCACCCGGGCCAAGACGGTACTGACCTACGTCGGCCCGGTCGAGGTGAAGGTGCCCCGCGACACCGCCGGCACCTTCGAGCCGCAGATCGTCAAGAAGCGGCAGCGTCGACTGACCGGCGTGGACGAGATGGTGCTTTCCCTGTCCACGAAGGGCCTCACGCACGGGGAGATATCAGCTCATCTGGCCGAGGTGTACGGGGCGGGGGTGTCCAAGCAGACCATCACCACGATCACGGACAAGGTGATGGAGGGCATGGCGGAATGGCAGTCCCGCCCGCTGGACCGCGGGCGGTTTCCATCGGTGGTTGCGACACCGGAAAGGAGTCGGACCTATGCCTCGAGGTGGAGCCAACCGGCTGCCGCTGGCGGTGCCGAAGGAGTACTTCGAGCTGCGTAGAGGTGGCCTGAAAGGGGCAGCTGCTGCCCGCCGGGTGGGCGTATCCACCAGTGCGGGCTCGCTGTGGTTCATCAAGGCTGGACGCATGCTCTTGCCCGACAGACCGGTCGACGACCGATACCTCACCCAGAACGACCGCATCGCGATCGCCGAGGGCCTGCGTGCCGGCCGCACGGCTGCGGTGATCGCCGAGGAAATCGGCCGGCCGTGATCAAGCTGTGGTCCGACGCCTGGGCCGAGATGGTGCCCTTCTTGTCCTTCGACGTCGAGATCCGCAAGGTCATCTGCAGCACGAACGCAATTGAGAGCGTGAACGCCCGGATCCGCAAGGCCGTTCGGGCCCGCGGCCACTTCCCCACAGAGGCCGCCGCGTTGAAGTGCGTCTACATGGCGCTGATGAGCCTGGACCCGACGGGCAAGGGCCGGCGCCGCTGGACGATGCGCTGGAAGGCACCCTGAACGCCTTCCAGATCGCCTTCGATGGCCGCCTGCCCCCTACCGACCAGCGATAACTCAACAACCAAGATCAGCCGTTAAGTTGACACACCCACACCAGGCGGATGGAGAAGTACAGCCCTCGCAGCCGCTGCAACAGCCCGACTGCGGCGTCGCGGTCCTGCACACTCGCTGCGGTCACCGCGACGGCCAGGACCAGGCCCAGGCAGTCCACCACCAGGTGTCGCTTGCGCCCGCCCACCTTCTTCCCGCCGTCCCAGCCGGACGTCGAGCGGGGGATGTTGGCTGCTGCCCGCAGCGACTGCGAGTCCACGACCGCGGCGGTCGGGTCCACCGCGCGGCCTTCCCTGGCCCGGACACGGTCGCGCAACCGGTCGTGGAGTTCGGTGAGCAGACCCTGGATCTGCCAGCGGCGGGCGAAGGCGTGCACACGTTTGAACGGCGGGAAATCGGCAGGCAGGTTGGCCCACTTGACGCCGTTGTCCACGACGTAGCGGACCGCGTCAATCATCTGCCGATGGCAATACCCCTCCGGGCGGCCTCCCCGCCCTTCCAGCCAGGCCGGAACGGGCAGCAAGGCCCGCACGACCTGCCATTCCGCCTCCGGCATGTCGGAGCCGTAGTACGGGGCGCGGTCAGGACCGTCCGCCGCATTGCCGAACCTGTGCGCGAGGCAGTCACACGGCAGAGACGGTGAGTTGGACTCCGCGGGCGCGAGCGCGAAAGACTGCGGCAACAGGGCCTCCCGGAACAGCTCGTTGGCTTCGACAACCCCGAGCTACCGCGAGGCCCTGCCTTCATGCGCCAACCGCACCGCGATCACCCGATCAGGACCCTTGTTCGACCAGACAAAGCCAGTTGATCGGTAAGCGGATGGCTTCTCAGACCACCCAATTCCGCTGATTACCCAGGGTCAGTTGAACTCACCTGGTGAGACGAACCCTGTCTCGTAGGCGATCACGACAGCCTGGGCCCGGTCGCGAAGGGAGAGCTTGGCAAAGATCCGGGCCACGTGGGTCTTCACCGTGGCCTCGCTCAGGGTCAGTGTCTGAGCCAGCTCGGTGTTGGACAGACCACGGCCCATGAGCGTGAGGACCTCGCGCTCGCGTGGCGTCAAGCCGGCCAGGTCGCGGTGGATGGCGAGTGCCCGGGAGGGCTGATGGCGGGGGTCTCCAGAGGCGAAGCGCTCGACCAGCCGGCGGGTGATCGAGGGCGCGAGCAGCGCGTCGCCGGTGTCGACGAGGCGTACGGCGGCGGCGAGGTGGGCGGGGGTAACGTCCTTGAGCAGGAAGCCGCTGGCACCGGCAGCGAGGGCGGCGTAGACATAGTGGTCGAGGTCGAAGGTGGTGAGCATGATCACCCGGCAGTGGGGGGTGTGGCGCATCACCAGTCGGGCGGCCTGCAGGCCATCCATGGTGGGCATCCGGATGTCCATGAGTACGACGTCCGGTTGGAGCGTGCGCACGGCCGTCACCGCTTCGGCGCCGTCTGCGGCCTCGGCGACGACATCGATCCCGCGGGCGGTGAGAATCAGCCGGAATCCGGTGCGGACGAGTTCCTGGTCGTCGGCGATCACTACGCGTGGAGCGGGTTCTGTGGGCGTCATGGGCGGTTCAGGGGGATGCGGGCGCGGACCCGGTAGCCGCCTCCCAGGCGTCTGCGGGCGTCGAAATCGCCGCCGTAGAGCGTGGCTCGTTCACGCAGTCCGAGCAGGCCACGGCCTGCCCCGTCCGCTGCGGGCGGCTGGTCCGTGGCGTTGTCGGGCGCGTGGCTCATGCCGGACAGTACGCTCGGCCCGGTGTTGAGTACCTCCACCCGCAGATAGTGGTCCGCGTATCGGATCGTGACCTCCGCCTTTACTCCGTCGCCGTGCTTGAGCGCGTTGGTCAGGGCTTCCTGGATGATGCGGTAGGCGGTCGTGTCGATCCCGGCCGGCAGCGGGCGGGGCTCGCCCAGGATCCGCACCTCGACCCGGAGGCCGGCGAATGCGAATGTGTCGATGAGGGGGCTCAGCCGGCTCAGGCTCGGTTGCGGCGACAGGTCCGGTTCGTCGTCCTGGCCGTCGGGCGAGGGCGCGAGCAGGCCGAGGAGGTGCCGCAGCTCGGTCATGGCGCTGCGGCCGGCGTCCTCGACGGCCTGCATCGCGGTCTGGGCCTGGTCGGGCATCGCGGCCTGCACCTCGCGGGCGGCGCTGGCCTGGACCACCATGAGGCTCACGTTGTGGCTGACGATGTCGTGCAGCTCCCGGGCGATGCGGGCGCGTTCGGCGTGAACCGCGCTCCGTGTCGCGCTCTCGCGTTCCCGTTCCAGAAGCCAGCCGCGTTCTGCCAGGGTGGCCCGGTGCAGCCGGCGCATCCTGGCGAGGGCGATGCCAAGGCAGGCCGCGGTGGCACAGGCCCCCACGGCAGCGATCACCATGCCCGTCTCGAAACCCGACACGCCCATACCCTCGCAGGTCGGGCCGACTTGCGCATCAGCCCCTGGTTGAAGCCTCGTACATCTACGGGATGACGGACCGTGCCGGATACATCCTGGGCATGAGGCCCGATCCGGGACGCGACTTCTAGCTTCACTTCATGACTACTGATCACGGCACGCAAGCGCAGGTCATCGTGCGGCTTGACGGCGTGCACAAGGAGTACGGCGAAACCAAAGCCCTGGACGGCGTATCACTGGAGATCCGCGCCGGCGAGGCGGTCGCCGTGATGGGGCCCTCCGGGTGCGGCAAGTCGACCCTGCTGAACATGGTGGCAGGGCTGGACCGCCCGACCGCGGGCACGGTCGAGGTGCGCGGCCAGGGCCTGGGGAAGTTGAACGAGACCGGACTCGCGCTGTTCCGGCGCCACCACGTCGGCATGATCTTCCAGTTCTTCAACCTGATCGACGACCTGCCCGCGCTGGACAACGTGGCGATGGCCGCGCAGCTGACGGGGACGTCCGCGCGGCAAGCGCGCCGACGGGCACTGGAGCTGCTGGACGAGTTGGGTGTTGCGGAGCGCAAGGACATGTATCCGGCTGTGCTGAGTGGTGGAGAGCGACAACGGGTGGCCGTGGCACGGGCGTTGATGAACCGCCCGGCACTGCTGCTGGCGGACGAGCCGACCGGAGCGCTTGACAGCCGGTCGGGGGAACAGGTGATGGATCTGCTGATCGACCTGAACCAGATAGGCCAGACGCTGCTCATGGTGACGCATGACCCGCATCTGGCCACACGCTGCGCCAGCCGCCTCGTCGAGCTCGCGGACGGAAAGGTGGCCCGCGAGAGCAGCCTGGAGCGGACCGCATGAGCGCGGTGTGGCGGGCCTCGCGCGGGGCCGTGAAAAGACGCAGGATGCAGACGTTCGTGATCGGGCTGGTGGTGCTGTGCTCAACCACAGCGGTGCTATTCGCACTGGGAGTGCTGAATGCAGCGTCGGCTCCGTTCGACCGGGTCTTCGCCCAGCAGCACGGCGCCCACGTCACGGCCACTTTCAAATCCGCGCAGGTGCCGGATGCGCAGTTGGCCCGGACCACCGAGCGCCCGGGGGTGCAGGCCGCCGCGGGCCCCTATGACGAGGCGGTGCTGCGCTTCTCGAAGGACTTCCTGGGGAATCCGCCGGGCACCTTGACCGTGGTGGGCCGCTCCAGCCCCTCCGGACCGGTGGACGACCTCACGCTCCGAGCCGGGCACTGGGCTACAGCCCCCGGCGAAATCGTCGTCGCCGAGTCCGCCAGTGGGAAGTCCAGCGGTGGGCATTCCCTCCTGGGTACCGTGCTCCGAGCAGAGGGGGCCCCGCCGCTGACCGTGGTCGGCATCGCGACCAGCATCAGCCAGTCCGCGGGCGCCTGGGTCACTCCCGCGCAGATGGCGGCGCTGCACCCGACCTCCGCGCAGATGCTCTACCGTTTCACCTCCTCCGCCACGGACGCGGAGCTGCGCGCCGGGCTGGCGAAGGCCACCGCCGGACTTCCGGCGGACGCGCTGATGTCCAGCCAGTCGTACCTCACCCTCAAGCAGGCCTTCTCCTCCATGGCCGACTCCTACCTGCCGCTGATCACGCTGTTCGGGGTGCTCAGCCTGGTCGTCTCCGTCCTGATCACCGTCAATGTGGTCAGCGGGGCGGTCGTCTCCGGCTGCCGGCACATCGGCGTGCTCAAAGCCGTGGGGTTCACTCCCCACCAGGTGGCCGCGGTCTACCTGGCCATGGTGTCCGTGCCCGCTGCCGCCGGCAGCATCCTGGGGACGGTGCTCGGCAGCGCGCTGGCGCAACCGATGCTCGGGGTCGTCTTCCACGGTGTGATGACCTACGGCGCCACACCACGGATCAGCACGTGGGTCCCTGTGGTCAGCCTGCTGGGCATGCCCGTCTTCGTCGCTCTCGCCGCGCTGGTCCCCGCCCTGCGCGCGCACCGACTGCCCGCTGCCGAGGCGATCAGCGCGGGCAGCGCCCCGCGTACCGGGCGGGGGCTGCGCGTCCAGCGCTGGCTCGGCGGAACCCGGCTGCCGCGGCCGGTCAGCCTGGGCCTGGGCCAGCCTTTCGCCCGGCCCGGCCGGACCCTGATGACCATGGCGGCTATCGTGCTCGGGGTCGCCGCGGTGACCGCGACGACCGGCCTGAGCAGCACCATGGTTGCCTACGAGGACGCTGGACACAGTGGCACCCGGATCGACGTGCTGGCGGGATCGGCCGCGGCCGGCCAGACGGTTCCGAGACTCAGCGACGCTAAGGACGAGGCGCTGCTGCGTTCCCTCCCCGGCGCGAAAGCGGTGGCCGTCAACGCCTCGCTGCGACTGACCATTGTCGGCTTCCCGCAGACCAGCACCGGCTTCTTCTTCCGGGGAGAGCATCCGGCCGCCGCGTACCAGCTGGTGAAGGGGCACTGGATGAACGGTCCTGGCCAGGCGGTGGTCGGTCCAATGTTCCTGGCGCAGCACGGTCTGGCAATGGGCGACCGGATCACCCTGCAGACGGACGTCGGGAAGGCGCCGGTGACCATCGTCGGCGAGACCGTCGACGGTGACGCCCGCGGCCTGAACGTCTCCTGGCAGTCCCTGGCCCGGTTGGCCCCCGACCGGCGCGCGGACGCCTACACGGTCACGCTCGCCTCCTGCACCGACGCCCAGGCCTACATGAAGGCAGTCAAAACCGGCGACCCGGGTCTGCACCCTTCGAAGGAGAGCACCAGCAACACCGCGACCACCGCCGTCGTCAGCTTCTCCTCGCTGTTCACCGTGTTGCTGAGCGTCATCGCGGCGCTGGGAGTCTTCAACACCGTCCTGCTCAACATCCGCGAACGCCGCCGCGACCTGGGCATGCTCAAGTCGATCGGGATGACACCGCGCCAGGTGATCGCCATGACGCTGACCTCCGTGGCCGGCCTGGGCGTGGTCAGCGCTCTGATCGGCGTCCCCTTCGGGATCGCCGCCCACCGGCTGATCGTCGACAATGTCGTAGCCGTCGTGTTCAACAAGTCCATGAAGGACGTCTGGCACCTGCCCCAGCTGGCCGGCCTGGTCCTGGCCGGCGTTGCCATCGCCGTCCTCGGCGCACTCGTCCCCGCACGCTCAGCGGCCCGGCTCACCGTCGCCGAGGTGTTGCACAACGAGTGAACCGCGACGCACCATCCTGGCCACTCGTGACTCCTCCCCCGGCTGAGGCCCGTGCGGGCCGTGTAGTCGGCCGCACGGCGCGGGCCAGAAAAGAACGCCACGGGGACGGCGAAACGTCGACATCGAGAACAAGATCACGTGGGCGCTACCGCTTTCGCCGAGGACGAGTAGGCGCAGTCGGCGACCACCGCCCGGCAGCCAAAGCCCGCCTCCTTCCCGCGGGCCGCGAGAGCAGCGGACAGCTGCGGTTCGTACGGAAGGCCGGATCGGAGCGGCCACGGGCGAAGTGGTGGGCGGGGGTGTAAGGAGTCGCGGTGCAGGGGGTAGTACACGCGGCCGTCGGTCCACACCGTGGTGACGGTGACGATGCCGTTGTCGGTCTAGCCCAGCCGGCCCAGCCACTGCCGGCCCACATGCGCGGTGGCCGTGCCGTCCTTGCGGTCCCCGGAGTCGTCGATCTCGATGACCCCGCCGTCGTGCGGAGCCGTCGCCGGCTCCTCGCGCAGCAGCTCAAGCCGCCGGTCGTTGACCAGCTCGGCCTCCCAGGGCGACTCGGACAGGAAGAACTGCAGCCGCTGCACCCCCGGCATCCACCCGCCACCGGCTCCGCCCCTGCCAGGCAGGTGATCGTCTTGTTCCGCTCCCGCGGCGCCAGCAGCCCGGTCAGGTACTCGCGAAACCCTCGCTGCTGGGCCAGGCTGAAGAAGAGGTCGTCGAACCGGGCCGCGTACTCCTCCAACGGCCCCGGCGCAGGCGGACACGGACGGCGAGCAGTCATCTTCAGCCCCCAGCAAGCCAGTTGACTCCTATCACCGGCCTACGACCAACCCGATTCGCCGTCAACCCATGCCACCGCCGGATCTAACGAACTACCGGTAGGTGGCGAGGGAGATAGCGGCGTAGTGCGCGGTGAACGCTGCCACGGTCAGGGCATGGAAGACCTCGTGATAGCCGAACCAGCGGGGTGAGGGGTCGGGCCGCTGCAGAGCGTAGACGACCGCGCCGGCGCTGTACAGGAGACCGCCGACCACGATCAGGACGACTACGGCTGCTCCGCCGGTGCGCAGGAAGTCGGGCAGATAGCTCACCGGCGCCCACCCCAGCGCGAGATAGCACGGGGTGTACAGCCAGCGCGGAGCTCCGACCCACAGGACCCGGAACGCGATGCCGGCCAGCGCTCCCGTCCAGACGATCCACAGCAACAGGGACCGCTGCTCGGACGGGAGGAGGAGCACGGCCAGGGGGGTGCAGGTGCCTGCGATGATCAGGAAGATGTTGGCGTGGTCAAGGCGTCGCAGAAGAGCCTCGCCGAGCGGTCCCCAGGTGCCCCGGTGGTAGATGGCGCTTGTCGCAAACAGGAGCCAGGCGGTCACCGAGTACACGGCGCACGCCAGGACCGCCTGCGGAGTACCGGCCAGGCAGATGAGTACGACGCCCGCGATCAGTGCGGCGGGGACCATTCCGGCATGGAGCCAGCCACGCAACCTCGGCTTGACCGGTTCGGCCAGGTCGGCCACCCGCTCCACCAGAGCAGCAACCGAGTGAGCCCCTTTCCCCGTCTGGTCGCCTGGTGATTCGTCGGGTAGCCCGTCTCCACGGCCCTGTCCGCGCACTGACACGACGTGACCAGATTCAACCTCAGCGGCGTCGCGGGACGCAGCTTCTCGTCCTGCCCCGGGCTCCGGGGCGTCACTGGCAACCATGCGATCATGCTAGGCAACCTCACCCGGACACATCGCGGGAGGTCGGTCCAGAACGGAGCCACGTCGCCGGATCTGGGCCGGTTCGCCACCGTGGGAACTCCTGCCCCCTTGGCCTACCGCCAATTGGGCCTGCCGAAGCCGAGTAGAACGGCTGGTCCTGGGAACGATCAGGGCTTACGAACGGGCATCTCCGCTCGCCTACGCGCAAGGATCGCCGATGCTTCCTAAGGTCCGCCCCTACGTATCCACCGCGCTCGCAGACCAGTTGGAACACCAACTGGACCTGGCTCCGCATCTTGAGGCGGGCCAGCTCGATGTGGAGGGCGTCGCAGGCGTCGCAGTGGTCGCAGCCGCCCACTCCGATGGATATGCGGCCACCGGCCATCTCCTCGGGCTGCTGGCCGCGCTGCCTGCCCCCACCGCGGCAGGAGAGCGCTTCTGGTCGGACCTGTGGAGGTCTTCGGGCACCGCGTACCTGCTGCCCGTCAACATCAAGGATCCGGTGCTGCGTTCGCTGGCGGGAGAGGGAACCGCCCTGGCCCGGCAGATCCTCTCGGCCGTCGATGAGATGACCCCGCCCCAGCGCTGCGCGGCCGCCGAGGTGATCGGTCAGGCCCTCGTCGAGTCCGACCATCTGCCCGACCTCAAGACACAGGTCATCGGAGAACTGTGGCTGCGAGATCTTGAGCTCACCGCCTGGCGCGTCCTGCACGCAGACCGCAGGTCGGACGATCCGGCTGGACGGAAAGCCTTCCTCGACGCCTGGACGAGTGTCTGAACGTCGGCTCCTCCAAGCTGCACCGAAGCCGCGCCAGACATGCGGCTCCCGCGCCCGACGACGCTTGCAGCGACCGAGGTCAGAAAGGTTCAAGCCGAAGTGGCAGCGGCCCCGGGCCTCCACAGATCAGGGGCCGCGCAGCCATTGCTGCGCGGCCCCTGACCCTGCACCGGCCCGGCGCGACAGCAGGCAGGGCCTGCACGGGCTGCGGCCACTTGACGCGGCGTGCGCAACCTCTCGGGCAGGTCTGCGAGGTCAGACCAGGTTGATGTTCTCGGCCTGCGGGCCCTTCTGGCCCTGGGTGACGTCGAACGTCACGGCCTGGCCCTCCTGGAGCTCACGAAAGCCGGTGGAGTTGATCGCGGAGTAGTGCGCGAAGACATCCGGGCCGCCGCCGTCCTGGGCGATGAAGCCGAAGCCCTTCTCCGCGTTGAACCACTTCACTGTTCCCGTTGCCATGACTTATGCCTTCCAGTCGATGAACGCCTCCCACTCCCTGTGGCAGACGGAGGTGATCGTCCTGGTTCCTGCGGCACAGCACAGCAAAACGCCCACACCAAAGGCGCGGGCAGGGAATTCCGAACCACGACAGCTGACACAGACGCTACACGTCCGCACACCGCGTCACCACTGGAATTGATCACACCGCACACGAGATCGTGCGTGCGGTGCCCGCCGACGCTGACGGGCACGCTCATCTCATGCTGCTGCCGTCGGGTTCGCTGATTCGGCGGCGCGGCGGTATTCGGCGTTGAGGCGCTGGGCTTCCTCGAGCTGGTCTTCGAGGATGACGATCCGGCAGGCGGCCTCGATGGGGGTCCCGTGGTCGACGAGTTCCCGGGCACGGGCGGCGATGCGCAACTGGTAGCGGGAGTAGCGGCGGTGGCCGCCTTCGGAGCGCAGGGGGCTGATCAGGCGGGCTTCGCCCAAGGCGCGGAGGAAGGCAGGGGTAGTGCTGAGCAACTCGGCGGCCCGGCCCATGCTGTAGGCAGGGTAGTCGTCGTCATCGAGACGGCCGAAGGTGTCGTCTGCTGTCATTGCACCTCTCTGTGGAACACGCGGAGGGGCCCTGGCGCCGTACTGGCACCAGGGCCCCGAAGGAACTACTACACCATCTGCCGGCCCTGATACTGCACCGGCCCTCTGCTTCCGCAGTCCCGACCGAGACACTGTCGGGGACGCGGGGATCGCGGTTGCGTGACCGGAGACCACCTCACTATCGATGTCCTGCGGTACCCGGGTCCAAGACTTCCGCCCGGGCGATCCTGATGGCGCTCGGCTCCTCCGTTCTTCCCTCTTGATCAACTACTCACTGACGGAAACTGCGAATTGCTGGTACTGCGAACCTCTGGTGGCCTCGAACAGCGCCACTCTTCGGCAGCCAGCCCCATCGCCCGTCGTGCGTCTGCTCTGGCTTGGAACCCCACTGCCGAACCTCCCGGTGCGCGCGCCCGCAGCCGACGCCTTCACCGAGGTACTGCTCACTGACTTCACTGCTGGGTACTGCGAACTTGCACTTACGGGTACTGCCACTGCGGTACTGCTCATGGCGGCCCCTGATCACTGCGGGCCACCCGGTCCGGTCGTCAGTCCCGTCGCCGTCCTGCAACCGCTCTGGCTTCGGAACTCCACCACCGCACCGTCCTGCGAACTGCGGTACTGCTGGCCGGCAGTTCATCTCTGCCGGGCCTCTCTCGATCTCGGCTACGAGAGAAACCATAACCACACCGCAACCGAATGTCTACTCTGGCCGACATAGATTTCTGTGCGCTCGAAGACGAGGTAATCCGCCTCGACCGGTCCACGGCTGGCCCAAGCAGCTCCGAGGCTCCGTCCGGCGCAGGGATTCACTCCCCCGCCGCGCAGGCACGTCGGGCTGAGCGTGACCTCGCAGGATCTGCTGGCATTGCGCAGGACACGCAGTTGATGTCCGTCCCCCGCGGTCTTCTGCGACCCTCGCAGGGCCCGCTGCCAACCGGCAGCGGGCCGTCCGCCGTACTGCGACCGCCGGTCAACCGCTCCGGGGATGGGAGATCTGCGGCTTCATGTTAGGCAGCGCCGAGGACGGCGCGGGCCTGTGGGTCGGGGTCTCGTACAGGGCTGTGTGCGGTGCGGTGCTGCTCACCCCGCTGGTCTTCGCCACCGCCGCCCGCTGGCGTTCCGAGGGCGAAAAGGGCCGTGATCCTAACGGTTCCTTGACGTTCCGCTGTCGTGCCAAAGCCGGGCAGAGGACCTCACCGAGCACAATCTCGCCCGAGCTCGGATCCGCGAGGAGCACCTGCTTGAGGTCGAGACCGGCTACCGGAGCGGGAGCCGGTTCTGGGCCCGGCCGGACGAACCGCGGCCCGCGTTCGATCCCGCATGGACCACGTTGACGGAGCGGCGGCTGGCCAAGGTCGCCGAGCTGAATGACCTCCACGGCCGCGAGGCGAAGCAGCTGGGCCTGGAGCGAATCAGCGTCCGCACGCTGAAGCGGATGTCCGCGCAGCACTCCGAGCACGGGGTCGCCGGGCTTGCCGACGGCCGGTGGACCCGCGCGCGGTCTGGGCACCGTTCCATCACGCCGGAAGTGGAGGAGGCGATCGTGGCGGTGCACGCGGAGTCACTGCACCGCTCAAGGATGAGCATGACCTCGAAGGAGCGGCTGATCCACCAGTACGTGCGCGAGCGCTTTTCCGACCGCGAGGTCCAAGTTCCGCACCGCACGACCCTGTCGAAGGTGTGGCGGGAGTGGTTCGGGCCGGGCGGAGGCCGCCAGCGGTACGTCCGTTCGGCGGCCGCGGCCGCCGCGGCGTGGCGGCCTGAGGCCACGGTGCATGTCAGCAGGCCGGGGCCGGTGGCGGTCCTCGATACGACGCCGTTGCCGGTGAAGGTGCTGGACGATGTCTTCGCCGAGCCGATCGCGGTGCACCTGACGATTGCGCTGGACGCCTGCACCCACTCGATCGTCGCGTTCCGGCTCACGCCGGTGGCGGAGTCGGCGGTGGAGGTGGCGATGCTGCTGCGGGATGTGCTACTGCCGCTGCCGATGGGGCCGGACTGGGGGCCGGAGACGGAATGGTCCTACCCCGGCGCCCCGGCGGCCCTGGTGGCCGAGCTGGCCGGGCACCCTGTCGCCGGGCTGCCGTTCTTTGCTCCCGAGACGGTGACCAGCGACCATGGCGCCGTCTACAAGAGCCACCACTTCGTTCAAGCCGCGGCAACGCTCGGGATCGATCTGCTGCCGGCCCGGGCGATGCGACCGCCGGATAAGGCCGCCCGCGCGCGGGCCTTCGCCGGGATCCAGTCGCTGCTGCTGGAGCTCCTCCTGGGCTACCGCGGTATCGACATCGCCGACCGCGGCTGCGATCCAGAGAGCGACGCAACTTGGACGCTATCGGAGAGGGAGCACCTGCTGGCCACGTGGATCGTGAAGGTCTTTACCGACCGTGGTTTGTGTTGTTCGTGATGTCCGTTCGAGCCTGTGGCGTGAACGTCATGGGCTTGTTTACCGACCGGGTTCAGGACGTTCGTCATGTTCTGGAGTCGGTACGGAGGACGAGTGGTACGGCACCTTGTGGTCGGGGACTTGAAAGTCCAGCGGATCGAGCGGAAGAGCAGATGGAGGTCATGGACCATCGTCTGGCCGGAGGGCACGCTCCACGTCGAGGCGGACGGGTTCCTGCGCGTCCATGACGGCTCGGGCACACAGAAGACCTACGCGTACTACCTGGTGGACCACCTGCGATGGCTTGAGCGCGAATGCCTGACCTTCGACACGGTCCAACTGCGCGACCTGGAAAGGTACACGGGCATCGTCGGCGCCGAGGTCCGTATACCGCTCGGGGAGCCGTGGCGGGTGGGCAAGCGCCCCTACGGACGGTCCGCGCTGTCGACCGCGGCGTCCTGCCTGAAGGGCTTCTACCTGCACCAAGCCTCCCTCGGCGTCAACGTGGGCCTCGGTGAGAAGCTCGACGGCACGCGGCTGCCGTCGCGAGTGGACCGGCGCCGCTCGCTCCTCGGGCATGTGAAGTCCGCGATGCCGGCGAACCCGCTCGCGCCGAAGGGACCGCACCGCCGGCACCCGAAGATGCTGCCCGACGGCGCGAGGGAAAAGTTGCTGGCGACAGTGAACTCGGCCCGGGACCGGATGGTGGTGACCTGGCTGGCCGACGGTGGCCTGCGAATCGGCGAGCTCTGCGGGCTGCACCTGGTCGACCTGCACCTGCGCGAGAACGCGGCCTGCGGCGAGTGCCGCGCCCCTCACCTGCACGTCTGTCACCGGCCCGGTAACCCGAACCGGGCCGAGGCCAAGACCAAACACTCCTGGCGGGTCGACCACGGCACGGTTACCGGTGGACTGATCAAGCGGGTCAGTCCGGCAATGGTGCACTCCTACGTCGAGTACCTCACCAGCGAGTACCCGCCCGAAGCCGGACACGGCATGCTTCTGGTCCAGTTGCACGGCGCCTGCGTCGGACAGCCGTGGGCGCCGGTCGGGGCCCGGCGGATGCTCGGCCGGGCCGGGAAACGCATCGGGCTCGGGCTGGTGAAACCCCATGCTTTCCGGCATTCGTTCACTTCCGCGGTCCTCGACGCCGCCGACGGCAACCTGCTGATAGCCCGGGATGCTGGCGGCTGGGCCTCGGCCGCCACCGTCGACGAGGTCTACGGACACGTCGACATCCACGACCCCGCCTTCGACTCCGCTCTGCGCGCGGTCTGGGGTGAGACGCGGTGACCGAGACAGCTCTGACCCCGGTGCGGGACTCCCGGAAAAACGGGACCGATTCGAGATCATGACCGCGCTGGTCAACTCACCGTCCTTCGATCCAGTGTTCCGCTCGGAGATCGTCGAGATCCCACCGGACCACCCTGTCTACCGATGGATCTGCCTGGTCACCGACTGCGAGCGGCCGAGGGCGGCCGGGGAGATCTCTGCGGCGCCCACGAGGTTGCATGGCGGCGGCTGCGCGCCGAGCGGTCCCGGGCGGACTTCCTGCGCACCGCCGACCTGGTCGGGCACGGCGAGGAACTGCGCGAGCGACCGTGCCGACTCTGCCCCGAGCGGCCGTCACGCCAGTTGACCTTGGAGTTGTGTCACCACCACCAGTTCAGCTGGTATCACTACCGCGACCGACACGGAGACGCCGGCGACTTCGACACCTGGCTGGCCAAGCATCTGCCCCGGCCCGGATATGGACGCTGCAAAGCCGTGGTCTGCCCTGAACTGGCGGAATCGCCCCTGGGTTCTGCTATCGGCACCACCGGCGCTATCGCAGAGAGGGACGGCCGGGCGGGCCCGTGCTGCCAGCGCAGTGGGGCAACCGCTACGAGCGAGTCGGTTCGCCAGTGCCGGTCGCCTACGACAACGAAGCGGACTTCCGGCGGTGGTGCTCAAGGACAGCACCAACATCCCGACCCGGTCAGATCAACCTGCGTGGCCTACACCCGCTCCTGAGAGCCGAGATCCAGTGGGGACTGTTCGTCCACGCCCGTGGATCGGGCAGACGCTGGGAACTCACCCAGATCCAGAGCCTGGCGGACTACTGCCGCCACCACGGATTTCACTCACTCGCCGACCTGACTTCCGGCAGCCTGGACCCAGACGAGGAAGGTAGTCGGCTGACGACAGCCGGCCGGGACGCCGCCTACCTCGCCCGGACCCTCATCGACCTGCTCACCCCGCTCTATGTGACGCCCGAGCAGACCCCCGAGCAGGGCTACCTCAACACCGAGCACTTCGGCCGCGGGCTGAACAACCGGTCGCCACGCATCGACCTGACCCCGATATCTCAGCGATGGCTCCGCGACCTGGCCTGGGATCATTTCGCCGCGATACTGCGATCCCCGAGCTGCCCGCGCTCAGGCCACACCTTCGACGGCACCCGGCGAGCCTGCACCGAACTCAGCGCCTTCCTGGAGATCCACGCCCCCGGCGGCGGTCACGACCCAAGGCTGCTTCGGCCGCACCACGTCCACGACTTCGCCGCCGACCAACGACTCCGCGAACTGGACGGACTGCCGTCCCTGGGAGTGAAAGGCCTGCACGGCAAACCGTCCATCGTGACCGCCTACACCCGCCAGATGGTCTTCACCCGCACCCGGCGAATCCTCCTGGAAGCCCTGGAATCCGGCGAAGCCGAACGGCTCGGCCTCGACCGGGGTTTCGTCACCGCCATGCCCTCTCCGGGCAGGATCGTCACCCGGACACGGACCCCCTTCTCCGACGACGTCGCCCGAGCCCTTGCCGCGGAGACGAACCTGCAGACGCTCGCCGCCTGCCACGACCCGGCCGACCGCGGACTCCGCGACGCCTGGGAGACCATCATCGTCACCGGACGACGCTGCAGCGATGTGATCAAACTGCGTCTGGACTGCCTGGGCCGCTACGGCGGGCTCCCCATGCTCTGGCACGACCAGACGAAGGTCGGCAACTACGACGCCGCGATCCGCATTCCTGAGCAGCTCCACCAGCGGCTGGAAGCGCGACAGCGCAAGACTCTGGCGTTGTTCACCACTCGCCACAACCGCCCGCCGACCCCGGAGGAACGCGCTCATCTGCCGCTGTTCCCCAGCAACCAGCGAAACAGCGACAGCCGTCGGCCCCTGTCCTACCAGTGGTTCCACCGGGGCTTCAAAGCATGGATCAACGATCTCGACATCGGCCGGTGGGTGCCCCACCAAGCGCGGCACTCGCTGGCCACCAGCCTGCTGCGAGCCGGAGGGAGCCTGACCCACATCCGCCGCTACCTCGGTCAGGTCTCCGAGTGGATGGCCGAGCACTACGTCCATCTCGCACCGTCCGACCTGGAGAGCGTGCTCCAGCACGTCTGGGTGGCCGGCCTCGGCGCCGCCAGCCCCGGCGAAATCCTCACCGACGACCTCACCGCGCTCACCCGAGAGCGTGCCATGGCCCTCGCGATCGGCCTTGGTCGCCGCAGCACCCCTGCCGAGGGCGGCTTCTGCACCTTCCAGCCCGTCGTCGACGGCGACGACTGCCCCTGGAGCCTCAACTGTCACTCCTGCCACAAGTTCGTTCTGTCCGGCGCCGACCTGCTCTATTGGCGTCGCAAGCGTGAGCAGTGGCGGCTGCTGGCCGAGGGTGCCCCGGACGACGCCACCGCCGACTACCTCCACCGCTACTTCGAGCCGACCGCCCGCGCCATCGACGGCCTAGAGAAGGCCCTGGCCGGACTTGGCCTTCTTGACGAAGCCCTCGCCCTGGACCTGCGCAAACCCCAGGACTACTTCCACCGCGTGTGGTCCACCGCCTTCCGCGCCGCCGACCTCCTCGACGCGGGAGCTGGGGAGGAAAGCGAGTACAGCGATACGTGCACAGCCGAGGGCACCGACCCCGAACAGGACGTCGCATGAACACCGTCCCCGAACCCCGAACTGCCGCTGCCCTGGCAGCCCGCCGCAGCAGGACCGACGCGGCCCTCCTGCGGGTCCACGAGTCCGTTGCCCGGCTCCAGCGGGAGAAGGCCCAGGTCAGCGTCGCTGCTGTCGCCCGGCGGGCGAACGTCTCACGCACCTTCCTCTAAGACAACTCCGAGGCCCGGTCCGCCATCGCCGCAGCGATGGCCGAGGCGGGTGACCGCCGGACCTGCACGCTCACCACACAGGACAACGAGCGCGAGGCAACCTGGCGCGAGCGCGCGCTGAACGCCGAGGACGCGCTCAAGGCCGCCCAGGTCGAGATCCTCACCCAGCGCACCCGCATCGGTGAACTCCTCGGCCAGATAAGGGACTTGCAAGCCGAGTGGACTGAGGAGGCTATCCAGCGGATCACCACCGAGAACACCACCCTCAAGCAAAGGGTCCGCCAGTTGACCGCTGACAACCGCACCCTCGACGAGCGACTCAAAGCCGCCCGCTCCAACCTCCGCTTCCAGGACCGGCGCATCGCCGACCTCGAATCCCAGATCGCCGACCCGGGATCAGCAACGTGATCCGTCCCATAGACCAGTTGTGACCAGAAGTGCGATACGGCCCTGCCGGCCATCGGCCGGCAGGGCCGTATTGCGAGGGGAAATCCGAGAGTCAGTTGAGGATCCGCGATGCCCGCGCCTTCGGTCCCGCCAAAAAACCGTGTGCTTGCGACAGGAAGCGCCCCTACTCTCCCGGCATGGATCTCCGCGAAGAACTGCCAAGCGACCGAGACAACGTGCGTCATGTCCACCTGCAGGCGTTCGGTGACCACGGGACCGTAGTGGCCGATCTGGTGGACACTCTGCGTGACACCGGCACTCCTGACAGCGGCCTCTCGCTTGTCGCCGAGCATGCAGGACAGGTCGTCGGACACATCATGTTCACCCGCAGTCTGCTCGATGCCCCGCGGCGGCTGGTCGAGGTGCAGGTGCTCAGCCCGTTGGCCGTGGCCCCCGAGCACCAAAGGCAAGGCGTCGGCTCAGCCCTCGTCCGAGGCGGGCTCAAGACCCTGGCCGAGCAGGCAGTCCCGCTCATCTTCTTGGAGGGCGATCCGGGCTACTACCCCCGCTTCGGCTTCGCGCCTGGTGGCGATCTGGGCTTCCGCAAACCATCCCTGCGCATCCCCGACGCCGCCTTCCAGGCCATCAGGCTTCCGAAGTACGAGCCGTGGATGACGGGGACGCTGGTCTACTCGGAGCCGTTCTGGCGGCATGACGCAGTCGGCCTCCGCGACCCCAACGCATAGCAGCCCCATGCAGGTGGACTAGCGCTCCCATGCGGCCAGCGGATGAGCTACAGCAACGAGCCCACCTCGCCGTCACGGACATGTAGTCTATGAATCGCCGCAGTTCAGGGCCAGTATTCGAGCTCCTACGGTCGGTAAAAGGTCTGGCAGCACCGCCCCCACGAGGGCCTGCGCCACCCGGTCCTGCCCAAAACGGCGCTGGCCCCGAACGAAATGTGGGGCGCGCTGCTGGGCGCGTGCGGATACGTGCCGTGGCCCCTGACCGGCGCCGACTACCTGGAACTACTGCCGGTGCGCTTCCATCCCGTCACCGGCCGCGGCATCCGCATCAACCACCGCACCTACGACCACACCCTGCTCAACGAGCACCGCGGACGGCCCTCACCCACCAGCCCCGGCGGCAAGTGGGAGATTCACCTCAACCCGCACGACGTACGCCAGATCTACATCCGCCTGCCCGACAGCCAGCTGCACGAGATCCCGTGGATCCACCGCGACCAGGTCCACGCCCCCACGAGCGAAACCACCTGGCGTCACATCCGCACCACCCTCGAGCGGCGCGCAGACCGCGAGGCACACGAAGCAGCCCTCGCCGAGGCCGCCGACCAAATCCTGCGCCGCACCCGCCCCCTGCCCCGCCACCCCCGCCACGGCGGCAAACCGGCCCGCGACACCGGCCGGAGCGGCGGGCCCACAGACAACGGATGACCACGGCGAGGCCGACGACAGTCTCGATGCCATCGAAGCCCATGCCCCGGACACTGACGGCCACCCCGGCGAGGCACCGAACTCTCCCCGCCAGCGGGCCGATTCGCGCTCTATGACGCCTTCGAGGAGGCCGAACACTGGTGACCAGCCACGATGCCGCGCCCGCCGTCAAGGAGACGTCCCCCGGAACGGTCACCACGTTCGACGCCTTCGCCCGGTTCGCCACCACCGCACCGCCCACGCCGCCGCAACCGGACCAGCCACCACGCCCCGCGGAGGAACGCCTGGCCTACCACTCACAGTTCGTCACCGTGCGCACCCCGGCCATCGAAACCCTCTCGCGCAGTGTGCGCACCCTGATGATCCTCGGCCGCCACCAGCAGGTGACCGCCCGCCCGTCCCTGATCGTCACCGGCCCCGCCACCACCGGCAAAACGACCGCGCTGCTCGAAGTCGGCCGCACCTGCCACCTCGCCCACACCCGCCGCGCCGCCCCGGGCGACGACAGCGTGCCCGTCGCCTACGTGCTGGTGCCGCCCGGCGCCAAGACACCGGCCGGGGAGTTCGCCCGCTACCTCGGCATCCCCACAACCACCCGCATGACCACCACGCAGATCACGACCGCCGTCTGCCACACCTACACCGCGGCCAGGGTCAAGCTCGTACTGATCGACGAGATCCACCGGCTCAACCCCCGCACCTCCAGCGGCGCGGAGGCCGCCGACTGGCTCAAAGACCGAACTGGGCTGGGCCGACTTCCAAGTCCGCTCCGACCGCGCCATCCGCCGCCACCAGACCCTGGTCAACTGCGCCTTCTCCTTCTGCTGGGACCAATGGTTCGCCCCACCCGGACCCCTGAATGCCACCGCGCCAGATCCATGTCCCGAGGAGGGGCCAGAGAGGGGGCCCAGACCAACCACACCGGCCCCAACAGCCTTGCTGGCCCAGGGCGTTACGGGCCATCCGTTCCTGGCTCACCCCCGCCGTCACCCTCAACCGGTGGTGGCGAGCCTGGACGGACACGGACCCACCCTCCGAGCTCCAGGCCCTGATCGACGCGGTCACCACCGGACACGGTCTTGATCTCTACCGCCGGATTTAACGAACCACCGGTAGTTCGGGGCAGCTGCTGTCTGAGAAGCAGAAAGCTCGACCCGCGAGGGAAGAATCTCCCTGCTTCAGCTGGGGGAGAAGTCAAGAAGGAGACGATCAGCTGGGAGGCTGCGCCTTCGGAGACGCGGAGGCGGCGGTGACCGCTGTCAACGGATGCGGGGCTGGTTTCGTCAGTTCGACGTTGAACTGGGCACCGATCAAGAGGGCCAGGTTGGACAGCCACAGCCAGATGAGGAAGACCACCACGCCCGCCAGAGATCCGTACAGGCGGTAGTAGGTGCTCACGTGCCTGGCGTAGACGGTGAAGCCGAGGGAGACGGTCAGCAGAAGCACGATCGCCAGACCGCCGCCCGGTGCCATTTTTTGTATCGGGCGCGAAGAAGCAGGACCTGAGCGGTAGAGCACCAGGACCAGGGCGACCGCCACCGCGGTCAGCACGGGCCAGCGCAGCGTGTCCCACGCCGTCTGGGGCATGGTGCCAAGGTTGAGTGCCCGGCCCAGGCGTCTGGCCAGGCTGCCGCTCAACAACAGCGCGAGGGTGGTGGTGAGCAGCAGGCTGATCAGTACCATCGCGGTGATGATGATGCGTGGGGCAGTGCGCCACACCGGCCGGTGTGCATTGGCGTGGTGGATCGCATGCATAGCCCTGCGGAAGACGCTCAGATAGCTGCAGCCCGACCACAGCGCCCCTACGGCGCCGAAGAAGAGCAGCAGCCACGCTGCGGATGCCTGTCCGGCCATCTGCTGAAGAGCCCTGCGTAGCAACTCGCGCGAGGTGTCAGGGACGACCCCCGTCACCCGGTCGATCACCTCGGGGGTCGTCGTGGGCATGGTCAGCCCCAGAACCGAAAGGATCACCAGCAGGACGGGGAACAGGGCGAGGACTGCGTAGTAGGTCAGGGCTGCGGCCCAGTCCGTAACGTCATCGTTCCAGACGGCCACCGGGGTGCGGCACAGCGCCGCCCTCCACCCGTGCTTACGATCGTCACTGTCATCCATGATCGTGTGCTCCCCCTCACTAGCTCACCGGGCACACCGTTGGTAGCCGCCTCGCTGGCCGCTGCCGTGTGGCTCGGCGTCGACCCGGGGCTGCGCGAAAGGCGGGCCGCAGCCCGATGAGCCTTGACCCGCCCTCGTCAGGATGCGGCTCAGTCCCTGAAGACGTC
Source organism: Streptomyces sp. NPDC101152 (assembly GCF_044768275.1). Classification (NCBI taxonomy): domain Bacteria; kingdom Bacillati; phylum Actinomycetota; class Actinomycetes; order Kitasatosporales; family Streptomycetaceae; genus Streptomyces; species Streptomyces sp. NPDC101152. The sequence goes on along the minus strand of NZ_JBIWPO010000075.1, from coordinate 746 downwards.
CTTCACCGCGTCCTTGGTCTTCTCACCGGCCTGCTTGACGTCGCCTTCGACCTGATCGGCCTTGCCTTCTGCTTGCAGGCGTTCGTTGCCGACAGCCTTGCCGACGGCTTCCTTCGCCTTGCCCTTGATCTTGTTGGCGGCGTTGTCGGCCTTGTCCTCAGTGCTCATAGGAACCGTCCTCTCAGGCCCGCGCTCGTCGCGGTCCCAGCACCTCTACCCGCGCCGCCTCCCGTCATGTCCGATCCGCAGCCGGGCTACCCACGCGGCCTCCCCGCGGCGATGTCCCGGTGACAGGCGCACCGAGCTTGCGGGTCACCTACAGCGCGGCGGGAGCCCGCCAGGACGTGGGTGCAATCCTGCGGGCGGGTCCCTCGGGTACTCCGCCGACCGATCGGCGGGTCGCGCCGCGGCCCGCATAAGGTGCGGGCATGACCGACCCCGCGCCCCTCACCGGTCGCCAGGCCAGCCATCTCGTCACCGCTATCCGGTCACGGCCGGTACCTGGATGATGCGACGGCGGAATTCGAAACCACCGGGGCCGTGCGGCCGAAGCAGGTCTCTCCCCTGCGTCGCGGTGCAGGGCTTGATCAAGTTCCGGAAGCGTGTGAATTACTGTAGCTGCGATTCCCAGGACTCGCTTCGTGGTCTCCTTCAGCTACACCATCGTCTCTCGCGGTCAGCGAACGACGCGGTAGGAGAGGTGGGTCGCCGCCGGGGTCGCTGTCACCTGGGTGCGTTCGAGGGTG
>NZ_JBIWPO010000074.1:0-26598 GCF_044768275.1 Streptomyces sp. NPDC101152 | reverse complement strand
CTCCTGCGCCGACGGCGACAACTGCCGTGCGTCCCCCACCAGTTCACTCACGCAGGGAACAACGACCCAGAACACCTACCGTTTCGGATCAATAGATAGGGTGCCGCACCCGGGCCCGTGGGGGTGGTGTCCGGATGCCCGAGATGATCGGCAGCGTGACCCGGGAACGCTACGGCGAACTGGTCAAGCTGAGACGGGACTGGGTCGCCACGATGAGCGGCGCCCAGTGGCGGATCGGTGATGCGGCCACGGAGATCGAGCCGATGCGCTCGTATGGGGGCGCGAACCCGTCCGGGAAGGACGACCTGTTCACGGTCAGCGAGTCCATCTGGCTGTTCGCCGAGGACATCGGCCTGTCGTACTCCACCGTCCGCGACTACCGGTGGGTGGCCTCCCGCTGGCCCAAGGAACGCCGGCGGACAGACGTCTCGCACACGATCCACAAGATCCTGGCTGGCATCCCGGATTCCGAGGAACGGTTCGAGGCGGTGAACAACCCCCCACCCAACCTCCGCGGCGGCGAGCCCAGGTGGACGCACGACAGCGCGAAACGCGTGGTGGGCTGGAAGGTCGACTCCCCGGAGAGCGTCCAGGAGAAGGTGGAGGCGATCCATGATCTGGCCTCCGATGACGCGGTCGCGTCGGTGGTGACCACCGACTTCCTGCGCCGTCCCGCGGTTGCCTCGAAGGCAATGGCTGACGACACCGCCCGGCACGCCGTCAACGAGGCCCAGTTCGACCGGTTCCGCCAGCAGGCCCAGTTCGTGCACGAGGAGGCGGCCCCGCAGCTGCAGCGCATGGAACACAGTGCACAGTTCATGGACCTGGTCGCGGCCTGCGCGCAGTTCGTCGCCACGGCCGGCCGGATTGCGCCGAACCTGCGCGGCGAGCAGTACGACGCCGGCGAACGCGACACCATCGGCAGGGGCCTGGCGAGGGTACGCGCCGCGGCCGACTGGATCGAGAACGCCGTCACCCGCGGCGAAGTCGACCTCGACGAGCAGCTCGCAAGGCTGCTGAAGGGCTCGGGTGAGTAGGCGATGGGGCGGGGTGTCCCCGCTCACGTCCACGCCGAAGCGATCCTCAGCGCCCTGCAGGAGGCCCGCCCCGCCGGACTGACCATCACCCAACTGATGGCCGCCACCGAGCGCACCCGCGCGCAGGTCCACACCGGGCTTGCCCACCTGCGCCAGGTCGCCGCCGCGCGCGGCCTGCCGCCCGTGACCTGGGACAGGAAGTGGGGATACCGGCTGCTGGACAACGCACCGGAGGTATGGATCGGCTACGAGCGGGCGTTCTTCGACACCGTGCACCACCGCGTCGAGAACTTCATCGCCGGGATCTTGCTCCCGCACCAGAAGAAGACCCCCGGCGACCCCTACATCCGCACCGTCATGGCCCAGATGGGCGCAATCGAATCCACCCTTCAGCTGTTGGCCAACCTGGAGTGAACCAAAACAGGAGAAGGCAGGCAACGGGCCGCGACCACACCGCAGTTGGCTCCTGACACCCAGATCGCGGCCCCAACCTCGCGATGCTGCCGCACTACCGCTACCCCTCCGACACCAGCGACGTGGAATGGTTCCTGCTGGAGCCCCTTCTCCCCATTCCCGCATGCCAGACCTCGAAGGGCGGCGCCCCGGAGAAGTGGCCGCGGCGCCGCGTGGTCGACGCCATCCGCTACATCACCGACAACGGAGGGGGTGTAAAACTAACGGCGGATCCGACGATCATGGAGAGACGCCAAGTGACTGATACCGCCGTGGAGTTGGAGACCGTGGAGCCTGTCGAGAGTGCCCAGTCGGGGCAGCCTGTGCCCGTGTCCGACGACCAGCTCGTCGCGATGCTGGTGGAGCGTGCCCGGTCGGAGGGCCGCGCCCCGCACCACGATCGTCTCGGACCTGGGTGAGCTGCGGGCCCTGGACGCGGTCGGCGCGGTCGCCTTCCCCTGCGTCGTCAAGCCGGCCGACGGCGCCGGATCGGCCGACGTCACCGTGGTCACCGGCCACGAAGGCCTCGAGCCAGCCTGGCACGCCGCCCTCGCGACCAGGGCGATGTACGGCATGCCGCGTGACCAGCGCGTCCTGGTCCAAGAGCACATCTGCGGCAGCGAGTTCAGCGTCGAGTCCGTCACCCAGCACGGTGTCACCACCCACCTGTGCATCACCCGCAAGCACACCACCAACGGCATCCACCGCGTCGAGCTGGGCCATGCGCTGCCCGCCCGCCTGCCCGCGGCCGCCGAGCAGGCTCTGCTCGACCAGGCCGGCCGTGCCATCGCCGCGGTCGGCGTACGCAACGGCGCCACCCACACCGAACACTTCGGACGCATCGATCACCTCTTCGCCCAGGCACCCAACGAAGCCTGGGAGCGACGTTCGTGCGGCGACGGCGCAAAGGGCCCGCGCGTCTACCACTGGGCCGCCCTGCAGATCACATCCATCGAGGACTTCGACGGCGAGATGCCCACCCACTAACGATGGGCACTGGCACGCCGCAGCATCAGCAAGCCCGAAGAGATCGCCTACTACCTCGCCTACGCACCGCTCGACACCACCATCGAGCACCTCGTCCGCGTCGCCGGGATGCGCTGGGCCATCGAGGAAGCCTTCCAGGCAGCGAAGAACGAGTGCGGCCTCGACCAGTACGAAGTCCGCCGCTATACCGGCTGGATGCGGCACATCACCCTGGCCATGCTGGCGCACGCGTTCCTGGCCGTCATGGCCGTCATGGCCGCCGATGCCGCGGCAAAGGGGGCAGCAGAAACGGTTCCTGCCTCACGCCCCTCACCGTGGCAGAAGTTCGGCGGCTCCTGGCAACTGGCCACTCACCCCTCGCCGTTCACCAACACCTCATCAGCGCACGCGCACTGAGATGGTCACACTGGCGTAGACGACGCCAAGCCGTCGCCCGCCGCTGCCACTATCAGCGGCGGCTGCACACGATCGAGGGGCGGTCCGGGAAAGAGAACACGGGCCGACCATCAGCCCACTACACTCACCCAAACCGCCCCTGAACAGGGAAAACGTCAAAGTGCTGCTGGAGTACTAGGCGCCGTACCGCGGGAAGCAGCACCTTGATTCTCTGCGAGCCCTGCGGACGGGATGCCATGTCCGGACCTGCTCAGCGGCGCCCCAGGGCGTAGGTGTTCCAGAGTTCGCCGGCGAAGAAGCGGCCGAAGCGCGTGAGGGCCGCGGTGCCGTGCGGGCCCGTTGTACGGAACGTCGTGAGAAGGCGCGCGAGATCGGTGGCGCCGAGATGTGCCGTCCCCGTGCCCAGGAGGCCGGCGTCGGTCCCGCCTGGTTCATGGACGTGTCCGTTCAGGATGCGGAAGGTCAGCCTGGTGGTGTCGGTCCACAAGCGGACCGGGGCGCCGGGTGCCAGGTCCTTGCGGCCGGTGAAGGTGCGGGGGAGACCGTCGGCGTCGGTGAAGTGGAGCTGGTAGCGCATCGTGCGGCAACCGTCCGCGAACAGGCGGACGCGGCCGTGCAGGACGGGGCGGCGCCCTCCGAAGGAGGGGCTGTTGATCCAGCCGTCCGCGCGCGCCTCGTGGTCCGGTTCCTCCAGAAAGGCGTCCACGTCGTCGACCGTGATGGTGAGCCGGAACGCGAACGGTTCGGTCCGGGACTGCTCGGCACCGGGCGCGTAGCGTCCCCGCAGTTCCTCCGTGAACTGCACTGAGGTGCGGCGGGGGTACGTGCGATGCGCGACTGCCGGTGGAGCGGCGGGACCGTGCTCCAGCAGGCGGGTGCACATACGGTCGGCCAGGGCCGCGATAGTGAGGGCCGGGTTGGGGCCCACCGGGCCGGGCATCGCCGCCCCGTCGGCGACGTACAGACCCGGGTGGCCGAAGACCTCGCCATACGGATCGCAGACCCCGGTGCCAGGGTGCCGGCCGATGGGGGCGCCGCCGAGGGGGTGCACGGTGACGACGCGATGCCGGTGCCAGAGTGGATGGTCGGCGTATCCGCCGCCGAGCGCGCCGGCGATCTGCCGCATGACGCCGCGCGTCCGCTCGAACTGGGCCGCGCTGCCGCCCCGTACCGTCCAGGTACTGTCCAAGCGGCCGCCGCGCATGCGGAGTTCGCCGTCCGGCACGTCTCGGCCCATCGCGAGCAGCGGTAGGGACGTACCGGTGAACGCGCCGTCGCCGAGGAGCTCGGCGAGCGCGCCCGAGAGGCTGGGGTCCGGGGCGTGGGAGATCCGGTCGAGAAGCCTTCCGGTCAGGAAGCGGGCCGCCCGGGAGACTCCCTGCGGTGCGTGGGCGCCTTCGACGAGCCACTCCACGAACCCCGGGTATCCGGCGTCCTGGATGTACCCTCCGCGTCCCGCGTCCGGTACGCCGTCCAGATCGTCGGACAGCCGGATGGAGCTGGTGATGACCGGACCGCGGCTGGGCCGCATCGGCCGCGGCGTGGTGCCCTGCCTGGCCCGGAGCACGAACGCGAGGTGGTCGCCGTTCGTCGAGAACCGGCTGCCGATCACCGGGCTCAGACCGGGCAGGTTCCGGCGGGAACGCAGCAGCAGTGAGACCGTGTTGTAGGTGCCGGCGGCGAGGACCAGACGGTCGCAGCTGATGGTGTGAAGCGTTCGGAACTCCGATTTCTCTTCGTCGTCCGGTCCATGTCTGACGTAGTCGACCGCGTATCCGCCACGTGCGAGTGCCCGCACCGCGCGCACCTCGTGCCCGGTGCGCAGGTCCGCGCCGTGCCGCTGTGCCGCCGACAGATAGGTGTGGTCGAGACTGTTCTTGGCTCCGTCGTTGCAGCCGAGGTTGCACTCGCCGCACAGCCGGCAGGTACGGCGGCCGACACCGTGCAGGTTGCCCCCGTCGATGTCGGCGAGCGGCAGTCCGGGCCCGGGGTCGGCGCCCGGTTTGGGGGCGAAGCTGATCGCGAGCGGCGGCCGTTCCGCCGTCAGGCCCAGCCGTTCGGCCGCTTCACGCATCGCGTGCGCCCGGGGTGTGTCCGTGTAGCCGGGGCGGTCGAGCGGGTAGGGGACCGGGCGGAGCATCCGCTCCACCTCGTCGTAGTGCGGGTCGAGTTCGGCGCGGCCGACGGGCCAGGCCTCGTAGCCGCCGCCGGGCAGCGGCTGTTCCTCGACGAACCAGCGCTCGTCCTTGCGTAGCAGCACGCTTGCGTAGATGAGCGATCCGCCGCCCAGCCCGCTGGCGACGACGGAGTCGAAGGCGCGGAAGCTCCAAACGTCGAACAGGCCGTGCAGCCCTGCCTTCGGGTCCCAGAACGCGCGGCCGATCTCGGCCGGGGAACGGGCGAAGCCGCCGGGCGGGTAAGCGCGTCCGCGTTCCAGCAGGACCACCTGCTGCCCGGCCGCGGCCAGCCGGTACGCGGCAACGGAGCCGCCGAATCCGGAGCCGACGATGACGGTGTGGACGCGTTCGGCGTGCGACTGCGCCATCTCATACCGCCCTTCGGCGGAGGAAGTCGATGAGGTGTGGGAACACGTCCCGGTGCGCGTCCCGGCCGATGAACATGTCCACGTAGCCGTAGCGGGGGGCGACGAACAGTTCGTAGCGGTCGGGGTCGGCGGTCGCTCGCGACATCTCCTCGTGCTCGTGTACGACGGAGTCCCCGAAGACGCGGTTGTGCTCGCCGGTCAGGAACAGCACCGGTGGGCCGCCCTTGGCTGCCGCCGCGAGGTAGTCCTGCGGGAGGCGTGCGTGACGCGGCTGGGTGGCGTCGTACTTCACGGCACGACCCGCTCGTACGATTCTGTCGATGTGCCGGTGGTAGCCCAGCCCGACGGGGCCGAGCAGGTCCGCGATGCGGTCGTGGGTGACCGGGTCGAGATTTTCGTGGCTGTAGAGCGCGGGCCAGCCGGTGCCCCACATGAAACTCACCATGTGGCAGGCCGGGTTGTCGCACTCCGGGTGCGCCAGTGAAACCAGGCGGGCGAGTAATCCGCTACGGCTGAACCAGGCCGCGTCGCCGCTGCGCGGGTCGAGCCGGGACAGCCCGAGCGCGCCCTCGATAAGCGCGGGACCGTACGCCAGCTTCCAGCGCGACCAGGCCGGTACGCGCATCAGCAGGCCGACCGCGTTGACGACGACGCTCGTGATGTCCCGTACGACGCCAGCGTACAGGCTCATGAGGAAGGTCATCGACCCGAGACAGTGTGCCACGACGTGCACCCGCCGGTTGCCGACATGCCGGCGCAGTTCGGCGAGTGCGGCCGGGTAATCGTACAGGGCGATGTCGTCGAGGGTGTGTGCGTGTGGTTCCGTGTTGTACGGGAAGCGGTTGCTCATCCGTATGTCGAGCGTCCACACGTCCGCGAAACCGTTGTCGAGAAGGCAGGTCGCCAGGTTCCGGTGCTCGGGCATGATGAACAGGTCGCTGGACGCGGTCAGTCCATGGACGAGGAGTACGACGTCGTCGCACTCCGCTCGGCGAAAACGGGTCAGTTGCAGACCGAGCCCGTCCTCCGTGGTGACGGGGTGGACGCTGACCTGGGTGTCGGGAACGCCGGTCGTGGTGTGACGGGGGACGGTGGCGCCCTCCTGGATCGGCATGATGGTCCCCCTCGATCGGCCGGCCGGCCCGCGAGGGCGCCGACGGTCGGACAGATGTTTCCCTCGCTTTTCAAAGCTCCTCGGCGCAGCTGCGTGCGTTCGAGTACGCCGTGGCCGCGCTGAGGCGTTTTGGCCGGGATTGCGGGCCGGAGAACGTCCGGTGCCACGTCCCACGCCCTGCCGCCGCCGTAACACCGTGCGGCGACGGCGACGGCTGACGATGATTGCAGCACTCAAGGATACGCTGATCGGAAGGACTTCGAAGCGACAAGTGACGTGACAACTGCCGCTTGCTGACGGACCTTCCGTGCTGCTGCCGAGGCGTTGGCATCCGGTGCGGGCGCACGACGCTACTGGGACCGCAGCTACCTCACCCCCGTGCCCCGCGTCGACATTCTCGACGAGGCCTTCGCCCGTTTCGAGCAGGCCGGGGAGAGCCGCCGGATCGGGTTGCGGATCCGCACTGTCGGCCAGGACTTCGCCCACGAGGCCCCTCTGCTGCTGCCGCTGCCATCCCGGCCCGGTTCAACGGGGCCGAAGCCGTCCTCCAGCTCCGGGCCCTGATCGACACTTCGACGCCTACTGGCGATAGCACCTCGCCCGCGAGCACGAACGCCTCTACCCAACCCCCGACCAGAACACTACGAACTCACGGCCGTACATGGCGCTGAGTAAACGGACCGACCCGCCAAAGTAGCTGATACTCCTGTCCCACCTGCAGGTCTCCGAGGCACTTCCGCCTTCGAGTGCACCTTCAGACGGGCCCGCCAGGGCGATAGAGTGTGGTCGTGACGGACCATTCGTATGACGCGGCCTACATCGAGGTGATCGAGTTCGATGCCGCCGTGCGCAGACGGCCGGGTATGTACCTCGGGGTGCAACCTGAAGATCCGAAGCTGCCGGCCAACTTGCTCTGCGCGGTGGGCCGCCATGGACCAGCCGCACGCCTGGCATGACCCCGGTGCTCCCGTCCTCGGATACTGCGGCTCCCTCCTCGGGCCCGAGTGGTGGCTGTTGGCCGCTGCTGCCGAGCTGTCCGGGCAGGTGACTGTTGAGATGTGGTGCGAAGGGCACGGTTTGCGTCAAGTCCACACCGGCATCCGGCCTCGTACCGCCCCCCGAGCGTTTCATCCACCACCAGGCAACGGCACGAGAGTGAGTTTCACCTTCGACCCGGCATATGTCGGACCGCATTTCGTTCTCCCCACGGAACTTGAAGACCTCGACCTACACGGTCCGCACTGCTCGCAGCCAGCGGGCTCGGGCCACGTCCTGTTCAGGGACGTCCGCCGCGGACAACCAGTACAGGATGTCTTGCACCGTTGACTCAACCACGTGATCAGGGACGTCCCTCAAGGGGAACTACACCCAACGCAGATGGGGCGAGCGCCACGGTCAGCACGAACCCCGAAGTGGGTGAGGTGTAGGACGGATTGATGGGGGCATGCGAGATGCGGACAGGGAGTGCGGCGCGGAGCCTGGGGAGGTCACGCGCCGCCTTCTCTGTGCAACCGCGGCACATGCCGGCCACTTCGGCCGCCCAGTACGCGGGACGTGCCCGGCTGTGGCACGGTGGAGGGGCTCCTGGTCCGCCGCTTTCCCCCGTAGCGGCGGGCCAGGAGCATGCTCTGGGAGCGAAAACTGGACACGAATGAGGCGGGCGTCAGCTGGTGGGTGCGCAGGTCCAGCACGCACCGGTCTTCACGAACAGCGCGGTCGCAAGGGTGTCCAGGTCGGCGTCCACCGAGCCTCCAGGCTTCAACGTCGGGCAGTGCGACGCCGGAGCCTGGAAGCACGGTGATCAGCGTGGTGAGCGGCGGAGCGTAGGTGGCGGACGACGAGGGTCAGATCATTCCGTGAGCTCGAATCGCTGGGCGATCTCCTCGATGAGCGGCAGATGGTCCTCCCAGGTCGCGCTGCCCATGCCGAATACCCAGGCGGCGTTGCCGTGCACGGCGAAGTACTGCCGACTCCGGTAGATGATCGTCTCCTTGCTGTTGCGGACGACGAAGTCCAACGCCACCCCGGAGCAGCCGGCGAAGGTGACCTCGGCGCGTGTGAAGTCGCCGTAGCCATGGGCGGCGAGCTTCTCCTGGGCCTCATCGGCGACCTGCGTGGCGGTCATCTCCTTGGAGGGCACCTTGAAGACGATTAGATTCCGTCCGGGGCCGCCGGTGGCGCGCAGGACCTCCGGTCCATTGGAGGGGACGGGCGGCAGAGCATCCCAGTCTGCGGGGACGTGGAGAACAGCCCCGTAAGGGACGATCTTGATGGGCTTCCAGGGGCCATCACTGATATCGGGCATGCGGCGACCTTCCAGAGTCGGGCGTTGCGTGGTCGCCCAAGGTGATACCGGTGGGGCGAGGCGATGCGAACCTCGCACTTCCGTCTCGCTCCGGTATCCGTACAGCCAGGCATCCGACGCGCACCCAGACCCAGGAGATCATCGTCGTGAGCAGGCAGCAGGTTCCACCGGAAGCCATCGACCGTGACCGCCTGGTCGCCGAGCACGGCCACCTGGTCGAGCGCGAGGCCGCCCGCTACCGCACCTGGCACATCGACCGGACCGATCTACGGCAGGCTGGCGTCCTCGGACTGCTGATCGCCGCGTCCCGCTTCGATCCCGAGCGCGGCGCGCCGTTCGCGGCCTACGCACACAACTGGATTCGCAAGGAAATCCAGCGAGCCATCTCCCAGCAGGAATTCCCCGCGGTGCTGCCTGCCGGCCTCATCGGCCGGACCGTCGCCCTGCGCCGGGCCCTCGGCGAGCACGCCGACCACCTGAACCTGGCCGCCGCCGCCCTGGGCATCTCCCCGGCGACAGTCACAGCCCTCCACCGGCAGCTGAACACCATCGCCACCGTGGACGCCGAGGAGCTGCCCGTGCCCGGATACATCCTCACCGACCCCGAACATGCCGCCGTCGCCCGGGACTTCGCCACCGCGGTCCGCGCCGCCATCGCCCGCATGGACTCACGCCAAGCCGATGCCCTCGTCCTGCGCTACGGCCTGGACGACCAACCGGAACGGTCATTCCGCCAGATCGGCCGCTACCTCGGAGTCTCCGACCACACCGCCCGCAAACTCGTCGACCGCGCTCAGACCGAACTCCGCCGCCTCATCAGCTGAAGCCAGCAACAGCGCCCCATAGCTCGTGCCCCCGCACCCCATGCCTCGGAATCAATCATCCAGGCAGCAGTGGCGGCCCGGCGCCCCGCCCAGGCGCGGACCGGCCCCGATGCCCCGACCATGGGCCTTCGGACCGGCCACGCGCCGCTCGACCTGTTGACGGCACTCCCTCACACGGAGGTCATCACTGACCGCTGGTGGTGAAGTCGGCGAAATCGTCCTCGTTCGGGTAGCCCGGGTTGTGGGCGGTGCCGAAGAGTCCGACGTCCTGGGTTGCCGCGGCGGAGGGGACTTTCGCGGTGCTCAGTTGTGTCCAGGTGGTGCCGTCGGTGGAGTAGTAGCCCGTGTAGGTGGTGCCGGCGCGGACCAGGCGGATCCAGCTGGGCAGGACGGGCTTACCGACGCCGGAGCCGTTGGCGGCGGTGCCGGAGTCGAGCCGGCCGTCACCGTCGGCGTCCCACTGCATGAAGTAGCCCTTCTTCGCATTCACTCCCACGGTCACGAAGCCGGGAGAAGTGTTCGCGCCGGTGATGTTGTTGCGCACCATGATTCCGGTCTTGGCCCCGGAGTTCTGGTACTGCTGTCCGGTGACGCGGACCGTGGTGGTGGAGCCGTCGTGTTCCGCGCCGGGGATGTACAGCGCCCCGTACTCGTTGCTCGATCCGTAGACGTCGGCGCCGGCCGCGCGGATGCCCAGGGCGGTGCCGACTTGCGAGAAGTTCGCGGGCTCGGGCGTGGAGGCGAAGGTGCGGAACGGGGCCTTGACGGGAGCGCCGAGCACGACGGAGGTGTGTCCTGCGGTGGAGCCGGCGGCCCGGGCGCCGGTGCCGGTGTTCCAGAGGAAGCGGGCGGTGGCGTCCAGCTGTGCGGTCGGGAAGAGCTGGGTGATGGACGCCGGTGCGGTGACGAGGTAGGCGGCGCGGACGGTCTCGCCCGGCGCGACGGAGGCGAAGGAGATGCGTGAGAAGGGGATGGTGGTCCAGCCCCTGGGGACGGGCAGGGCCACGTGGACGTCGGTCGCGGCGGTGGTGCCCCAGTTGGTGAAGTCCGCGGTCACGGTGGTCCGCTGACTGGTCTTCAGAGTGTCGAAGGCGGCCACGGTGAGGCCGGTCTGCGGACGGGCCACGACCCTGCCGGGGGTCGACGGGCGCGCTCGGATGAGGGCCACCCCGTGGGCGGGGACCGAGGCGGCGACGGCGTCGCCGGAGGATCGGGTGACCTCGTGCGTCCACAGGTTGTCGAGGCGGTATGAGGAGGCGGCGGGCAGGCCGGCCGTCTTCGGGGCGACGGAGACGGTCTGCGCGGCGGACCCCGTGTTGAACAGCCCGATGATCACGTCGCCGTTGGACTCCGTTTTGGCGAAGACCTGCGCGGTCGCGCTCTTGCTCACCCGGGAGGCGTCGATGGCGTCCTGGTCGACGGCGATCACGTCACGGTTCGTCAGCAGGTTGAGGTCTGCGGCGTCGAGCTTGGTCAGGTTCGTGCCGAGGAGCAGCGGGGACGCGGCCAGCGACCACAGGCTCAGCTGGGTCTGCCGCTCGTCGGGCGTCAGCCCGCCGGCGTCGCCGTTGCCGACCTCGATCGAGTCGTAGTCGTTGAACGCCCCGGGGCCGCCGTACGGTTGCCAGTCCGCGACCTGGTCGAACCGGGCCGACACCCGCTGCCAGCTGGTCAGCGGGGTGCTGGACCCGTTGACACCGCAGTAGCACTCGATGTCGCCGCCGGTGCGCCAGCCGTTGCTGGTGGCCTGCCAGGTGGCGGCGTCGGCGATGCTGAGCGAGTTGGACAGCTCCAGGTGCATCGGGCGGCCGGTGGCGGCAATGGCCTGGTGCCAGGCCTTCATGTCGGGGCGGTTGTCGGTGGGGACGAGGCCGCCGCCAGGGCCGACGAAGTCCATCTTGATGTAGTCGACGCCCCAGGAGGCGAACAGGTCGGCATAGCTCTGGATGTACTCCTGCGCACCGGGCTTGCCGAAGTCGATGCGATAGGAGTCGTTGTGGGTGTTGCCGGGCTGCCTAGGGTCCGCGATGTCCTGCATGTGGTACGGGGCGCCGTAGACCGGCAGGTTCTTCTGGTACGCCTCGATCGGGACGCCCGGCGTGAGGTAGATGCCGAGCTTCAGGCCCAGGCGGTGCATATACGCGGCAAGCGCGGGGATGCCGTCGGGGAAGCGGGTGGTGTCCCAAGCGTCACGCCCGTACGCGTCCAGGTGGTCGGACCACCCGGCGTCGATGTTGACGTACCGGTAGCCGTACTTCCGCAACTTGTCGTGCATGACCCGCGCCTGGGCCTCGATCCCGTCCTGGGTCAGGTTGCTGCCTTCGCGCAGAGCGCTCCAACTGCTCCAGCCCATGGGCGGTGTGGACGAGACGGGGGCGATGGTGTCCGTCGGGGCCTCGGGTGCGGGCGCGGCAACCGCGGGTGACATCCCCGCGGCCAACCCGAAGGAGAGCAGTACTGGTAGCAGACGTCTGATCAATCTCGTTCGCATCAAGCGACTCCTCAAGGTGGTCAACGGCAACGTGCCTCGTCCTACCGGTGGACCCGCACATGTTCTACGTGTGCTCCACCGCCGCGTCAACACATTCATCCGATGAATCATCAGAGTCTTGGGCGGCGGGATGTCTTCTGCGGTCAAGTGATGCCCCGGGGCCGGGCCGCACTGGCCCCTGCCGCCGAAGAGGGATCGACCTTGTGGACCTCTCGCCCAGAAAGTCTTGTTGGCCTCGTCGACAGGCCGTCGGCGCACACGTTCTACACGACATCCGTGGATGGCAACGCTGCGTGGGAGCGCGATGATCAGTCCGGTCAGCCCGACGGTGGGGTGCCGTTGCCAAGGAGGAGGTAGATGATCGGAGCGAAGCCGGCCAACGGGACGGTCCGCATCAGCATCGCGAGCGGCAGGAACATCGACTCCAGCGCCGGGACCAGTGCGAAGACGATCGACAGCAGCGCCGAGGAGCCCGGACCGAAGCCGAAGCCGAAGCCGACGGCGGCGTCCCTCGGCGTCACCTGCAGCGAGAGCATCCTCGCCCCCTTGTCGGCGGCTGTGACCGTGCCGTGCTTGGGGTCGGTGAACAGGTAGTTCCACACGTTCACCGGGCTTTTGGCGATGTACGGGCCCACGTCGAGGGTGTCCGCGGCGAGCTGCCACAGCAGCATCAGCGCCAGGTAGGAACACTTCAGCGTGGTCACCGAGAGGAGCGGACGGCGGATCAGCAGTCATGTCCCCGGCCCGCACCGCGCCGTGGCCGGCACCCGCCGGCGGCCCAGGGAGTGGCGAACCGTTCCAGCCGGCTCATCGGCTCGTAGGCGGTGCCCGTGACGGCGGCGCACAGCACGGCGAGCGCCCACAGGGTCTGGGGGGTGAACCGGATCTGGGTGCCCATGCCACGGCCGAAAGCGGGGTCACCCGCGAAACGCTGGACCGTCGGCGCCGCGAGCACCTCGCCGGCGCACTCAGCGTCCTCGCCCGGGGACTGCCGGGCGACGGGGGGCGACTGACACGGGGGCAGTGACGGCGCGTCACCTGTGGCTCCGGCACTTGCGCCGTGCCGGGCGGATACAGGCTTGTGCCGGTCCTTGGACCGGCGTATAAATAAGCAACTTTCTTTCTTACAGAGCCTGAGAGGTGAGGTCGACGTGACCCGCCGGTATCCAGCAGGTCCGCAGGGCCTGCTGCGTTCTCTCAACGGTCGCGCGGTCCTGGAAGCCATCGGCCGGGACGGACCGATCACGATCACCGATCTTGCCGGGCGGATCCCTCTGTCGCGGCCGACGGTGGCCGCAGCGATCGCGCAGTTGACGGAGCAGGGCGTGGTCGCCGAGGTGGGTCCGGTGACCGGACGCAAGGGGCCCGCGCCGACGCTGTACCAGGTGAACGCCGACTGCGCTTTCGCGATCGGTGTGGATGTCGGACACCGACAGATCCGTGCCGCCGTGGTGGACGTGACCGGACGGGAACGGGCCCGGGTGCGGGTCGCACAACAGGGCCACCGGGGCCGCGACGCGCTCGTCGAGCAGATCCTTGAGATCTGCGTCGACGTGGCGGGACAGGTGGGTCTGCCACTGGAGGGCATCACCCATGCCGTCATGGGACTGCCCGCCGTGGTCGGAACGGACGGCCGCGCCCTGTCGTACGCGGCAGGGCTGCCCGATGCGGGGCGTGGGCTCGGGGAGGCCCTCGGTCGTGCCGTACCGGTGCCGCTGGTGCTGGAGAACGACGTGAACCTCGCGGCGCTGGCCGAGCGCATCCACGGACGCGGTACCGAGGTCGACGACTTCGTGCTGCTCAGTCTCGGTGTGGGGCTCGGTCTCGGTCTGGTGGTCGACGGCCGGGTCAGGCGGGGAGCGACCGGCGTGGCGGGCGAGGCGGGGTATCTGCCGAGTGACCGGATGATCGCGTCGGTGGGAGAGCGCCGGGATCTCGTCCAGGACCATCTGGGCGCCCGTTACATCAGCGCACGCGCACGTGAGCTGGGCCTGCCCGGCGACGGCAGTCCGCGCAGCGTCTTCGCACTGGCCCGCGGCAAAGACCCTGCCGCGACGGAGATCGTCGAGGACACCGCCCGCAGTCTCGCCTACGTGGTGGCCTGCGTGGTGCCCCTGATCGACCCGGCGCTCATCGTGCTGGGCGGTGCCATCGGCACCAACGGCGACCTGCTGCTCGAACCCATCGTGCGGCATCTGGCCGATTTCAGTGACTTCCGGCCCCCGGTGGTCGTGTCCGGCCTCGGTCAGGACGCGGTACTGCTCGGCACCACAACGAAAGCGGCCGAACTCGCCCGGGAGTCCGCCTTCACAGCCGCCACGACGTCCACCACGGGGGAGCCGCAGATGTCTCCGCACTGATGCCCTGACGCACTGATGCGCCACGGCGACGCCGTCTTGCCGGACAGCGTCGCCGCTCAAGGGCTCCGGGCGATGCCGCGCCCGGGTCCGATCGACCGATCCGTCACCCAGGAATGCCATCTCCGAGAGAGGACGATCAGTGTTCAAACTTATCACCACAGGGGTGGCCTGCACGGCTGCGGCCGTGCTGCTGGCCGGCTGTACCTCCGGCGGGCCCGCCGATTCGAAGCCCGTGTCCGCCATCTCGCCCGGCGCCTCGCACGCGCCCACCAGGGTCACCGTATGGACGTTCAACCACCTACCCAACGAGGTGGCGGCGTTCAAGTCGACGCTGAGCCGACTGCACGCCAAGTACCCGTGGCTGACCGTGAATTTCGTGCCCAACAAGGACGACGCCGCCTATGCCAAGGCGGTCGCCGCGGGTGACCCGCCTGACGTGTTCATCGGATCGGCGCCCGACAACGTGGCCAGGTTCTGCTACAACGGCACGGTCGCCGACCTCACCCCATATCTGTCCTCGGCCGGTGTGGACACGGCCAGGACCTTCCCGGCCGCGACCCTCGTCTACACCCGCTACCAGGGCAAACAGTGCGCGCTGCCGCTGCTGACCGACGCCTTTGCGCTCTACTACAACAAGAAGATGTTCGCCGCCGCGGGCATCACCGAGCCGCCGAAGACCCTCGCCGAGCTGACCGCCGACGCCAAGAAGCTCACCGTGAAGAACCCGGACGGCACCATCAAGACCTTCGGCTTCGTTCCTCGCTCCGACTACGACGTCAACCGGTACCTCTACACCGGCGTGAACAGCGGCAGCGCGTTCTACGACAAGGACGGCAAAGCGACGCTTTCCACGGACGCCAAATGGCAGCAGCTGCTGAAGTGGGACCGGGACCTCGTCGACTACTACGGCGCAGCGAACGTGCAGAAGTTCGTCGGTCAGTACCAGGCTCACGCGGACGACGCGGGCAACCCGCTGCTGACCGGCGCAGCCGCCATGGAGTTCGACGGTGAGTGGCACATCGGCGAGATCGCCTCTGCCAAGAAGGACCTCGACTTCGGCGTGGTCGCGATGCCGGTCCTCGGCGGCTCCACCGGCGGCACCTACGGCGCCGGCAACACCCTCGGCACCGTCGCCTATCTGTCCGCCGGCTCCCAGCACAAGCAGGAGGCGTTCTTCGCGCTCCAGCAGCTCACCACCGACACCACGTTCCTGAACCAGTTGGCCGACGCGGTCTCCAACGTCCCCAGTACGTTCGCCTCGCTGAAGGCGTGGGACCAGGCGGACGATCCGCACTGGAAGCCGTTCGTCGACATCTTCAAGAACCCCGGCTCCTACTACAAGACGCTCACGCCGGCCGGCGTCGAGGACATGGACACCTGGCGCGCCTTCCTGCTCCAGTACGAGCAGGGCAGCGTGAATGACGCCGCTACCGGGCTGGCCTCGGTCGGGAAGAAGATCGACGCCCTCAACTCCGAGAGCGGGCGGTAGGGATGACGACCGTCGTCGCTCCCGTCGGCGAGGCACCGGGCAGGGCGTTGACGCGCCCGGCCCGGGGCCGCCCGCGCCGCCCGAGCAAGGCGCGCTGGTGGGTCGTCCTCGGCTTCCTGTCGCCGTTCGTCATCGGGTTCGGCATCTTCGTGCTGTACCCGGTGATCGCCACCCTGTACTACTCGCTCACCGACTTCCAGGCCGGCTCGTACCGACCGGTGCGGTTCGTCGGCATGAACAACTACCGCGCCCTGTTCACCGAGTCCGATACCTTCTGGGTGTCGGTGCGCAACACCCTGTGGATGGTCGTGGTCATGGTGCCGCTGCGCACGGCCTGGGCGATGCTCACCGCCTGGTTGATCATCCGGGTCAGGCGGGGCCGGACCGTGTACCGCACGCTGTTCTTCCTGCCGTCCATGGTGCCGGTGGTGGCGGCGGCCCTGTCCTTCATCGTGCTCCTCAACCCCGTCGGGCCCTTCAACAGGCTGCTGAGCCTCGTGGGTGTCGCCGGCCCGGGCTGGTTCTCGGACCCCGCCTGGTCCAAACCCAGCCTGGTCCTGATGGCCATGTGGGCCAGCGGAAACGTGATGGTCATCTTCTCGGCCGCCATGCTGGACGTCCCGCGGGAGTTGTACGAGGCGGCAGATCTCGACGGCGCGAACGGCCTGCAGAAGTTCCGCAGCATCACCCTCCCGGCGATCTCCCCGGTCATCTTCTTCGCCCTGCTCACCGGGATGATCTATACCTTCCAGTACTTCACCGAGGCGTTCGTGGCCTCGAGCTCCGCGAACATGACCGCGTCCAGCAACGACCTCATCGGCTACCCCGCCAACTCGCTGCTGTTCTATTCGACGGAGCTCTACCGGCAGGGCTTCTCGTACTTCAAGACCGGATACGCCTCGGCCATGGCGTGGCTGCTGTTCCTGATCATCTTCGCGGCGACCGTGGTGTTCATCCGCGCCTCGCGCCGCTTCGTGCACCACGCGGGCGGTGGCCGGTGAGTACCGTGAACATGTCCAGGCGCCCCCCTTGCGCCGGCCGCCGTCTGTTGTACGTGCTGGCGGAGCACGCTCCCGCCGTCGCGATCGCGCTCTGCTTCCTGCTGCCGCTGATGATCTGCGTGCTCACCGCGTTCATGACCCAGCAGCAGTCGGGCACCGGCTCGCTGTGGCCGTCACCGTGGGAGTTCGGCAACTTCCGCAAGGTCTTCTCGGCCATGCCGTTCGGCAGCGACCTTGCCAACACCATGCTGTACGCAGGTCTCTCCACTATCGGCGTCGTCGTCTCCTCAGTGCCGGTGGCCTACGCGCTGGCCCGGCTGCGCTGGCGGGGCCGGGAGGCAGTCTTCCTGGTCGTTCTCGCCGCTATGATGATTCCGGCCCAGGTCACCAGCCTCCCGCTGTACGTCATGTATGCGCACATCGGCTGGGTGGGCACCCTCAAACCGCTCATCGTCCCGTCCTTCTTCGGCGACGCCTTCAGCATCTTCCTGCTGCGCCAGTTCTTCCTCACCATCCCCGACGAGTTCACCGAGGCGGCCCGGATGGACGGCGCGGGAGAACTGCGCATCCTCTGGCGGGTCCTGATCCCCATGACCAGACCGGCGATCGCCGCGGTGGGGCTCTTCGCGTTCCTCTACGCGTGGAACGACTTCTACAACCCGCTGCTCTACACCGGCAACAGCGACACCGGCCAGACGCTCGCGGTGGCCCTCAGCCAGCTCGCAAAGAACGGTCACCAGAACGCGTACGAGCTGCAGATGGCGGCCTCACTCATGTTCCTCCTGCCCGTCCTGGTGCTGTTCTTCCTGGCCCAGAAGGTCTTCGTCGAAGGCATCGCGCTGACCGGCGTCAAAGGCTGAACGTCCGCCGCGCAATTCACAGTTGGCCGAGGGAGCACTCGTGAAAATCACCGTTGTCGGCGGTGGCAGCACCTACACACCCGAACTGGTCGAGGGCTTCGCGCGGCGCGCACCCCTGCTGCCGGTCGACGAACTCCTCCTGCACGACATCGATCCCGAGCGGCTGCACGTGGTCGGCGGGCTGTCCAGGCGTATCCTGGCCCGGCACGGATTCCCCGGCCGGCTCACCACCACGACCGACCTCGCCCAGGCGCTGGACGGATCGGCCGCGGTGCTGATCCAGCTCCGCGTGGGCGGGCAGGCTGCCAGGCTCGTGGACGAGACCCTGCCGAACAGGTTCGGCCTGCTCGGCCAGGAGACCACCGGAGCGGGTGGCTTCGCCAAGGCTTTGCGCACGGTGCCGCTGGTGCTGGACATCGCGGAAGAAGTGCGGGAGCGGGCCCTGCCGGGCGCCTGGATCGTCGACTTCACCAACCCGGTCGGCATCGTCACACGCGCCCTGCTGGACGCCGGCCACCGTGCGGTCGGCCTGTGCAACGTGGCGATCAAGGCCCAGCGCCGGCTGGCCGCGCGGCTGGGCGTCGAGCCCGGCCGGGTGCGGCTCGGCCACGCCGGCCTCAACCATCTGACCTGGATCCGTTCGGTCACGGTGGACGGCGTGGACCATCTGCCGGAGCTGCTGGCCGGAGACGCGCTCGACGAGCTCGCCGCCGAGACCGGCGCACCGGCACGCCTGCTGCGCGACCTGGGCGCCATCCCCTCCTACTACCTCCACTACTTCTACGGCACCGACGAGGAGGTCCGCCGCCAGCTCGACGGGGTGCACCGGGCCGAGCAAGTACGGGCCATCGAAGGGGAGTTGCTCACCCTCTACCGCGACCCCGCCCTGGACCGTCTGCCGGAGCTGCTGGAGCGCCGGGGCGGGGCGTACTACAGCGAGGCCGCGGCCGCGCTGGTCACCAGCCTGCTTACGGGCGACGGTGCACACCACTACGTGAACGTCCGTAACAACGGAAGTCTGGCGGGTCTCCCGGACGAGGCCGTCGTCGAAGTGCCGGCGCACGTCGACACCGAAGGGCCCCACCCGGACCCTGTGCCGCTCCTGCCGCCGGAGATGCTCGGCCTCGTCCAGGCGGTCACCGCGTACGAGACCCTCACCGTCGAGGCCGTGCTGACTGCAGACCGGACGGTGGCCCGGCGAGCCCTCGTCGCCCACCCACTGGTACGCCAGTGGGACCGGGCCGAGCCGCTGCTGGACGCCCTGCTGGAGGCAAACCGCCCCCACCTGCCCAGGTTCTTCGGCCGTGAGGCGGCCGATGTCTGACCTCGTGGTGGGGGTGGACGGCGGGAACTCCAAGACCGACCTAGTCCTCGCCGACACCGAGGGACGCCTACTGGCCTGGGTGCGCGGCCAGGGTACCCGTCCACACACGGAGGGCATGCAGGTCACCGCCGAACGGCTCGCACACCTGGGGCGCCGGGCCCTGGCGAAAGCCGGCCTGGGGGCCGGTCTCCCGGTTGCGGTCGGGGCGTACTTCCTCGCCAATGTGGACCGACGGGCCCAGGAACGGTCTGCGCTGGATGAGTTGTCGGGGAGGGAGGTGGCCGAACGCGTCCTCGTACGCAACGACACGCTCGCCGTCCTGCAGGCCGGTGCGCCCGAGGGCTGGGGCGTGGCGGTGGTGTCCGGCGCCGGCATCAACGCCGCCGGCGTGCATCCGCGGGGACGCTCGGCCCGTTTCCTCTCGCTCGGCGAGATCACCGGGGACTGGGGCGGTGGTCTCGCCGTGGCCCGCGCCGGGCTGGGAGCCGCGGTGCGCGCAGGGGACGGGCGGGGTCCGGCCACCAGGCTGCGCCGGGAGCTGCCGGGAGTCTTCGGACTCGCGTCCGTGGAGTCCGTCGCGCTGGCCGTCAGCAGGGGCGAGATACCTCTCGTGGCTCTGCACGGGCTTGCGCCCCTGGTGTTCGCGACCGCGGCCGCCGGCGACGCGGTGGCGCGGGACATTGTGATCCGTCTCGGCGACGAGATCGTCGCGATGGTGACCGCACTGCTGCGCCGACTGCGCCTGCTGCGCACCACGACCCCGGTCGTGCTGGGCGGCGGCACGCTCCAGAACGGGCAGGTCATGCTGCACGACCACATCCGCGAACGGCTGGCCGCCGAGGCCCCGCGGGCCGAGTCCCGTGTCCTGGACGTGCCCCCGGTGGCGGGCGCGGTCGCCGCCGCGCTCCACACGGCGGGCGCGTCTCAGGACGCGCAGCGGCGCATGCGCAAGACGATCGCCGGGATGAGCCCGCCTCGCCCGGCGTGACGGACGAATCTCACGATGATGTCAACGGGCGGTTGGCCATCAACAGGATCCAGCAGGTGGAAGGCTGTGATCTTCTCGTCGAGATCGCGTGAGCCGTCCCTCGTAGGCCGGGCCGCCGGGCGGCAGGGCGGGCGGTAGCCCGGAACGGTGGCTTCCGGGCCGGAGCCTCATGGGTCGGCCAGGGCTCGGTCGAGGAGGGGGAGCAGTCGGTCCCGGTGGTGCTGCAGCGGAAGGGCTGAGGGCGTCGGTGTCGGACATGGTGAAGCCGTGGACGGTGCCGGGGTAGATCTCGCAGGTGTAGTCGACACCTGCGGCGTCCAGGGTCTGGTCGAGCTCCCCGAGCGCCTCGGGCGTCATGTCGGTTTCGGCATGGCCGAGGTGGACCCGGGCGATGAGCGTGGACAGGAAGCGGCGCAGACTGTCGGGCCCGTCGGCGCCCACGGAGCCGTGGAATCCGGCCACGGCAGCCACCTGGCCGGGGTGGGCCGCGACGGTGCGCATCGCCAGGAGGCCGCCTATGCAGGAGCCGTCACCACGACCGGACCTACCTCGGGCTGGGCTGTGAGGAACCTGAGGTAGGCGTCCGCGTCGCTCAGGACACGCTCGGCGGTGTGCGCCTCGATCAAGGGCATCAGCTGGGCGAAGACCGCGGGCCGGACCTCTTCTCCGATGTACTCGGGAAGTTCGGTCACCGGTGCCGGGTCGTGCCTTTGACCGGCGACCCTGCCCAACGTCAAGTCGCACCACAGGTGTTGCACACGATGCTGGGAAACCGGCTGGATGCCCCGAAGCCCGCGTCGCTCCGACCAATGCGACGCCACTGGCCTGCAGATCCTCGATGCCCGGCACCTGCGCGGGCGGGTGCCGCCCCAGATGCCGCAGCCGCCGAGAGGAGCGAGATCCGGGGCCCGAGGCGGCGGGTCACCTCACGCTTCGACGGTGATGGCCCGTGCCGGGCAGACCGCGGCGGCGTGCTGAACGTCCGTCAGCCGCTCCGCCGGTGGATCGGTGTCCAGCAACACCACGATCCCGTCCTCGTCGCGCTGGTCGAACACGTCCTCCGCGGTCAGCACACACTGCCCGGCGCCGACACACTTGTCCTGATCGATGATCACCTTCAAGACGTCCTCCGTCGCGTTGTCGTCTTCGTCCTGTTGCTCGGGAGTCACCAGGTCACGGGAAGCTCGCTGACACCACCGGTGAGGGTGGTGCGCACCTGAAGCTCGTCGAGCGCCCTGGCAAGCCGCAGACCGGGCAGGCGGCGGGCGAGCGTGGCGAACACGATGCGCAACTCCGTGCGGGCCAGGCTCGCGCCGATACAGAAGTGCGCGCCGTGCCCGAATCCGAGATGGGTGCGTTCCGGACGGTCGGGGTTGAACGTCTCGGCGTCGGTGTAGACGGACGCGTCGCGGTTGGCGGCGTTGACCGACAGGATGACGGCGTCGCCGCGTTGGATGGTGACACCGGCGACATCGACGTCGGTGTGGGCGTACCGCAGCAGGCCGAGGTCACCGGGCGCGCCCAAGCGCATGATCTCTTCGACGGTGGCGTTGACCCGGCCGACGGGGTCCGCGGTCAGCGCCTGCCAGTGGTCGGGGCGGGTGAGGAGGAAGAGCGTGCCCAGGCCGATGCGGTTGACCGTCGTCTCGTGCCCGGCGAACAGCAGCCCGACACAGAGCCGGATCATCTCGGCGTAGTCGTAGTCCTCGTCGGTGCTCTGGGCGCGTACGAGGTCGGAGATGACGTCTTCCTCCTGCTGTGCGCGTTTGGTCTCGGCGAGGCCGGCCATGTAGTCGTTGAACTCGTCCCGCGCATGGTGGGCTTCGTCGCCGATGGTGTAGTTGGCCATGCGCTCCGACAGCGAGGCGAAGTACTCGCGGTCGTTCTCGGGAACGCCCAGGAGCCGGCAGATGACCGCGACCGGCAGGGGGAAGGCCAGCCCGGCGTGCAGGTCGACGACTCCGTCGGACGCGGCTGCGTGCTCGGTGAGCAACTGGTCGACATGATCGTCGACCAGGTCCTGCATGTGATCGGAGAGCATGCGCATGCGTTTGGCCGAGAAGGCCGGGGTCAGCAGCCGGCGCATCCTTGTGTGGTCGGCCTCCTCGGTGTCGTAGTTGCCCGTGGGGCCGTCCAGTACCGCGGCGGTCGTGATGCGTGAGGCTCGTTCCGGCTCGGGATGGGAGCGGCCGAGTCGCTTGTCGCTGAGCAGGTCACGAACCTCCTGGAAGCGTGTGACCAGCCAGGCGGGATCTCCGGCCGGCGTGGTGACCGGCGTGACTGGCGCCTCCCGGCGCAGCACTTGGTACAGAGGCGCGAGATCCAGCACGTTCGGCCGTGTGAAGGGTAGTTGCGAACGCTCGGCGGTGACGCTCATGGCTTTCCTCCTGTGATCTTCGGGCAGGTCGACCGTAGGCCTTGTTGGCAGTAACTGCCAATAAAGGTTTCGGCCAGCTCACAAGCGGCTCGCGGCCATGCTTAGATCGCCCGATGAAGGACTTCATGGTGGGTAGCGGCCCCGTACCCCGTAGGGGGCGGCCTCCGGTGAGCGACGAGCAGCGCCAGCGGCTACGCCTCGACATCTCCCGCCACGCGGTCCGGCTGTTCGCCGAGCAGGGCTTGGCCGCCACCTCCGGCGAGCAGATCGCGCGGGCCGCCGGAGTCTCCCAACGTACGCTGTGGCGTTACTTCCGCACCAAGGAAAGCTGCGTGGAGCCGTTGCTCACGATGATGATCGACGCGTTCCGAACGGTCCTGTACGCATGGCCGCCCGAACTCGACCTGACAGAGCACCTGCGCGCGGCCTACCGACCCGTCCTGGACTCGTCTTCCGGCGCGGACGTCGAGGCGGTTCTCGCAGTGGTCCGGATGACCCGGGACGAACCCGCGCTACGCGCCGCCTATCTCGTGCTCCGGGAGCGCGCGGAGGACACCTTCGCCGAAGTTCTCGCCGAACGCATGGGCGTGCAGCCCGACTCGTTCGATGTCCGCGTCCAGGCCGCCGCCATGAACGCCGTACTCAAGGTAGCGGCCGACGACCTCGCCCATGCCGCGGCCGAAAACGGCGTCACCCGCGAAACGCTGGACCGGCACCGCGAACACCTCGCCGGCGCACTCCGGGTCGTCACCCCGGGACTGTCGGGCAAAGGAGGTGACTGACACCGGCCTGTTCGAGCCGTTGCGCAACCCGGGTCGTGCCCCCCTGGCCGGGATCGGCGCAGCGCCTGTGCCGGCCGTCGCCGTTCACGGCGCCACGGACGACCCCTGCCGGCGGAGATGTCCCGCCGGCAGGGGTCGTGGTGATATACCCGGGTCACTGCCCGTCGTCGGTGTGCTGGGTGTGGCGTCGCGTGCCTGCGTGGTAGAGGACGTTCGTGCCCTTCATGTCCGCGCGGTACAGGGCCTGTTCCATGTAGACACCCTTGCTGTTGTCGTCGAGCGTCTGCATGTGGGTCAGAGGCAGGACCTGCTTGCCGTTCAGCCAGATCTCGGCGAAGCCGACCTTGGGGTCGGTGGAGAACTTCAGGTGTACGTCGAAGTGTTGCCAGGTGTCGTACTGCAGGTCGCCGAGGGTGTAGAGGTGCTCGGGCTGCGAGTAGTCGCAGGGGTTCTTCTGGTTGTTGAGTTCGTTGTCGAAGACCAGTTGCGGGCCGTTGTCACCGGGGAGGATGTCGATCTGCTCGGGCGGTGAGCAGTTGGCGCGTGTGTCCATCCACTGGGTGATGTCGGTCCAGTCGGAACTCCACCCGGTCTTCTTGTTCGGGTCGGAGGGTACGTACGTCCACCACTCGTAGTACGCCTCGTCGCCCGGGTTGCCGCCGGTGTCCTTCTGGGTGGCGGTTGCCTCGGCGCGCTCGTCCTGTGCGTTTTTGGTGGTGTTGACGGTGAACTTGCCGGCCACCCCCGGCCGCCCGCCGGGAGCGGCCACCTTCTCCAGCGTTGAGTTGCCCCAGTCGCCGCCGGCGTGGATCTCCCAGTTGTACGTGCTCCAGTCGCCGTCCCACAGGGTCTGGTCGCTGCCGGAGGGCGGGGGCGGGGGTGTGGTCGGCGGGCTTGTCGGGTCGGGGTTGGCCTCGGCGGCCACCTGGTGGATCGTCTGCGCGTTGTCGGGGTTCTCCAGGTCGTCGGTGAAGGCCATGATGTAGGCGGCGTCGTTGTCCAGCGCCGTCTGGAAGTCGTCTATCAGCTTGTCGCCGGATTCCGAGGTCATGCGGCGCTGCTCGCCGATGAGCGTGGTCTTGTGCCAGTCCTCGCCCTTCAGTGGCCAGGTGGTGCCCAGGCCGTTGTCCTGGAGCCAGGCGCCCTGCGCGACGGCGTAGTCGAGGGTCTTCTGTTCGTTGTAGCCGTTGGTCGAGCCCAGGAACGTCTTGTCCGGCATCACCGCGACCGGCGTCGTGGTGAACGCCTGACGGTAGGTGCTGATGGCGTTCTGTACGTAGCCCCACCACATGTCGTCCGTGTAGCCGATGGACTGCCACAGACTCAGGATGTTCTTGTTGTTCTCGCTGTCCGGTTTTGTCTCACCGCCGATGCCGACGCTCGCGTCGATGAACGCGACGTTCTCACTCCCGTCGTAGCGGGCCGCGAACGCCTTGATGAAGTCGTCGTAGTCCTGCTCGAACGTGGGGTTCCAGTACTGCGGAAGGACCGCCTTGTCCTGCTCGGCGACGGACTTGACGCCTTCGTCGTAGACCCACTTGGGGGTGCCGTGCGCGGAGTCGGCATCCTTGTCCCACTTGGTCTGGCCGGCCGCGGAGACGCGCAGGATGACCTTCTTGCCCGCGTCGACCCACGGCTTCATGTCCTTGTCCACCAGGTCCCAGTTGTACTGGCCTTTCTGGGGTTCGAGTTGGGCCCAGTAGTAGACCAGCGAGCGGCCGGCGACATCCGGATTGCTCGCCAGGTCGGAACTGTGGCCGCCGCTGAAGGCGTAGATGCCCTTGAAGTCGGGGTACTTGGAGTCCTTCGGAGATGCGGACGGTGCGCCGGACCGGTGCGCGGTGGCCGCGGAGGCGGCTGTCATGCCGCCGGTGGCTAACGCGACAGCGGCCAGCGAGGCCAACAGCTTGGATCGCATGTTCCTGCCCTGCCTTCGATCGAGTCGGCGGGCGGCCGGAGGAGCCGGCCTGAGCCGCCGGGGGTTGTTGCGTCGCCGCGCACGTTGGTGCGTGGTGACGCCTGGCGGCTTCAGGGAAGATGATCGGGGAGTTGATGACCAGGCGATGCGGGCGGTGAACAATCAATCCGCGGCGCGCGGCATCAACGATGGTGACCGTGTGGGAGGAATGTCCACTGATGGGACGACCTGAACTGCCGCTGGACCCCGCCGGCGGACCGCTTGCCGCGTTCGCCGATGACTTACGCGCCCTGCGGCACAAGGCCGGAACCCCCAGCTACCGGCAACTGGCGGCCCGGGCTCATTTCTCGGCCACCGCACTGTCGCGCGCCGCCTCCGGGCAGGCACTGCCGTCGCTGGAGGTCACTCTCGCCTTCGTCGCCGCGTGTGACGGGGACACCCGCGCCTGGCAGGCGCGGTGGCGGGCGGTACGCACGGAGTTGACCGCCGCCACCGGCGTCGACGCGGAGTCCGACTCCGAGCTCGAGCCGGGACGCGACCCCGGCATCTCGACCCTCACGGGCGGCGTCCGCGTCAGGGGCCGCCTGCGCGTCGCGGTGGCCTTTGCCGTCGCGCTGGCCGTCGCCGGTGGGGTGGGCGCGGTCCTACGGCCGTCCTTGGTCGCGGGCCACGCCTCGACCACGCGGCCCGCCCCCGCCGGGGCGGCGGCCACGCGCCAGACGCACGAGGGCGACGACGCCGGCCCGGTGCGCCCGGTGCTGCGCGAGGGCAGCGTGACCCTGCGTCCGGACCAGCTCATCGACTTCGACAACCCGTCGTGGCCGATGTCCAGCGGCGATGACGGCAACCCCTACGACCTGCAGCTGACCTCGGACCAGTACACCCTGACCAGCATCGGCGCCGACGACATCACCATCCTTCCCCCCAGCAGGCATGGCACGCGCGACGAGTGTGCGGCCCGGAATGACTACAGCCAGCCGGTCACCGCGCCCAAGGACCACGTGGGCACGCAGTTCTGCCTGATCACCGACGCCCGCCGATACGTGCTGTGCCGCATCACCGGCGTTCAGCACGACGCCGCCGGCCACCCGTCCCTGGTCCGCCTTCATGCGGTCCTACCTTCTTCCTTGGGTCGGACGGGCCAGTCGTAAGGTCCAGAGATCCAGGGACACCGGGTATGGCTTTCATGCGGTTGCACCCGATGGTTCTGGCCACCTGGCCGCCCGTGTCCCACGACGACTCGGCCGCTGATTAGGAGATGCGGACCTCTGCGGTATCGCTGAGTAGGACCACGCCGGCGAGGTCGTCCGGAACCACCGTGCACATCGAACGACCGGAGGAAGCCGT
>NZ_JBIWPO010000073.1:20012-29683 GCF_044768275.1 Streptomyces sp. NPDC101152 | reverse complement strand
CACGACGGACCGGGGCCTGCTACCGGGCACTCCGGTGTCTACCCGGACGGGACTTCCACCCGCAAGCCTGGACCAGCCTTCAGGACGCAACATGCGGGCACCCTACGAAGCAGGAGTGACCGCCGGGAGTCCCGCGGCGCAGGCGGCCAGTTAGCCAGTTTGGCGTAACTCGTGAATGGCGCGTGGATAAAGGGTGGTAGTTACCTCCTCGGTGTTCGCTTGATCACGAGACGAGGAGTCCCTGTATGCGCCACCACCGCACAACCAGGCCGTGCCGAAGGCTCACGCGCAGCATCATCTCTGTCATGGGCGCAGCAGCCCTCGCCGTGACAGGAGCCGCTTCGGCCTCCGCGGCATCGCCCGCACCCGCAGCGGGCAAACACGGCACGACGAAGTTCAGACTGTTCCCCAACCAGCAGTTCCTGCCGTGCCTGGCTGGCAGGGCAGGTCAGCCGAAAGTCACGGCCGAGGTCGAGCGTGGCGAACTCAACGACGAGCTCGAGCTGCGCCTGACGGGCTTCAAGCCCAACCTCGACTTCGACCTGTTCACCGTGCAGCGCAGCAACCAGCTCGCGAACGGCGACCCCGACCCTGCCTTCCGCAACTTCGGACTGGCCTGGTACCAGTCCGACGTTCACACCAACTCCAGGGGCAACGGCAACGTCAAGATCCGCACCATCCTGCTCGACCAGATCTTCGGATTCGACCCCGACGTTGCGCTCCAGCCGACCAACACCTTCCACGTCGGCTTCTGGTTCAACAAGCCTGCGGACGCCCAACCCTGCGGCTTCAACGGCCCGCCCACCCCGTTCAACGGCGAGCACCAGGCCGGCCCACTGGCCTTCATCACCCGCCCCAACGCCAACACAGGCCTGGGACCCCTGTGCACCAAGCCCAACACCTCCACCATCCCCGCGACCTGTAACCCGTAAGGGGCCGAAGGCAGCCGTCCAGCCCCACCGTGACGTGGCGCCGGACGGCTGCGGTCCTGCGCCGAAGCGCAACTCGACTTGTCATCGCGGCCTCCTGCTCTGGCGGTAGTCGTCCCGGCCAGAAAGCATGCTCAGCGAGGTGGCCGGGCGGCCGGTGCGACGTTCGACTCGATCGCTTTCATCTGGTCGCTGAGGTAACCGGCCCCAGGTGCTCTGGGGGAAAAGGGCCTGGTGCGGGCCTATGGTGCCGGTGAGCACCCGGCGGAACTGGGTGAGCTTCTCACTCAGCCAGGCCCGCTCCCATTTCTCCAGTTCGTCCTCGCTCGCGCAGAAGTAGTAGCCGAGGTCACGGCCGTAGATGATCGGTGGCCAGCTTCGTTCGGCGCACAGGTCACGCAGTGTGGCCGGTCTCCGCCTGGTCTGCCGGCGGCTGAGCTCGCACGACGCCATCAGACGGGTCAGTGCCATGCCGACCGGCGCGGCTTCGAACAGGGCGATGCGGATCAGGTCGGCGTGGCGTTCCGCAGTCGGGGAGCGCATGGCCAGGCTACGCACCCCGCAGGATGCGGGCGAGCACCTCGTCCATGTCGGAATTGCCGGTCTCAGCGGCCGTCTCCATCCAGTCCAGGGGAACCCGGCAGCGTGTTCGGCGGCGCCGGCATGCACGACGCCATGGTCCGCAGGATCGTCCGGTACGGCCATGCCTTCAACCCGCTGGGCAAGGTGACGCCGGAGGAGCTGCAGGGCCTTGCCCCCGAGGAGTGGACACCTGTTCGTATCGTTATGCGGCAAGTGTCAGGGTAGCTGACTGCTGTTCGTAGGCGATCGGTGCCTGCTGTCCGTTCGCCGAGTGCCTGCGGCGGGTGTTGTAGCGCGTGGTCCAGCGGAAGACCGCCAGGCGGCAGGCGCGGGCCCCGTCGAAGCGGCGGGCGCCACGGAGCGTCTCGCGTTTCAGGGCTGCGTTGAACGATTCAGCGAGTGCGTTGTCTGCGCTCGTGCCGACTGCGCCCATGGACTGCCGGACGCCCAACTCTGCGCAGAAATCAGCGAATTGACGGGATGCGTACTGGGCTCCGTGATCGCTGTGGAAGACAGCTCCGGCCAGGCTGCCGCGTGTCGCGGCGGCTGCCCTGAGCGCGTCGACGACCAGCGAGGTACGCATGTGATCGGCGATCGACCAGCCCACCAGACGACGTGAGAAGCAGTCGATCACTGTCGCCAGATACAGGAATTCACCGTCGCCCACCGGCAGGTAGGTGATGTCCCCGACGTACTGGGTGTTCGGCGCGCTCGCGGTGAAGTCGCGCCGGAACAGGTCCGGCACGGGTGTGGCGGACGGTTCGGGCACGGTGGTGACCTGGCGCTTGCGTAGCCTCAGCCCTGCGATGCCGAACTTGCGCATGACCCGTCCGACGCGTTTGTGGTTCACGCGCTCGCCCTCCTCGCGCAGCTCTGCGGTGATGCGGGGGCGGCCGTAGGTGCCGTCCCACTCGGCATGGACGGCCCTGATCCGCTCGGCAAGCGCCGCATCGGCCTGCTCACGTCCGGCGCGGGCCGCGCGGCCGGCCTTCCACTTGTAGAAGCTGGAGCGGGCGACCTCCAGCACCTGACACAACCGCTTCACGCCCCAGGCGTGGTGGTGGTCCTCAATGAACTGGAAGCGGTTCACCAGGTCATCTCTTGTGCGAAAAACTTCGTTGCTTTGCGCAGGATGTCCCGTTCGGTAGCCAGTTTCTGGTTCTCCTTGCGCACGGTCTTCAGTTCCGCGCGCAGGGCCGCTATCTCGGCCTCCAGCTCTTCCTTCGTGGCCTCGCTCACCGGGACGTCCTTCGTGTTCGTGCTCGTCGTGCCGCTCTCACCTCGGCGGGCC
The DNA here is from genome assembly GCF_044768275.1 of Streptomyces sp. NPDC101152. Taxonomy (NCBI): domain Bacteria; kingdom Bacillati; phylum Actinomycetota; class Actinomycetes; order Kitasatosporales; family Streptomycetaceae; genus Streptomyces; species Streptomyces sp. NPDC101152. Next base: position 26,881 of record NZ_JBIWPO010000073.1, on the reverse strand, counting down.
CGCTCGGCCCGCACCCAGTTGCGCAGCGTCTCCCGGCTGATCCCCAGATCCTTGCCGATGCCCTCAAAGGTGTGGCTCGGGTCCGACAGGTACAGCGCGACCGCGTCTGCCCTGAACTCGGGCGAGTAGACCTTCATCACCATAAAAGATGCCTCCTACCCGGCCCCTACCGGGGCCGGGTTCAGAGGTGTCCACCACTCGGGGACAGGTCCCGCAGACGCTGAAGGCCGCGATGGCCACCGCGGGCCGTGACATCGCCGACCTGGAGATGATCGGCGGCACCCGCGCCGTGTTCCCCGACGACGACTCCTGCGCCGACCTCGCCCAGGCCCTCGAGCCCATCCCCGCGCAGATGGCCCAGGGCTTCACCACCTTCTGCATCAAGCCCTCGCAGTTCACCGACGACCCGAACGGGGTGGCCGCGTTCTGCCGCGAGGTGATCCGGCGCGTGGAGTCCCTGACCGCCTGACGGCGCCGGCCGATGTCCCGCATCGCAGCCCGAGCGGCCCGCTGACGACGAACGGCACCGGGAACCTTCCCGATCGAGCCGATCCCAGACCATCGCCCGCCTGCACTCCCGCGGCGCGTCTGCCCTGAGGCCCCCTTCTCGTGCTCGTCTCACTGGAGTTGACATGTCTTCGCGCCCCAGCAGCCTTCCGCCCATCACACCCGATCCGGCCTTTTCACACAGGGGCGGTCGAGCCCGGGCGAAGTAGCCGGTTGAGGTGGCCGGCTGCCGTGGTGAGGCGTTCGGTGGTCCAGGTCCCGGGGTGTTCGAGGGTGCTGAGCATGGCGCCGCGGGAGACGAGGTAGATCAGGTCGGCGGCTGCCCAGGGGTCGGGGATGCCTGCGGCTTCCGCGGCTTGGCCGAGTTCGCGGTGCCACATGTCGAGGGTGTGGTGGACGACCGCGAGGTCTTCCGGCGCTGGTTTCGCTTCGGTGAGCACGTGCAGGAGGAGGGCGGCGACGACTTCGTCCTCCTCGTGCGACCAGTCCGCTCCCCAGGCGGTCAGGTGCTCGATCCGCTCGGCGGCCGGAAGGTCCGCCAGGCGCTCCTCCTCGGCTGCCCAGCGGTGTTCGACGGTGGTGAAGGCGAGGATGAGCAGTTCGCGCCGGTTGCGGACATAGTGGGTGACCAGGCTGGTGGAGCCGCCCATGGCCTGCGCGACCGCGCGGATGGTCAGCTGGGCCGCTCCTCGTTCCCGGACCACACGCAGGGCGGCTTCGCCGATCTGGCGTCTGCGCTCCGTGCTCTCCACCTCGGCCGGCATGTGCCTTCGTCTCCTTCACCTCTGTGGCCCGCGGTCTCCCATCCTATAGTTTGCAACGACGTTGTACATTGACGTTTGAAACGGGGTTGCAAAGAGAGGGATGATCATGCGAAGAGGTCTGACGCTCTGTGCCGCACTGCTGGCAGTGACCCTTGCCGCCCCCGCGGCCGGCGCCGACGACGGTTCCTCCTCGCAGGTCGCGACAACGACCGCCGGGAAGGTCCGCGGTGCGGTCAGTGACGGCGTGCAGGCGTTCAAGGGATGCCCTACGCCGCACCGCCGACCGGCAGGCGCCGGTTCCTGCCGCCGCAGGCCGCGCAGCGCTGGCCGGGCGTGCGGGACGCCACGAAGTTCGGTGCGGCGTGCATGCAGCCGCACGCCGAGATCGTCCCCAGGGGGACGGCGATTTCGGAGGACTGCCTGACCGCGAACGTGTGGACCACCGGCACGGCCTCGGGCAGGGAAAGGAGGCCGGTGATGGTCTTTATCCATGGCGGCGGGTTCATGGAGGGGACGGCCGCCGAGCCGATCTACGACGGTGCCGACCTGGCCCGCAAGGGCGTGGTGGTGGTCACGCTGCAGTACAGGTTCGGCCCGTTCGGATACCTGGACCTGTCCTCCCAGGGCGAGCAGTACGCGACCAGCGCAAACAACGGGCTGCTGGACCAGATCGCCGGACTGCGCTGGGTGCGCGACAACATCACCGCCTTCGGCGGCGACCCCCGCAACATAACCCTCTTCGGCGAGTCGGCGGGCGCCATCTCCATATCCGCCATCCTGGGCAGCCCGCAGGCCGACGGCCTGTACCAGCGCGTGATCCTGGAGAGCGGCACCGCAGCCAACGTCTCGGACCTCAAGCAGGCCGGCAAGGTCGCCCGTGCCTACCGCAAGCTCACCGGCGCCTCCACGGCCGGTGAACTGCGGAAGCTGAGCGCCAAGCGCCTGCAGCAGGCCACCGACAAGCTGTACGACAGCGAGTTCTCCGACACCGCCTTCGGGCCGGTCGTCGACGGCCGGGTGCTGCCCGAGCATCCGATGAAGCGTCTTACCTCCGCCGACGGGCCCAAGGTGCCCACCATCATCACCACCACCCGCGACGAGGCCCGCTACTGGATCCAGGAAATCTCCGAGGTCGAGCGGATGCCGGAGGTGCTCTACCGGCCCTGGCTGGCCAACCTCGTCGGCAAGGACCACGTCGATGCCGCCATCTCCGCCTACCGCCACAACCGCCCCGAGCTGACCGAGGCTCAGGTGGGCATGGCCCTTGCCGGCGACGTCGCCTTCCGCGCCCCCTCCCTCCGCACCGCCGAAGTCCTGGCCCACCGTGGAGTGCCGGTGTGGATGGGCCTGTTCACCACCCCCTCGCCCAAGGACGGCGGCACATACGGCGCACCCCACGCCATCGACCTGGGCTTCGTCTTCGGCAACTTCACCGCCGACCCCGACTTCTACGGCACCGGCATCTGGCGCAACCGCCTGTCCGGCCAGGTCCAGGACATCTGGACCACCTTCGCCAAGACCGGTACGCCAGGACGCAGGGACTGGAAGCAGTACAACCTCACCGACCGTCCCACCCTGGTGATCGGCAAGAAGACGACCGTCGCGGACGACCCGCTCAGCAACGAACGCAAGGTGTTCTCCGCACTGCCCTACGACGGCAGCAAGCCGACCCTCCAGGACCTGACCCCGCTCACCTACCCCGGCACCCCTTGGCACGATCCCCGCGTGATCATCGCGCTCATCGGCCCCGTCTGGACCACCGTCATCGTCGTTGGCTTCCTGGCCATCCTGGCAGGTGCCCTCTTCGGCATCCGTCACCTGCTCAAGCGGCGACGTACCGCACGGACAACGACAGCTGCCACCTGATCACCGTCTCTCGGCGCCTCGCTGCACGCACTCGTGTCGGTGCAACAGTGGACTGCAGCCGGTCGGCCTCCGGCCGGCTCAGAGCGGGAAAGCATCGCGACCGCACGGGCAGCCTCCAGCTGCGGTGATGCCGATCGCGCTCTGCGGTTCGCCGGGAGTGCGGGGAGTTTGGTGAGGGAGGCGTGCTCGGCCTCAGATGCAGGTGCTCCGGGGCGATGATGCCGTCGGGATCGCGCCTCGAATCTTGTCAGGGTCATGCCCCTCGCATACAGTCCTTCCGAAACGGAGGCGATGGGAGCGCTCCCACTGGACGGAAGAAGCGTTCCCGCGATCACCCCCACCCCTCCGAAAGGACTCGCATGCGAACGTCACGGCACCCTCTCCCCCGCAGGGCGGGCGGTCTGGCAAGCGCAGTTCTCGCCTCTCTCGCCCTCCTGCTCGCGTCGCTGAGCGCCGCTCCGGCGGCCCGGGCCGACACCACACTCTGCGAACCGCTCGGGACGACCACGATTCAGGGCCGCTACGTCGTTCAGAACAACCGCTGGGGCAGCAGCACGACCCAGTGCATCACCGCCACCGGCTCCGGGTTCAAGATCACCCGGGCCGACGGCTCGGTTCCCACGAACGGCGCCCCGAAGTCCTACCCGTCCGTCTTCAACGGCTGTCACTACACCAACTGCTCGCCGGGCACCGGTCTCCCGGCGCGGCTCAGCGGCATATCCAGCGCGCCGACCGGCATCTCCTACAGCTACGTGAACGACGCGGTGTACGACGCCGCGTACGACATCTGGCTCGACCCCACGCCTCGCACCGACGGCGTCAACCGGACCGAAATCATGGTCTGGTTCAACAAGGTGGGTTCCGTTCAGCCCGTCGGCTCGCAGGTCGGTACCGCCACCGTGGCCGGGCGCCAGTGGCAGGTGTGGTCCGGCAACAACGGCTCCAACGACGTGCTGACCTTCGTCGCCCCGTCGGCGATCACCAGCTGGACCTTCGACGTCATGGACTTCGTCCGCCAGGCCGTCTCACGGGGGCTGGCCCAGAACAACTGGTACCTGACCAGCGTTCAGGCCGGCTTCGAACCCTGGCAGAACGGCACCGGCCTCGCCGTGACCGCGTTCTCCTCCACGGTCAACACCGGCGGTGCCCCCGGTGGTTCCGGAGGTGCCACGGCCTGCGCCGTGGCGTACGGGACCAACGTCTGGCAGGGCGGTTTCACCGCGGACGTCACCGTCACCAACACCGGTTCCGCCTCGGTCAACGGCTGGAAACTGGGATTCACGCTGCCGGCCGGGCAGCAGATCACCAGCGCCTGGAACGCCGACCTCGCCCCGTCGTCCGGAGCCGTCACTGCGAGCAATCTCGCCCATAACGCGCAGATCCCGGCCGGGGGCAAGGTCTCCTTCGGTTTCCAGGCGACGTACGGCGGCACCTTCGCCGACCCCACGGCCTTCAGCCTCAACGGGACCGACTGCACCACCGCATGACACACCCGGTGCGGCAGCGCATGTGACATAGGGAGGCGCAGTCTCCCGCAGGGCGCGCGCCTCACGTCACGGCAGGTGCCGGGCCGGCCGACAGCACCGCCGCCTCGTCCGGCCTCGCGAACACCGTCGCGGGCATGACCGAACCGCACCACGTCGGCAGCCGAACAGCACCCCTCCCGCTCACCAAGAAGGGGGATCCTTCCCGTGCAGCTTCTTTCGAACCCCCGCTCCCCCGCCCGAAGGCGTACCGCCACGGTGCTGGCCGCCTGCTGCTGCACCGCGTTAACCGCCCTGAGCGCGGCGCCCCTGCCGCCTGCGGCGAGTGCCGCCGCCACGGACAAAGCTGACCAGCTCATGGCAGTGCGGCTACCAGGCCGACGTCACTGTCACCAACACCAGTTCCGAGCCGGTCACCGGCTGGTCGTGCACCACACCCTGCCGGACGGTGTCACCGTCGCGAACCCACAACGGCTCCCTGGCACCCGGCGCGTCGACGACCTGGGGGATGACGCTCGACGGCGCCGACCGAAACCACGGCACCTTCTCGTGCACCGCATCCTGACCCCCACGAGCGCCCTGGGACCACGACCCAGAGCGCTCGCCCGCCTGGTGCGGGTGGGATCCGCGCTCGGGGCACCGGGCTGGGCCGTCACGGCTCGCGATCCCCCGGCGACCGCGGTGCTGCGCGGCAACGACGGCGTGACGATCAGTGCGCTCCTCCATCCCCCTGCCGCGCGACCGGTCCGCAGACTTTGACCACCACTCACCGACCCGCGCACCCGACCGGCCCGCCAGGGCAACGGACACCCAGCAATCCATCCACCGACCAGGAGCAGCCTTGAAAACACGCAGCTTACGACGCCGAGTGGCCTCCTTCGTCGCGGCGCTCACCGCCTGTGCCGCCCTCACCGCGACGCAGGCGCAGGCCGCACCCCGGCAGGACGTGATCACCCCGTCCACCAAGTTCTACGTGGACCCGCACAGCAAGGCCGCGAAGCAGGCCCTCGTCGACCTCGGGAACGGGGACCTCGAGAACGCCGTGAACATGGCCAGACTCGCGAGCTGGCCACAGGCCGAGTGGTTCACCGAGGGCACGCCCGACGAGGTGCGGGTCAAGGCTCAGCAGCTCGTCCACCGGGCCCGTGCGGTCCACCGGACGCCCGTCCTGGTCGCCTACGACATCCCCGGCCGGGACTGTTCGCAGTACTCCAGCGGCGGAGCCGCGTCCTCCGCCGCCTACCGCCAGTGGATCGACGCCTTCGCCGCCGGCATCGGCGGGGACAAGGCGCTGGTCGTGGTCGAGCCCGACGGCCTGGCCAACCTTCCCAGTGACTGTGGGCCCGCCACGGACCCGACCGGTGAACTCACGACCGCCCGCATCGCCGACCTCGCCTACGCCGTGAAGACCCTGAAGGCCCGGCCTCGCACCGCGGTCTACCTGGACGCCGGCAACGTCCAGTGGCGGGCCGTCGGCGACATCGCCCAGCGATTGCACAATGCCGGGGTCCAGTACGGCGACGGCTTCGCCCTGAACGTGTCCAACATGCACCCGACCGACCACAACGCCAGGTACGGCACCTGGATCGCCAAGTGCCTGTGGTTCGCCACCGAGGGACCCGAGCAGGCACGCGGCCACACCGACTGGTGCGCCAGCCAGTACTACTCGTCCGCCGCCCCCAACGACGGCGCCCCCGGCAACTCCGTCTCCCCCACCGACCCCACCACCTGGCGGTGGACCGACGCCTGGTTCGACCAGAACGTGGGCACCCCGCCGGCCGGCGAGCTGCATCACTTCGTGATCGACACCAGCCGCAACGGACTGGGCGCCTGGACCCCGGAGCCCGGCAAGTACAGCGGGGACCCGGAGCCCTGGTGCAACGCGCCCGGCCGCGGTCTCGGCCCGCGTCCCACTGCCGACACCGGTGTCCCGCTCGTCGATGCCTACCTGTGGATAAAGACCCCTGGTGAATCCGACGGCAGCTGCACACGCAACACCGGCGGCACGATCGACCCTGAATACGGCATCGTCGACCCGCCCGCCGGCGCCTGGTGGCCCGACCAAGCTCACACACTGGCCCGTAACGCGGTACCGCGTCTGACCTTCAACCGCTGAACTCTGCCGGGCACCAGTAGAGAACCGGGCCTGTTGCGGAGGGGCGGCACCCACGGCCGCGTCTGGGCGCACCGCCGACCCGCCACGCGCCCATTCCACGACGCCACCGCCGGTATTTTTTACCTGTGCGTG
>NZ_JBIWPO010000073.1:0-20002 GCF_044768275.1 Streptomyces sp. NPDC101152 | reverse complement strand
TCACTACCCAACCTGGTCCCCCGGCCGGCCCACTTTTACCCCCCGGGGGTTGTGGGGGGGGCCGGGCCGCCGCCGGGGGGGGGGGGGGGGGCCCCCCCCGCGACGGGCTCTAGCCCAGGGTCCACTGCTGGTTGTTCTGACCGTTGCAGGTCCACAGTTCGGCCAAAGCGCCGTTGGCGGTGGAGGCGCCGGTGACGTCCAGGCAGAGCCCGGACTGTACGCCGGTGACGGTGCCGTTGGCGTTGAGGTTCCACTGCTGGTTCGTCCCGCCGGTGCACGGCGAGATGTCCACCTTGGTCCCGGCCGTTGTCTGGTTGTTGTAGGCGTCCAGGCACATCTGGCTGCTGCCGCTGTAGACCGTCAGCTGATGGGCGGCGGTTTGCGTCCAGAGCTGGTTGGAGCCGCCCCAGCAGCTGTAGATCTGCAGCTGGGTACCCGCCGTGGTGGAGGCGTTGGGGACGTCCAGGCACTTCCCAGCGCCCACCGCGTGCAACTCGCCGGTGGTGGTGGTCCCGCCGCCACCGGAGCTCGAACCACCGAGGGCGGAGAGAGTGGCGGAGTAGGCGGGCTTGGGCTGGGAGTTACCGTCGTACATGGTGGCCGCGCCGTAGCCGGGGAAGGTGCCGGGGATCCAGGAATGGGCGTCGTCCACGCCCCACTGGCTCACGCCCACGCACCGTGAGACGGCCAGGCAGTCCCGGGTCACGGCGGCGAAGTCGGTTGCCTGCTGCTGAAGCTTCGCGCTGCTGGTCGGGAGCTGGATCCGGTCGTCGAGTTCGGTGACGGCCACGTCCAGGCCCAGGTTGGCGAACCGCTGCATGTTGGCCTGCATGTCGGAGGGCACCTGGCCGAGGATGAAGTGGCTCTCGAATCCGATGCCGCCGAGCGGCACGCCCTGGGCGACCAGCGACTGGGCCAGGTTGTACAGGGCGTTGCTCTTGGCGTTCAGGCCTTCGATGTTGTAGTCGTTCAGGTACAGCTTCGCACTGGGGTCGGCGGCGTGCGCGGTGCGCAGCGCGTCGGCGATGTAACCGGTGCCCATCGCGTTGTAGAACACGTCGCCGCGCAGGCTGCCGTCTTCGTTGAACGGCTCGTTGACGACGTCCCAAGCGTAGACCTTGCCCTGGTAGTGGGTCGCCTCGGTGGTGATGTGCGACTCCATCGCCGAGCGCACCTGACTGAGTGGCAGGCTGGAGACCCAGGAGGGCAGTTGGGAGTGCCAGACCAGATTGTGGCCCCGTACCCGCATGCCGTGGGACTGGGCGAACTGCACGATCTGGTCGCCAGGACCGAAGTTGTACGAGCCGTTGGACGGCTCAGTGGTGTCCCACTTCATCTCGTTGCCCGGGGTCACCATGTCGAACTGCGCCCCGGCGATGGCTGTCTCGCTGCCGACGCTGAGATCGCTGTCGGTCAGCGCGGTGCCGAAATACCGGCCGTCCGCCTCGGCCGCGGCCTTCAGTGTGCTGCCGGCCGCCAGGGCGGGGGCGGTCAGCGTCAGCACGCTGACCACCGCCGCCAGCAGTAACTGGATCAGGGTTCTGCGTTGAGACATGTCCGACCTCCAGGGTTGCTCCGGTGAAGTGCGCACGCCGCACTGCTCCGCCGCGGACTTGCGGACGCTCAAAAGGGTGCGAAGGGCTGCGTCGCCTGGTCGGGAGTACGAGCGATGCCGCGGCAGCCATCCGGCAACGGGCCTCGGCAGGGAACCGTGCTCCTGTTGCAGTAGGTAACTCGGCTTCCGGAGGAGCAGTCAATAAGGCGGTGAAAGTTTCGATGAAGTTTCGGAAATCCGTGGACCTTTACCGGACATTGCAGACGCAAGACATCTCCACAGGGGCGGCACGCACATCACACAGGTACTTGACAGGCCGTCAGGCCGACTGCACCGTGTCTCCCCGGAGCACCCCCATCCCTCCCGCTGCGGACCGGCATCCAGGCGGGTGGGGATGAAACCGAACAACCTCCTTGATCTTGTTGATGCGACGTTCGACGGCGTTTCGGATCACGCTGCGGACATGGCGTCGCCGCAGGTAGGCAGGGTTCGCCCGGGGCCACGTGCGCGGGCGGCTGCTCGGTGACGCTCGATCCCTCCTCAGGCAGGCCACGGTGTGCCGTCGAGCAGTTCAGTTCGATTCCTCAGCTCCTCCTCGCTCAAGGAATGCCGCACCACATCCACAGTCCGGACAGCCTCTGCCGGGGCCGACCGGAACCGCTCGCTCAAGGATGACGAGGTCCCCATGCGCAGAGGAAGTTCCAGCCGCAGACATCTGTCTGTGGTGCTCGCCGCCGTGGTTGCGGCCCTGGTCGCGGCGGCCACGCTCGTCGCCGGGCCGGCTCAGGCGGCCACCAGCGGCGCCTTACGCGGCGCCGGCTCCGGCCGGTGTCTCGACGTGCCGAACGCCGGGCAGACCGACGGCACGTACCTGCAGATCTACGACTGCTCGGGCGGGTCCAACCAGCAGTGGACGTTGACGTCCGGCAACCAGCTGACCGTGTACGGCAACAAGTGCCTGGATGTCCCGGGCCACGCCACCGCGGCCGGTACCCGGGTGGAGATCTGGACCTGCAACGGCGGTACGAACCAGCAATGGCGGGTGAACTCCGACGGCACGGTCGTCGGCGTGGAGTCCGGGCTGTGCCTGGACGTCGCGGGCGCCGGTACGGCCAACGGCACGGCGGTGCAGATCTGGACGTGCAACGGCGCCGGCAACCAGAAGTGGACCGGCCTGGACGGGACACCGCCCCCACCGCCACCGGGCGGATCGTGCTCTCTTCCGTCGACGTACCGGTGGACGTCGACGGGTGCGTTGGCGCAGCCGGCGAACGGGTGGGTCTCGCTGAAGGACTTCACCAACGTGGTGTACAACGGCAAGCACCTGGTCTACGGGTCGAACGTGTCGGGATCGGGGTACGGCTCGATGATGTTCCGTCCCTTCACGAACTGGTCGGACATGGCGTCGGCCGGCCAGACGGGGATGAGCCAGTCCGCGGTGGCGCCCACGCTGTTCTACTTCGCGCCCAAGAACATCTGGGTGCTGGCGTACCAGTGGGGGGCGTGGCCCTTCATCTACCGCACGTCGAGCGACCCCACCAACCCCAACGGCTGGTCCGCGCCGCAGCCGCTGTTCACCGGCAGCATCCCCAACTCCGCCCCGATCGACCAGACTCTGATCGGCGACGGCCAGAACATGTACCTGTTCTTCGCCGGCGACAACGGCAACATCTACCGGGCGAGCATGCCGATCGGGAACTTCCCGGGCAACTTCGGCTCGTCGTACACCACGGTCATGAGCGACTCGGTGAAGAATCTGTTCGAGGCGCCACAGGTCTACAAGGTCCAGGGCCAGAACCAGTACCTCATGATCGTCGAGGCGCGGGGCGCGAACGAGCAGCGCTACTTCCGCTCGTTCACCGCCACCAGCCTGAACGGTTCGTGGACCCCGCAGGCCGCCAGCGAGAGCAACCCCTTCGCGGGCAAGGCCAACAGCGGTGCCACCTGGACCAACGACATCAGCCACGGTGACCTGGTCCGCAACAACCCCGACCAGACCATGACCATCGACCCGTGCAACCTGCAGTTCCTGTACCAGGGCAAGTCTCCCAGCGCAGGCGGTCCCTACGACCAACTGCCGTGGCGGCCGGGTCTCCTCACCCTGCAGCACTGACCTGTCTGATCCGCGGTGCCACCTGCTGACCGCTGCTCACCGCATCGAGGAACCCCAGTCGTGCGTCGACTGGGGTTCCTCTCCCGGCATTGACGGTGCAGATCGCCGCTCCCCGGCTTCATTCCGCGTGTGCGGTGCCTCCACAAGGCACGACGGTTGGCTGCGCGGTCACCTACACCACAAACGAGTGGGCTCTGCCCCCCCTTCGCCCCCCACGGCACGGCGCCAGCGGATGCGCCGTGGGCGACGATCTGCTCCGACTTCGAGGCGGGCCGAGGCGACGATGGCGGTCGCTCCCATCGGTCATCATAAAATAATCACTAAACCCGCACGACTCTCCCCCGGATGCGACTCCCGGCGTTAGCTTCGTCGCTTCCGATGCGTCCTGGGGGGACACATGACCAACCCATACATGCCGCCGCCACCGCCCGCCCCGCCTGTCCGTCCGGCCGCGAAGTGGGCGCGGAAACGGTACGTGCTGCCCGCCATCGGATTCGCCTTCTTCCTGGGTATCGGCGCCGGCGCCGGCGGACAGAACAACAACAGTGTCAAGGCCGCGGCCAGTGAACCGCGGCCGACCACAACCGTCACCACAACGGCCACAGCGACAGCCACCGCGAAGCCCGTACCGACGCCGACGGTGACCAAGACGGTCCAGGTGAAAGTGACGGTCACCGCGCAGGCCGCGACCAGCGACGCCGGTGGGAGCGGTAGTGGTGGTCAGAGCGCTTCGGGCACCTGCTCGATCACCTCCAATTCGGGGAACTGCTATTCCGCCGGCGAGTTCTGCCGCAACAGCGACCACGGAGCATCCACGACAGACGCGAGCGGTACGAACATCACCTGCGCCCCCAGCGGGAGCAGGTGGCGCTGGACCTACTCCTGACCCTGATGAGGATGTGCGGGCTGCTGCGGGTGAAGCGGTCGCCCTCCTCGGCAAGCCGCTGCTGGGGTGACGGACCAGGCGTTCCCCCGGCAATTCGCATCACTTCCAGATGGACGCCAGTTGCCATGCCTTCAGCCGGCTGAGCTTCGCGGTGCCGCCTTCGGCGAAGACGTCGACCCCGGTGCTGGAGGGGTCGGGGAAGATCTGGTCGGTGAGGACGACCTGTTCGCCGGAGGCGTTCTGGGCGTAGACCTCGACGGAGGATGCGTCGACGAGGACGTGCAGGCGCAGAGGCTTGCCTTGGAGGGCGAGGGGGGCGCGCTGGACAGTGGCGAAGGAGAGGTCGAAGTCGGTCGCGCCGGAGGCGGTGCGGTCGAGGTGGACCTCGCCGGTGGTGGTGTCGTAGCCGATGCGGGTGCGTTGCCCGCCGCCGGTGCGGACGTCCAGGCCGAAGCGATCGGCGGTTTTGGCGGTGAGGCCGGCTTGGAGTTCCAGGGTGACGCCGTGGAGGCCGAGCGATGTGGTGCCGTTGGTGACGGTGGTTGGCTGGACGGTGGTGTCGGCGGTGCGGAGGGATTTGAGTTCGCCGACCGGCTGCTGGATCAGCTGGGCCTTGCCGTTCACCGTCCGCAGGGACAGCCGGCGCGGGAACGTGTCCGCGCTGCGCCAGGAGCTGGTGGGGATGTTCCCGCCGTAGTTCCAGTTGTTCATCCAGGCGATCATGATGCGTCGGCCGCCGGGGGCGTCAGTCCAGGTGTTGGCGGCGTAGAAGTCGGCGCCGTGGTCGAGCCAGTGGGCGCGCTGCAGGGCGCTGAGCGCGGGCTTGTCAGCGGCGGTGAACTCGTCGGCGAGGACGTGTCCCCAGCTGCCGGTGTTGGCGTCCACGATCTGGATCTGGACCTTCTTGCCCTTGTAGGCGGTGGTGTTGAAGGACGCCCAGTCGAGGTCCTCGGAGTCGGACCCGGTGGCGCTCTGCACGATCTTGCCGTCGACCAGCAGGTTGACGCCGGTCTGGTTGGAGTGGGGCTTGGCCTGGGTGTCGGAGAGGACGATCTGGTCGAGGTTGATGTGGCCCCAGCCGCCGGTGTCGTCGTCCACGACCTTGAGCTGGGCCTGCTTGCCCTGCAGATCGGACAGGTCCCACGAGGCCCAGTTCAGGGCCTCGGCGTTGGCACCGGTGGCGGAGCGCACCACCTTGCCGTCGACGACGAGTTCGACGGCGGTGGGGGCGTCGGAGCTCGCGGCGTGGTAGCCGCCGCCGATGAGGAAGTCCAGGTACTTCTTGTCGATGGTGAAGACCGGGGAGGTCAGGGTGCCGGTGGTGGCGTCGCCGTTCAGGTAGGAGTTGACCAGGCCGTGGCCGAGGTAGCCGGAGACCTGCTGCTGGTTGGGGAAGGTGCCCTGGGCCGGCCCTGTGCCGAACGCGTCGCCGGTAGCGGTCCAGTCACCGATGGGGCTTGAGTAGGTGCTGCCCTCGAAGTCGGCGAGGACTTCGCCGGTCGGTGTCGGCTCGTCGCCCAGGATGGCGCCGGGCTGGTGGGGGTGGTTGCCGCCACCGACCTTGAAGTTGATGTAGTTGCTGGTCACCGTGAACTCGGGTGAGGTCAGCGTGCCGGTGAAGGCGTCGCCGCCGTGGAAGCTGTTGGCGAAGGCCTTGCCCTCGAAGCCGGTGACCGGACTCTGGCCGTCCACCGCCCCCGTCGTCGGCGCGCTGCCGAACGCGTTCCCGGTGGCCGTCCAGTCACCGAACGAGCCGGACTCGAAGTCCTGGATGACGGTGCCGCTCGGCGGGGTGTACGTGCCGGAGTCGTCGGAGGTGAACTTCTTGCCGTCGAATTGGCCGACGAAGTACTGGGCGCCGGAACCGCCCGCGATGCCGCCGGGGTTGAGATTGACGGCCAGCACCCACTTCGTCTTCTTCGGGTTGCCGTCGACCGGTAGTGGGAACAGGTCCGGGCACTCCCATACCCCTCCCGTGGCGCCGGCCGGGCCGAAGTCGCTCTGGTGGATCCAGTGCTTGAGGTCGGTCGAGCTGTAGAACGAGATCTTGTGCTGGTCGGCGAGGGAGACCGCCATCAGCCAGCTGTGCGTGGGCGCGTACCAGAAGACCTTCGGGTCGCGGAAGTTGTTCGAGCCGATGTCCAGGACCGGGTTGCCGGAGTACTTCTTCCAGGTGGTGCCGCCGTCGGTGCTGTAGGCGAGGGCCTGCTCCTGCCTGCCGGAGGCCTTCTGCGCGCTGGTGTAGACGGCGACCAGCGCAGGGTTGGTCTTCGACCCGAATCCGGTGGTGTTGTTCTTGTCCAGCACCACGCTGCCGGAGAAGACCATCTCCTGGTCGTCCTGCGGGATGGCCAGCGGGAGTTGCTTCCAGTGGACGAGATCGGTGCTGACAGCGTGGCCCCAGGACATGTTGCCCCAGGTGTTGCCGGACGGGTTGTACTGGAAGAACAGGTGGTACCGACCCTTGTAGTGGATCAGGCCGTTGGGGTCGTTCATCCAGTTCAAGGCGGGGGTGAAGTGGAACTGGGGGCGGTACTGCTCGTGATAGAGCGTGTCGGCCGTGGCTGGAGAGGCGGCGACCAGACCGAGCCCGGACAGCACGGCCAACGCGGCGAGCAGTCTACGGCGCGGACGACTCATTCTGGACATGGTGCTCCGTAAGTTGTTAGGCGACCCAGGAGGGCCGGGTGTGGCTTATGGTTCTCTGCCATTAGTGGCTTCGAAGGAGTGGCCGCCCGGCTCTCCGGGGCGCCCTGGCTGCTGATTGAGATGTGCGCTTCGGTCGCTGATGACGGAGATGACCAGCGGGGTGTTCCTCGGGCCGACGGCATGCTGTGCGGAACGAGGAGGGGTGAGTGAGCGAGCGACGGGCCCATGCCTGGGCCGGGATCGACGCGGGCGAGGGGCATCACTGGGCGGCGGCGGTCGACGAGACCGGTGCGACGCTGTGATCGAAGAAGGTCGACAACGACGAGTCGGCGATCCTGACCGCCATGGGCGAGATCCTCGACCTGGCCGACGAGGTCCACTGGGCGGTGGACATCTCCGGCACGTCCTCCGCACTGCTGCTGGCACTGCTCGCGGCCCACGGCCAGCAGGCCGTCTACGTGCCCGGCCGCACGGTCAACCGCATGTCGGGCGCTCATCGGTGCGAGGCGAAGACCGACGCCCGCGACGCCCACGTCATCGCCGAAACCGCGCGCAACCGCCGAGACTTCGCGACGATCGACGTGCCCGGTGTCTTCCCCGCGCTGGAGCGGGCCTTCGCCTACAGCTCGCACAAGGGCGCACTGGTCCTGCCGACGGGCTATCAGTCGCCCGCCGCGATCCGCCGCCGCGGCCGGACAAGGCTGACGGCCTGGCTGGCCAACCGCAGCGTGCGCGGCGCCGACGCGGTCGCCGCGACCGCCTTGGAGGCTGCCCAGGCCCAGCAGACCGCGCTGCCCGGCGAGGACGTCGCCGCTCAGATCGTGGCCGACCTCACGGAGCAAATCCTGGCCCTGGACGACCGGTTGAAGCGGATCGACCAGCAGATCCGCGAGACGTTCCGAAGCCATCCGCAGGCGGAGATCATCGAGTCCCTGCCCGGCATGGGCCCGATTCTCGGCGCCGAGTTCGTCGTCGCCGCTGGCGACCTCACGGCCTACGCCGACGCCGGGCATCTCGCCTCGGCGGTCGGGCTGGTGCCCGTCCCGCGCGACTCCGGCCGCCGGACCGGCAACATGCACCGCGCCAAGCGCTACAGCCGCCGCCTGCGCAGGGTGTTCTACATGTCCGCGCAGACCAGCATGATGCGCGAGGGGCCGAACCGGGACTTCTACCTCAAGAAGCGCGGCGAGGGCTGCAAGCACGTCCAAGCCGTCATCGCCCTGGCCCGCCGGCGGGCCAGCGTCCTGTGGGCTCTCCTGCGCGACAACCGAGTCCTCACCCCCGAGCTGCCGGTCGCGCAGGCGGCTTGACTTCGTCATTGAGACTCCTTCGCAGACGTGCCGGCTCAGCGCAGGCATGCGGAAGTGACCCGCGTCGGGAGTGCGTTCGGGTGCGGCAGGGCCGTTTGGAAACGTTTCGCCGCAAGGTTGGAGCACCATGTCGCCCGTGTCCAGGCTCTGTGCAGGAAAACGGCTTCGTGCAAGGATGACCTTGGCAGCACGGTGACTGACCAGGAGGTGGAAACGTTGCCAAACCTCCAGGGCGACACCGGTCGGCGGTCGGCAACGATGCGCGACGTCGCGACCATGGCCGGGGTCGGTATCGCCACCGTCTCACGCGTCGTCAACGGCAAGCCCGGCGTCACTCCGGACCTGAAGGAAAAGGTCACGCGTGCCGCCGAGTTGCTCGGATACCGGCACGACCTGACGGCCAGCAGCCTGCGCAGGGCCGACCGCCGTACCCATACCCTCGGGCTGATCCTCGAGGACGCCGCCAACCCCTTCTCCGCCGCCCTGCACCGCACGGTGGAGGACACCGCAGCCCAGCGCGGCGTACTGGTCCTGGCCGGCTCCACCGACGAAGACCCGGTCAGGGAACGCGGCCTGGTGAAAACGTTCACGGCACGGCGGGTCGACGGCCTCATCGTCGTTCCCACCGGGCTCGCCGACACCGATCTCGACGCGGCCCGCGACGGAGGCACACCCGTCGTGTGTGTGGACCGCCCGACGACCGTGCGGCAGGTGGACACCGTGACGGTGGACAACCGCGCCGGCGTGCGTGCGGCAGTGAAAAGACTGCACGCGGCGGGTCACCGGCGCATCGCCTTCCTCGGGGACCTCCCCACGATCTGGACCGCCGCAGAGCGCCACGCCGGATTCGTGGAGGGACTCGCGGAGGCGGGATGCGTCCTGCACCCCGCGCTGGTACGTCGCGCAGTGCACGGCGTTGAGGCCGCCCAGGAGGCCACCCGCGAACTCCTCGCCCTTCCGCAGCCGCCCACCGCCCTCGTCTCCGCCCAGAACCTCGTGACCGTCGGTGTGCGCAAGACCCTGCAGGAGCTTCGTCTGCAGCACCGCGTGGCGTTGATCGGTTTCGACGACCTGCCTTTCGCCGACCTGCTCGAACCCGGCATCTCGGTGATCGCCCAGGACCCCGTCTCCATCGGCCGGGAAGCCGCAGCCCTGTTGTTCGACCGCCTCGACGGCGAGCCCGGGCCCGCCCGCCACCGCGTGCTGACCACGCGCTACCTGGCCCGCGGCTCCGGCGAACTACCCGCTCCTGACGGCATGTGACTCGCGCGCTGCTTCCATGGGGCGGGAGGCTACCTTCCGCCGGGCTGGTGGTGGCGGGAGCGGTCATGCGTGGTCCTGCGTTTCGATGTGCGTGGTGTGATCGCCGGCCGCCGAACGCGACCGGGCCGCCTCCGCGACGGCTCTTCCCGCGCGCAGAGCGGCAATGGGATCGGCGGCCTCGTCCAGCTCGACGAGGATGATGTCGGCGCCGGGCGTGCGGGACATCGCGTCGGCCCAAGCTCTCCAGTCCACGATGCCGGTGCCGAGTTCGGTCATGTAGGGCTGTTGCTGGGTGAACACCGTCTCGTCGATGGTGAGTTCGACGTCGATCGGCTTGACGGCGTCCTTCCAGTGCGCGAGCGCTATGCGCTGGGAGTGACGGCGCGCGACGGCGACGGGGTCGCCTCCGCTGAGCGCGATGTGGCAGGAGTCGGGGCACAGCCACACGTAGCGTGGATCGGTCAGGGTCATGAACAGGTCGATGTCCCTCTCATACCAGAGGGTGCTGTTGGACTCCGTGTGGAAGGCGAGCTTCACGCCGTAGCGTGAGACGGCCTCGCCGACCACGTGGGCGATGTCGGCCATCCGGGTCATGTACGCGGCGTCCACGAAGAAGGGCGGACGCGTCCCGAACGTCGTCCGCATCGGCAGTCCGGCCACGAGCAGTTCCGCTCCCGCCTCGGCGAGGAAGGCCGCGCGTCGCTCGGCGTCGGCGACGATGGCGGGCAGGTTGCCGCTGTGCCGCCAGTCGGGGGCGTCGCTGCCGGCGACGAACGCGCTGACCACGGCCAGGCCGCGGGCCGCCAGCTCGCGGCGGAAGGACGCCGCGCTGCCGAAGGCGCGCAGAGCCGAGTCGATGTCGCCGGGTGCGAACGTCAGCTCCAGGCCGGTGACCTCGGCTTCCGCCAGCGCCTCCATCACTCGTCCCCAGAAGGGCCGGGGATGGTCGCAGGCCCAGTCGCGCAGGGCGTCGGCGCAGTCCAGTCCCCAGAAGTGCGGGTGATAGAAGGTGATGATGTCGGTCGCGAAACGCGGTGCCGGCGGTGTCAGCGGTGTCATGCGGCGCCTCCGCGGGCGTTGTAGACGGTGACGCCGCTGGCGTCGACCGCGTCCCGGTAGCGGCGGAACACGGCGAGCGCCTCGTCCCGCAGCACATCCCGTACGACCTTGATGCCGCGTGCCTCGAACTGCTCGGCCCAGTCCGCGCCGAGCGGGCCCTCGTCGAAGGTCGTGATCTCCTCCAGGTCCGGCCCCTCGCCCGCGACCACGAGAGCACGCACCCCGGACCACATCGTGGCGCCGTAACACTGCACGCACGGGCGCCAGTTGACGACCAGCTCGTGCGCCGGGACACCTTCGCCGCCGAGATCCCAGCCGCCGGTCGCCGTCTGGGCGAGCCCCAGCGCGACGACCTCGGCGTGCGCGCTGGAGACACCGGAGGTGAGGACGACGTTCACGCCGACCGAGATGATCCGGCCGCTGTCCTGCTCGGCGACGAGGGCAGCGAACGGACCGCCGTTGCCCTCGCGCCAGTTGCGGTCGGCGAGGCGGTGCACCAGGCGCATCCGGCCTTCGCGGTCCGGGATGACGGCGGGCACGTCGGCGAGTTCGTCGTCGATCCACGCCGGCAGCGCCACGTGGTATTCCTTCTGGACGTCGATCACGGCTCTGGTTTCCTCTCAGTGGGCGGCAGGGACGGTGATGCGTTCGGCGACGGCGCGAGCGGCCCGTACGGCGGTCACCGCGCCGGCCAGCGTGACGTTGGCGGCCATCGCGGTGGGGATCACGCCGTTGCCCGCGAGATACAGGTTGTCGAAGCCCCACACCCGGCCGTCGGGGTCGCACACGCTGGTGCCGTCGTCGGCACTGCCTGCCCGGACGGTGCCGGTCTGGTGCAGAGACGAGCCGGGCGGAAGCAGGGCCAGTTCGGTCTCGGGATCGAACGTGCCGAACTCCTCGGCCAGCGACCGGACGTGGTCCAGGGCCCGGCTGATCAGCTCGCGGTCGGCGCCGGAGTAGCCGAACTCGACGGTGAACCGTGGCATCCCGGCCAGGTCGGTGTCCGACTCCGAGAAGACGAGCCGGTTCTCGGGGCGGGACTCGACGGGGGCGTACAGCGACAGGCCCACGGAGTGCGCCAGGGGACGGCCGGCCTCGTCGACGTACGTACGGTTCATGATCTGACCGTGGAACGGCTGCACCGCTCCGTTGTGCGGCAGCCAGAGCGAGTCGGTGGCGAACTCGCCGGCCAGCGGCAGGGGCAGGGTGTCGAGGCCGATGCCGAACCGGTCGAGGTCGAGCAGCACCCGGGCGCTGATGAACGCGTGCTCGTTGAGGTGACGCCCCAGCGCGGCGGGCCGTATGCCGGACGCGAACAGCAGTTGCGGGGTGCGCAGGGCGTCGGCGCACACCACTACGGCATCCGCGAGGAGTTCGGCCTCGGCGCCGTCGGCCACGCGGCGCAGCCGGGCGCGGGCGACCCTGCCGTCCTCGGTGACGAGGGCCGTGGCGAGGGTGCCGGTCAGGAGGGTGAAGGCCGGGTCCCCGCCCGCCGCGATCGCGGGGAAGACCGTGCCCGGAGCGGTGCGCGGTATGGGCCCCGCCGGTGTCGCGGCGACCGCCATCGGCATCGGCTGCGGCCGTCGGTCGTCCGGCCCGATGCCGTCGTAGCGTCGACGCAGCACCTCAAGTACCCGCTGCCCGACAGGGGTTGGACCGATGGCGACGGGCGTGACGGCGAGCAGGTGGCGCGCGGTGTCCAGATCCGTCGCCCAGCGGTCCGGGTCGCCGAAGTCGAACACCTCGTCCCCGGCGGGCCAGGGGGTCGCGGCGGTCCAGTGCACTCCCATGCCGCCCGCGTTCCACGCGAGCGCGGCAGCCGGCATCGCCTCGGCGCCCTCGCCGAAGGCGAGCGCGTGGAACATGCCGGGTGCCAGAGCGGTGATGCTGTCCGCCACGTCGCGCACCACTTCGGCGCCCGTGTACAGGCCCTGGATGCCGGTGGCGACCCGTTCGTTGTAACGCGACCACAGGGCCGGGTCGTCGAGGTCGTGCAGGTGGAGACCGGGGGCGGATCCGATCGGCTGCCCGCCGTCGACCATGGTGATGTCCAGCATGGGATCGGTGTCCCGCAACAGCCGGGCCACGACCGATCCCATGATGCCGCTGCCCACGATGAGAACGCCGGTCCTGCTGGTGCCGGTCATGGTAGGGCTCCTGTCTGGTGAAACTCGATGTGAGGGGAAAGTCCGGCCGGGGCGAACGATCAGGCGCTCGGGACCGGCGGGCCGAACAACTCGGTGTCCATGTGGTCGAGCACGAACTTGACGGCGCCGATGAGCGGGCCGTCGGAGCCCAGGACGGTGGCGCGCAGTTCGACGGCGGGGGTACGGGCGCCGAGCATCGCCTGGCGCACCCGGGGCAGCAGCACGTCGGCAGCGTCCTCCAGTCCGCCGCCGAGCACGATGAGCGACGGCGCGACCGTCCACGACAAGGTGGTGAGGATCGACGCGATGTTCTCCACGAACTCGTCGACCTCCGCGAGCGCCGCCACATCGCCGGCCCGGGACGCGGCGAAACGGCCGAGCGCGACACGCCGCCGGGCCGGATCCGGTGAGGTCAGCCACGCCACAGGACGGTTCTCGACCGAGCCCGCCGGCAGCGACACCGCCTCGGCGATCTCGCCCGCGGCACCTTCGAAACCACGGTGTACGTCCCCACGGATGAGGATGCCGAGACCGGTCCGGTTCCCTAGCATCGCCCACACGACGTTGTCGTGGTCACCGGCCGCACCTCGCCAACGCTCGCCGAGCGCACCGAGGTTGGTGTCGTTGTCCGCGAACCACGGCACGCCGATGCGCCCCCGCAGTTCCTTGGGCAGGTGCACGCCCTCCCATCGCGTGGTGTGCACCAGGCGTCGTACGACGCCGTCGTCGTCGATCGCGCCACCGCTCGCGATCGCGCCGGCCCGCAGCCGGTCGGCCGACCCGTTCGCGTCGTCGAGCGCCTCCCGCACCAGCGCCGCCGCGTCGTCGAGCGTGGTCTGCGGGTCCTGGTAGGCGCGCAGCGGCCGGTGTGCGCGGCCGACGATGCGGCCGCGCACGTCGGCGACGACCGCGGACGCGTCCAGGGTGGTGATGCGCACAGCCGCCAGCAGCGCGTGGTCGGCCCGCAGTTCGTACCGGCGTGCGGGGCGCCCGGCGCAGCCGCTCACCGGCACCCGGTCGAGTTCGCTCACCCAGCCCGCGTCGACGAGTGCGTCCAGGACGAGTTCGATGGTGCGGCGGGACAGTCCGACCCGTTCGGACAGCTCGGCCAGCGTCATCGGCCCGGCCGACACCGCCAGCGCGCGAAGAATCACCGAGGTGTTGACCCGTCGGACGGCGCTCTGGTTCATCCCCGGCATCAGCAGGCCTCCGCCGTGAAAGACGCCGCCACCACGGGGTCGTACACGCCGGTGGTGTCGGCCGCGGGTGTCGCTCCGGGCCTGCCGTACTCGCGAGCGGGGTCGCCGAGCCTGCCGGTCGCCGGCTCCCAGGCCGGTGTCCGGCCGTGGACGAACGCGACCAGATCGGTGTGCATGGCCGTGGCGAGTTCCGAGGGCGGCTGCGTTCCGAGAGCCTCGGCGGTACCCGGCGCGTCGAGGATGTCGAAGAAGAACGGGATGTCGGTGCAGTGCGCGGCGCCACCGAGTACGGGCGAGGGCCATTCGAAGGAGTACAGCCAGGTGCCGGCGGTGGCATCCCGTCGCGAGGCCGCAGCGCGCGGGCAGGCGGCGCGGAACAGGGTGTCCGTCACACGGGTGCCCGCCGCGCGCGCGGCGGCGTTGCCCAAGTCCTGGGCGCCGCCGTCGAACTCGTCGCCCGTCGCGCCGAGCAGCAAGGGTACGCCGTGTCCGTGTACGGCCAGTCCCTCGGCGACAGGGACCGGAAGGAGGTCGTCGCCCACGACCGGGCCGAGCGCGAGCGGGCCGTCGCCGCCATGTTCGCTGCGCAGCAGCCGGACGCCCTGCTGAACCCTTACCACGGTGAGGCCGCCGAAGCCCTCGCGCGTCGGGGGCACGCCGAGCCGGTCACCGAGCCGCCCGGCGAAGGACCGGGCGGCGTCCACGTCCACCTCGAAGAAGCCGCCGGACATACTGACCGCGCGGTGGAAGCGACCCCTGCCGAGGGGTGAGGAGAGCAGCGCGAGCGCCGCCGCGCCTCCGGCCGACTGGCCGGCGACGGTGACCTGGTCCGGGTCACCGCCGAAAGCCGCGATGTTCTCCCGCACCCAGTCGAGCGCGAGCAGCAGGTCGCGCAGCCCGAGGTTTCGGGGTACGCCGTCCAGCGGGGCGAACCCGTCGACGCCGAGGCGGTAGCCGGGCGTCACCGTGACGATTCCGTCGCGGGCGAAGGCGCGGCCGTCGTACCAAGGGCCGGCCGGGCTGCCCGCGAGGAAGCCGCCGCCGTGGATCCACACCAGCACCGGGCATGACACACCGTTCGCGGGGGCGACGACGCTCAGGTTCAGTACGTCGTCGCCCGGCACCGACGGCTCCGGAATGGTGGTCGTGGCGAACAGCGGCACGCGCTGCGAGGTGGCGCCGTGCCGGGACGCGTCGAACAGGTGGGCGAACCGCCCGCGTGGCACCGGCGCCGCGAAGCGCCGCGCGCCGACGGGTGCTTCGGCGAACGGGATGCCGAGGAAGCGCCGTGTCCGACCGATGCGGCGGCCGGTGATCGTACCCACGGGAGCCTCCACCACATCCAGCACCTCCACCCCCTCCACCGCTCTCACCGCATTCCCGTTCCGGAGATGCCCTGCACGAAATAGCGCTGCAGGAACAGGAAGAGGACGAGGACCGGCAGCATCACGACGATCGCGCCGGCGAGCATCAGGCCGTAGTCCGTGACGTGCGCGGCGGCCTGGCTGGTGGCGGCCAGGCCCACCGGCAGCGTGTAGCTGGAGGTGCTCTGGGCGACGATGAGCGGCCAGATGAAGTTGTTCCAGGAGTAGAGGAACGACATGATCGTGATGGTCGCGACGGCGGGGCCCGCCAGCGGAAGGAAGATCCGGAAGAAGATCCGGAACTCGCCCGCTCCGTCGATCCGGGCGGCTTCCAGTAGTTCGTCGGGGACCGACAGGGCGTACTGCCGCATGATGAACACGGACAGCGGCAGCGCCGCACCGGGCAGGGCGATGCCGGTGAGCGTGTCCGCGAGGCCCAGGTCGACGGTGATCACGAACTGGGTGACGAACACCGTGGTGAACGGCACCATCATCGCCGCCATGACCCCGCCGAACGCGATCCGCTTGCCCGCGAAGTCGAGCTTGGCAAGAGCGTAACCCGCGGCCGACGCCGCCACGATGTTGCCCGTGACAACGATGGCCGCGACGACGATGCTGTTGACCAGGAACCGGCCGAAATGCTCGGTCTGGAACAGCCGTACGAAGTTGTCGAGCGTGACATGGTGCGGAAGCCAGGCGCCTGGGTCGGAGCGGATCTCGCCGAGGCTGCGCAGCGACCCGCTGAGCACCCAGACGAACGGCAGCACGGTGAGCAACGCGCACAGCACGAGTGCGCCGTACAGCAGGGGACGAGCGACGGGTCGGCGGTCTACGTGCGTTTGTTCGCCCGTGATCTCGGCATTGCGGGGTGCGGCGATGGTGGTCATGCGCGGGGCCTCAGCATTCGGAACTGGACGATGCTCACCAACGTCACGAGCAGGAGCGTCACGAAGGACGCCGCCGAGGACGTGCCGAACTCGCCGACGCCGAACTGGTGGTAGGTGTACAGCGCCACCGACTCGGTGGAGCCCAGCGGTCCGCCGCCCGTGAGCAGATACGGCTCGTCGAACACCTGGAGGTAGAAGACGCTCAGCAGCACCGACACCATCAGCGTGGTCGGCATCAGCAACGGCAGGGTGATGTGCCTGAGCTGCCGCCACCGGCCGGCCCCGTCGAGGGAGGCGGCCTCGTACACGTCCTGCGGCACCGCCTGCAGACCGGCGAGGAACAGCACCATCGCGATACCGAAGTTGCGCCAGACACCCAGCGCGATGACCACGGGCATGGCCAGGTGCGGGTCGTCCAGCCAGTTCGGCCCGGCGAATCCGACAGCGCCGAGCACCTTGTTGACGGTGCCGCCCGCGTTGAAGGCGTACTGCCAGATCATGGCGACTGCCACGACGTTCGTGACGACCGGTGCGAAGAAGACGGTGCGGAAGGTACCGCGCAGCCGAGAGATTCCCGAGTTGAGCGCGATGGCGAGCGCGAACCCGAAACCCATCGTCAACGGCACACCGACGACCACGAACACAACGGTGTTGAGGATGTCCCGCAGGAAGCTCGGGTCCTCCAGCAGCCGGAGATAGTTCTGGATTCCGGTGAAGTTGACGGCGAGCGGATGCCGCAGGTCCGCGCCGCGCAGATCGGTGAGGCTGAACCCGAGCGCGGCGAGCGTGGGTATCGCCGTGTAGAGCAGGAACACCAGGGCGAACGGTGCGAGGAACAACCAGGCGACAGCCGTTCGCCGGGCCCCCCGGGGCCGACGCGCACCGCGCGGCGTCGTCGGCCCGATGGCGGCGGTCATCCTCGGATCACCCCTTGCCCGTGCCGAGACTCTCGGCATACGCCTGGACGTTCGCGGCGGCCTTCGCGGCACTCCCCTTGCCCTTGGCCACGGCTTCCATCTCCTTGCCCAGCCGGGTGGCGACCTGCTGCCAGGTGCTCACCTGCGGGAACGCCCGGGTGTTCTTCAGCTGCGTCAGGAAGGCGTCCAGCAGCGGCTGGCCCGCGATGGCCGGGTTGGCCCAGGCGGAGGCGACGGCCGGCAGCGAGCCGTACGCCTTGTACTGCGCGACCTGGGTGCTCGGCTTGGAGACGTACCGGATGAACTTCCAGGCCGCGTCCGCGTTGCCGCTGTCGGCGAGCACGCCCCAGCTGCCCCCGGCGGAGAAGGAGAAGCCGCCCGACGATCCGGCCGGCAGGGGTGCGGTGGCGACGTCGGAGGCAGTCCAGCCGGCCTTCTTCGCGACCGCGTCGAGCTGACCGATGACCCAGGGGCCCGTGATCATGCAGGCGGTCTTGCCCGACACGAAGTACGGTTGCGCGTCGAGGAACGTGGGCCCGCTGGTATCGGCAATGCCCGAGGTGAAGAACGAAGCGTTGTACTTGATGGCGTCGACCATCGCCGGAGTGTCGAGCGTCCACTTGCCGTCGGCCGAGAGCAGGGAGCCGCCCGCCTGCCAGGCGTACATCGCGACATCCTGGCCGTTGAAGATGTCCCAGCCGATGTCCGCCCCGAGCCCGTGCCCGGCGCCGGCGCGCTGCAACGCCTTGAAGAACGGCACCATGTCGTCCCAGGTCGTCGGCGCCTTGGCACCTGCCTTCTTGGCGAGGTCGGAGCGGTAGACGAGCGCATACGTGTAGGCGTACCAGGGCACCGTGTAGGCGACGTTCTTCACCACACCGGCGTCCCACAGACTCGCGAAGAAGGCGGACGGGGCGACGAGACCGTCCGGCACGGGCCGCAGGATGGACGGATCGAGGAACTGCGCCTGCGACTCGGGGAAGAACTGGGCGACATCGGGCCCCTTGCCCGCCGCGATCGCCGACTGGAGCTTGGTGTAGTACTCGGCGTTCGGGATCAGCGTGAACTTCACCGTGAGCTTCGGGTTCGCGGCCTTGAAGGGCTTGATGACCTTGTCGAGCACGTCGCCATCGCCCTGGGCGGCCCAGACGTCGACGGTTCCCTTGGCCGGGGACTCGTCGACGGGCTTGGCGCCGGCTGCGGTCGCAGCGTTGCCACTGCCGCGACCGCAGCCTGCCAGGGCGAGGCTGCCGAGGAGAGCGGTGCCGGCGGTCAGCCGTAGGACACCGCGTCTGGAGGGGTGGGACACGCTGGGCTCCTGTCTTCTGGGCGCTGAGCGCAGTGGGGAATTCGGGGGAAGTAGCGAAATCGGTCCGGGGGGATGTGATCAGGGTGATCAGGGTTCTGGTGCCTTTGCGGCGTGGCAGCGACCGTAGGGGAGGCGAGTTGCCGTGGCATCGCGCACCCGTCACCGCGAAATTTCGGAACTTGTAGCAAAATCCCTCGGTGCCGCATCCGCCCTGCGGGAGTGGGTGCTGCGGGATCACGAACGCCGCGGTGTCACCGCCGACGCTGCGAGGCTGGCCGCCCGGCCTCGGGGGCCGCTACCGTCCACTGATCCGGACGAGCGGGTCGGCGAGTGAATGCCGCCGGTCTTCCATCCGTGGGGCCTTCCAAACACAGTTTCACGGGGATGGAAATGGTGGCGCACCGGCCTTGGTGGGACGAGTGTTGCCCTCGACGGCGGCCCGACCATGCCGCTGAAGGGACCCGACGAGGGGGAACACGTTATGCGCAAGATCGCGATGACTGCCGCGGGGCTGTCCCTGATGGTGGGCGCCGGCCTCGCCATGGCACCCAGCGCCCAGGCTGCGACGGCCTGTCCGAGCGGTGCGTTCTGTATCCGCGAGACCAACGGAACGATCCTGAGCAAGAACATCTTCTACAGCTACGGCGCCCACAACCTGTCGAATGTGACCGGCTACCGTGTGCTGGTCAACAGCCAGACCGGCGGTGCGGGCTTCCAGCTCTGCTACGGGTACAACGGCACCAACTGCTCCGAAGTGGACCGTGTGACCGGTGAATTCGATCCCTACGACATGACGCCGATCAACTCCGTGGTACTCGTGCCGTAACAGCGCCGACCAACTCCAAAAACGACAACGGGCCAGGGAGCGTGGTCACTCCCTGGCCCGTTGTCGTCGACTGTCTGACTCTGGGAGTTCGCCGCGCTTGGGCTTCTTGACCGGGTGGCGGAATCCGTCGCCGATGTTCTCGCAGCCGAGGTCGGTCAGCGTGGGGACGCCCAGGGTGGCGGCGAGCCGGTTGAGGGCGTCGACCAGGCCATGATGACGGGCCCAGGTGGTGTCGTGCCCGCGGCCCGGGCGGACCGGCGACCACCACAGTGAGCCGCGGTGCGTTGTTCCGAGCGAGTTGGACGAGCCGGGTGCCGTCGACGAACCTGCCAGTTCGTGGGAATGGACACCGGCCCGCCCCGGCGGCGAACCGTAGCTTCTGCAGGTGCTCCGTCTGTGGAACGCCAGCATGCGATCAGGTAGTTGACGTGCTCCCTGGCCTAAAGTCCAGGGATTCCGGCCTGGGTCGTCTGACCCTTCCGGGGACTTCCTGCTTCACCGCGCTGCGCGGGCACGTG
>NZ_JBIWPO010000072.1:0-30060 GCF_044768275.1 Streptomyces sp. NPDC101152 | reverse complement strand
CCAGCGCCAAGTCCACTGGCACTTCACCACCGACGACGCACGCGTGAAACTACGCCACCTCTACCCAACCACACAGCGAAAATAAGCCGCAACAAACTACTAGCCCGCTTCTCTCTCCGGCACGCGGTGCTGCTCCCCGTCCGCCAGTTTGCGCAGCATCTCGCGGACGCGGTCTCTGGACTCGTCGGCCGCGTCGATGGCCTCCATGCACTGCCAGTAGGTGCCCTCGTCGTCCACGGCGCAGGCGAGGCCCACCAGGGCGATGCCCACCTCGCCGAGCAGGCCGCCGAGGCAGCTCAGGGCCTGGCGGGCGTCGCCCAGTTCGGTGAGCTGGGCCGCGCGCAGTTCGCCGGGGGCGAGCCGCGGGGTGTCCAGGACTCCGCAGCCGCGGCCCGCCAGCTCCGTCAACCCCAGCGCCTCGCCGCGCAGTTCGGGCGGGCCGGCGACGGCGAGGCGGCTGCCTATCGCCTGCGCCAGGGCCTGTGCCTGCCACACCTCCGTCAGGATCTCGGGCGCGCCGCCGCCCGCCGCCAGCGCGCGCCTGCTCGTCACGATGAGCCGCACAGCGTCCATGCGCTGCCCCCGTCCTCCCGGCGCGCTGCCCACGCGCCGTCTGCCCGAACTCCGTTGTCCACTACCCAGCGTGAGGGTCGGCGGGACGAAAAGCCAGAGGAAGGCGGAAATCTGTGGACAACGAATCGGTTTCGGGCACGACCATGACTCCGGAGAGTGAAAACGGATCGTACGGCTCCTCAGGGGGCGGGGAACCTTCGTTCGTTGCGGTCGATCTTCGCGTCCAGGGCGGCGAGCGGGTCGATGTCCAGTACCTCGCAGAGTTGGAGCAAGTAGGCGAGCACGTCGGCCACTTCGTCGGTCACCCGGTGGGCCGTGTCGGGGTCGTCCATCACGCGTGCGGACTCCTCCGGGGTGAGCCACTGGAAGATCTCGACCAGTTCGGAGGCCTCGACGCTGAGGGCGGCGACCAGGTTCTTGGGGGTGTGGTACGGCTGCCAGTCGCGCGCCGCCGCGAACTCGGCCAGCCTGCGCTGCAGTTTCGCCACATCGAGGGGTTCCGTCACGGGTCCAGGTGTACCACCGTGACCCCGTCGGTCCCCTCGGCCCACGACGCGTCGCCCACCGAGGCGACGCAGCGGATGTGGCCGCGGGCACCCATCCGCACCGCCAGGTCCAGCAGTGCGCGGCGCTGACGCGGATCCAGCGACCGGTCGAAGGCGTCGGCGAGGACGGTGAGCGCCTGCATCGCGGCGGGCACCTCGCCGGCCGGGTCGACCTCCAGCACCCCGGGCCCGGTCAGCAGGACCAGGGCGTGGGCGACGTACCGCAGCTCGCCGTCGCCCAGGCGGGCGAAGGGCGTCCGGAAACCGTCGCCACGCTCGAGCACGCCTCGGACGGTGCCGTCGCCGAGCGGCTCGGCCAGCACGTCGGTCACCGGTCCGGCGCATCCGACGGCCGCCGCCGCGACGAGCTGTGCGTGGCGGCGGCCGCACTCGGTGCGGGTGCGCCACAGCACGTCGGCGAGGTTGTCGCAGCCGCCGAGGAGGCGGCCGGAGCCCATCGGCACCGGGGCCCGCATCCGGCCGGGGCGCGGATCGCAGGCGAAGACGGAACGGAGGGCGACCACCATCTGTTCGGCGGCGGCGAGGACCCGGCGCTGTCCGTCGGTCTTTCCGGCCACGCGCAGCGGCAGCAGCGCCGTACCGAGCCGGTCGTCGGGCAGCGGGGCGCGGGTCACCGGTGCCGAGCCGGCCGTGTGCCAGGCGGCCTGGACCGTGTGGCGGGCGGGATCGCGCAGCGCCGTCTCCAGCAGGACCAGCCCGCCGGAGGTCAACCGCTCGCCCACGACGCGCAGTTCGGGTTCGGCCTGGACGGCGACGTCGAGCCGGACCGGGCCCTGGGGGCCGTCGGTCGTGCAGCCGATACGGAAGCCGCGGCGGCGCTGGGGGTCGGGCCGGGCCCGGTCGGGGACGCAGGCGCCGGCGTCGAGGAACACCTCGTCCACGGCGGCGCCGCCGGCGAGCCGGGCGAGCGCCTCGTACGCCCGTAAGGCGGTCGTCTTGCCGCTTCCGCTGGGTCCGGCGAGCAGGGTGACCGGGCCGAGCGCGAAGCCGGCCCGTCGGTGACCGGCGAAGGCGGACAGCCGCAGCTCGGTGACGCAGGGCCGGATCGCGGCCGGCCGGTCGAGAGAGGGGGCCGGGGCATACGGTTGCGATGACACGCTCATGTCCGGACCGTAGGACTCCGCTCCCCCGCCGAACCGTTTTGCCCCGGCGCGCTTCCTACGATCGGGGGACGTGCCTCAGCCGCCCGAGACGCCCGCGCTCTCCATCAGTCCCGTCACCTCGGTGCCGGCCGGGGTCAGCAGGAAGACGTTGCGGTCGACCCGGTGCATGCCGCTGGCCAGGCCGAAGACGACGCCGGTGCTGAAGTCGAGGACGCGTTTGGCGACCTCGGTCTCGGCGCCGCTGAGGTCGAGGAGGACGGGGACGCCGGCCATCAGGGTCTCGGCGACGTCGCGTGCGTCGGCGAAGACGTTGACGCGCAGGACGACGAAGCGGCGGCGGGTCTGGGTCACCGCCTCGGGAAGCGCTCGGTGCCCCACCGAGGACGGCCAGGCGTCGCGTCCGCGCAACGGCACGACCTGGGCGAGCCCCTCCCACTGCTCATCGGTGACGTCGTGGCTGTTCACCGGCTCCCCCCGAACTGACTCGCCTTCACATCTCGCACCCGGCCCATTCTTACGCCAAGTCACCCGTTCGGCCCAACAGCGACACGGGCCGCGACCGTCACAGGGTGCACATCGCGCCACGCATACCGGGTCTTACCGCCCTCACACCGGACTCTTCACGTCCTGCCGTGCGACGGTCACGGGGAGCCACTACGGTCGGACGGCGTGCACTTCGCAGAAACTCAGCAGGTGACACCCGGTCGGCGGACGCAGTCGGCGGTGTCCGCCGTTCCGGAACCTCCCGCGCAGTGGCACCGCGTGCTGACGCTGCTCGCCGACATCAGTCTGTTCATCGGCACGCGGACCATCTGGACGTCGGCGGCGAGCAACCGTCCGCCGGTGGCCGCGGTCATCTCGGCGTGCTACGCCTCGATCCTGGTGTGCGGGGCGCTGGCGCTGGTGGTGCGCCGGGCGCGTTCGCTCGCGCGCGTCGACCTCGTCGTGCTGGTGACCGCCGTGACGCTCGCCCTGTGCGGCTGGGTGATGAACCACGGCGGCAGTGACGAGGCGATCCTGACCACGCAGGCAGCCAGGGAGATCGTCGCCGGTCACCCGATCTACGGGCAGCCCTGGCCATGGCTGTTCACCCATGGCGTCGCCCTCACCCCGACGTTCACCGGCGGCTACGACTTCACCTACGGCTATCCCCCCTTGACCCCGCTGCTGACGGCGCCCCTGCTGTTCCTGGGGCACGGCGGCATCCCGGCGACCGCGCTGAGCATGGGCGCGCTGGTCGTCGGCACCGTCGTGCTGTGGCGGATGCTGCCCGCGCAGTGGCGCCCGGCGGCGACCCTGGTCTGCCTCGGCTTCGGGCTCATGCCGAACTACGCCCGCCTCGGCTACCCGGCGGTCACCGCGCTGGTCCTGCTGATCCCGGTGGTGGTGCGCTGGCCCCGGATCGGGCGGGGCGGCCGGCTCGGGGCGCCCGGTCTGGCGAGGGCTGTCTGTCTGGGGGCCGCCTGCGCTGCCCAGCAACTGCCGTGGTTCCTCGCGCCGTTCCTGCTGGCCGGGATCTACGCGGTGCGCCGGGGTGAGCTGGGCGGCCGGGCGGCGGCACTGGTGGTGCTGCGGTTCACGGGCGTCGCCGCGCTGGTGTGGCTGCTGGTCAACGCCTACTTCGCGGTGAGCGAGCCGGGCACCTGGCTGCGGGGCATCGCGCTGCCGCTGGTCCAGGGGGCGACCCTGCACGGGCAGGGCCTGGTGGACGTCTCCCTGTACTTCACCGACGGCAGCGACAAGGTCGGCTGGTACGGGTACGCGAGCCTGCTGCTGGCGGCGGGCCTGCTCGGGCTGCTGGTGCTGTTCGGGCGCCGTCTGGGGCCCGCGGCGACCGTGCTGCCCTGGTGCGCCTTCTATCTGGCGACCCGTTCCCAGGACAACTACTACATGCTGATGACGCCGCTGTGGCTCGCGGCGGCCGTCACCGCACCGGCGGACGACTTCGCCGGGGCGTGGCAGCCGCGCCCCCGTCCGCTGACCGGGCCGCGCCGGCGGACGGCGCTGGGTGTGGCGGCGGCGCTGCTGGTCGCGCCGGCGCTTGTCTCCGCGGTCGTGGCGATGGCCGGGAAGCCGCCGCTGCGGATGGAGGTCGCCGCGGTGGGCCGGGCGTCGGCGAAGGTCGTCACCCGCCTGTCGCTGCGGGTCACCAACACCGAGGACAGCGCCCTCGTACCGCACTTCATGGTCACCAGCGGCCAGGGCATGAGTGAGTTCTGGTCGGTCCTGCGGGGGCCGGCCACCCTGTCGGCGCATGCCACGGCACGGTACGAACTGCGGCCACCCCACGGTGCGTTCGCCGTGCCCGGGGCGCACACCCGGGTGCGGGTGCGGGCCTTCACTCCGTCGCCGCAGACGCTGTCCAGCATGGACGTGCGTCTGGCGGCGAAGGGTGGCGCCTCGACAGCGAAGCGCGGGACGGGCTGAGGGCCGCTCAGGCGCCGGCGCGCACGAAGCGGAGGCTCGCGGTGACGGTGGTCAGGCCGCGGATCATGCCCATCTGGTTCCAGCCCAGGCCGAACTCGGCGCGGTCCACGGTGAACTCCGCGTCCAGGGTGAGCGCGTCGGCGTCCTGTCCGGCCAGCCGGGCGGTGATGGTCTGCGGGCGGCTGATGCCGCGCACGGTCAGCTGACCGGAGACCTCGACGGTGTCGCCGGAGCCGGCCTTCGCGCTGCGGACGGTGAAGGTGATCTCGGAGTGGTGGTCGACGTCGAAGAAGTCGGCGCCCCGCAGGTGCTCGTCGCGCTTGTTGTTCTTGGTGTCGAGGGAGGCGGCGTCCAGGGTGATGGTGCCGGTGGCGGAACCGTCGGCGCTCACCTCGCCCTGTCCGGCGACGCCCGTGAAGGTGCCCTTCACGGTGACGAGGTTCCACATCGTCTTGTGGCGCAGGGCGACGGTGGAGGCGGCGGCGTCGAGCTGCCACAGTCCGGTTTCGACGGCGACGGTCATGGTGTGCTCCAGGGGACGGGAATCGGACGACAGAAGAGGGTGATTCAAATTTGGATGATTGCACGCTAGCCCATCATCCAAATCTGGACAACCCCTCGTCCAAAATTGAACAACAGGTAGACTGGAGACCATGGCCGACCTCGAGGAGCACACCAGCGACCTGCCCGTATGCCCGTCCGCGCAGGCCGGCGGACTGCTGCCCAAGGAGCTGCGGGCCTGGATGGTGCTGCTCGCCGCCGTGGGCGCGGTGGAACAGGAGCTGCGGTCGGTCGTGAAGGAGCGGCTGGACGTCTCCCACGACGAGTTCCTGATCCTGTGCCTGCTCGCCGAGCAGCCCGCGACCGGTCTGCGCATGACGCGTGTCGCGGAACTGCTCGGCCGCCCCAAGACCCGGCTCACCTACCAGATCGCCTGCCTCCAGCACGCCGGTCTCGTCACCCGCAAGTCCGTCTGCGGCGACAAGCGGGGCATCGAGGTCGCCCTCACCGAGAAGGCCCGCGGGCTCCTGGAGGAGGCCTCCGGGACGCTCGCCTCGACGGTCGCCCGGGCCCTCAGCCATGTCATGGGCCCGGATCAGCGGGAGGCGGTCTGCGGGCTGGTCCCCGAGCTCGCCGAGGAGCCCAAGACACCGTAAAACCGCCCTCCCGGCCACCCCACCCGCGGGTGACCGCGGCCCCGTCGGGGTACCCGGGCCTCCCGCCGTCACCTGCCGCCGGGTCGACCGAAGGAGGGCTCCATGGCCGCGCTGGACCTGCCCGAACCTGTCGTACGTCACGGAGGCGCGGCGCCCCCGGTCGACGTGTCCGCACTCGAGGCCGCGTTGCGGGAGCGGGTCGACGGCGAGGTCCGGTTCGACGCCGGCAGCCGGGCCGCGTACGCCACCGACGCCTCCAACTTCCGGCAGACCCCGATCGGCGTGGTCGTGCCCCGTACGCCGGAGGCGGCCGCCGCGGCGGTGGCCGTGGCGCGGGAGCACCAGGCGCCCGTGCTGTCGCGCGGCGGCGGCACCAGCCTCGCCGGGCAGTGCACCAACACGGCCGTGGTGATCGACTGGACCAAGTACTGCAACCGCCTGGAGTCCGTCGACGCGGGCGCCCGCACCTGCGTCGTCCAGCCCGGCATCGTCCTCGACGAGCTCAACCGGCGGCTCGCCCCGACCGGCCTGCGCTACGGTCCCGAGCCCGCCACGCACGCCAACTGCACCCTCGGCGGCATGATCGGCAACAACTCCTGCGGCGCCACCGCCCAGGCGCACGGCAAGGTCGTCGACAACATCGCCCGCCTGGAGGTGCTGCTCTATGACGGCACCCGCTTCTGGTGCGGCGAGACCAGCGACGAGGAGTACGCCGAGATCGAGCGGCAGGGCGATCTGCGCGCCTCCGTCTACCGGCAACTGCGCGCCCTGCGGGACACCTACGCCGACGAGATCCGGCGCCGCTACCCGGACATCCCGCGCCGCGTCTCCGGCTACAACCTGGACTCGCTGCTGCCCGAGTACGGCTTCGACGTCGCCGGACTGCTGGTCGGCAGCGAGTCGACGCTGGTCACCGTCCTCAGGGCGGAGCTGGAGCTGGTCCCCGTGGTGAAGGAACGCACGCTCGTCGTGCTCGGGTTCCCGGAGATCTCCGTGGCCGCCGACGCCGTGCCGGCGATCCTGCCGTACGAGCCGATCGCGCTGGAGGGCGTCGACGCGCGGCTGGTGAAGGACGAGCGGATCAAGGGCCTCAACCAGAAGGCGCTGGCCGAACTTCCCAAGGGCAACGCCTACTTGATGGTGCAGTTCGGCGGCGAGACCACCGAGGAGGCCGACGAGCGGGCGCACCGGATGCTGGACGGGCTGCACGAGTCCGAGCACGACGCCGAGGTCGCCTTCCTCGACGACCCCAGGCACGAGGACCAGTTGTGGCAGGTGCGCGAGTCCGGGCTGGGCGCCACCGCGCACGTCCCCGGGCACCCCGACACCTTCGAGGGCTGGGAGGACTCGGCGGTGCCGCCGGACCGGCTGGGCGAGTACCTGCGCCGACTGCGGCGCCTGTTCGACGAGTTCGGCTACCTCAGCGACGTCGGGCCCAGTCTGTACGGCCACTTCGGGCAGGGGTGCGTGCACACCCGGATCCCCTTCGACCTGTACAGCGCGGACGGGGTGGCGAACTACCGCAGGTTCATGGAGCGGGCGGCCGACCTGGTGGTGGAGTTCGGCGGCTCGCTCTCCGGGGAGCACGGGGACGGGCAGAGCCGGGGCGAGCTGCTGCCGCGCATGTTCGGGGACGAACTGGTCACCGCCTTCGGGCGGTTGAAGGCCGTGTTCGACCCACTGGACCGGATGAACCCCGGCAAGGTCGTGGCGCCGTACAAGCTCGACGAGAACCTGCGTCTGGGCAGTCACTGGGCGCCGTACGACCCGCGGGAGCTGCACTTCCGCTTCCCGAACGACGGCAACTCCTTCGCCGAGGCCGCCAACCGGTGCGTGGGCGTGGGCAAGTGCCGGCAGCTGACCAACGACGGCGGTTCGGTGATGTGCCCCTCCTACCAGGTCACGAAGGAGGAGGAGCACTCGACCCGGGGGCGGGCACGACTGCTGTTCGAGATGCTCGACGGGCACGGCGACAGCGCGCTGCGGGACGGCTGGCGCTCCGAGGCGGTGCACGACGCGCTCGATCTGTGCCTGGCCTGCAAGGGCTGCAAGAAGGACTGCCCGGCCGACGTCGACATGGCCACCTACAAGGCGGAGTTCCTCTCCCACCACTACGAGGGCAGGCCCTGGCGGCGGCCGCGTTCCGACCTCTCCATGGGCTGGCTGCCGGCCCTCGCCCAGGTCGTCGGCCGCACCCGGATGGGGCCGGTCGTCAACGCCCTCACCCACGCCCCGGCGCTGTCGAAGGCGGCCGTCGCGCTCGCCGGGGTCGAGGACCGGGAGCTGCCGCTGTTCGCGGGGCGGACCCTGCAGCAGTGGTTCGCGGGGCGCCGGGAGAGGTACGGCGACGGGGCGCGCGGCAGCGTCATGCTCTGGCCGGACACCTTCACCAACTTCTTCCACCCGCACATCGGGCAGGCGGCCGTGGAGGTGCTGGAGCGCGCGGGCTGGAGGGTCGAGCTGCCCCAGGAACCGCTGTGCTGCGGGCTGACCTGGATCTCCACCGGCCAACTCGACGTCGCCGAGCGGGTGTTGAGCCGTACCGTGCGGCATCTGGCCGGGCATGTCCGGGCGGGCGGGCTGGTGGTCGGGCTCGAGCCGAGCTGTACGACGGTGTTCCGCTCCGACATGGGCGAGCTGTTCCCCGGCGACCGTGACGTGCGCCGGCTGAGCGACCAGACGGTGACGCTGGCCGAGCTGCTCACCCAGCACACGCCCGGGTACGAGCCGCCGCACGTGCCGGACCGGTCGGCGCAGGCGGTGGCCCAGGTGCACTGCCACCAGCACGCGGTGCTGGGCTGGGAGGCCGACCAGGAGCTGCTGCGGCGGGCCGGGGTCGACGTCGAGAAGCTGGAGTCCGGGTGCTGCGGGCTGGCCGGGAACTTCGGGTTCGAGCGGGGGCACCTGGAGGTCAGCGAGGCCTGCGCGGAGCGGGTCCTGCTGCCCCGGCTGCGGGAGGAGGACGAGTCGACGGTCGTGCTCGCGGACGGGTTCAGCTGCCGGACGCAGGTCCACGAGCTGGACAGCGGGGGCCATGAGGCGGTGCATGTCGCCGAGTTGCTGGCGTCCGCCCTGCCGGGTGGGGCGTTCGGGAGCGCGTACGGCGTCGGGCGCGACGTGCGGCCCGCCCCGCCGGGACGGGTGGGGAAGGCGCTGGCACTGGCCGGCGCCGGGGTCGGTGTCGCGGGCGTGGCGGCCGGGTTGGTCCGCGGGCTGCGGCGCTGAGGCGGGGCCGGTCGCGGCCGGGGCCCACGGGGCTCCCGGCCGCGAGCCTGCCGTCTGACCTACTCGGACCGCGCGCCGCCGTTACGGCCGCGGACCAGGGCGAAGGCCGCCGCGGCGAGCCCCAGCACCCCGACCACCAGCCCGGCGATGCCCAGGCCGCGGGCGGTGGAGTCGCTGCTCGAAGCCGTCGACTTGAAGTTGGTGGAGCCCTTCGAGGTCATCGGCAACGGGGTCGTGCCGCCGGCGCCCTCGTCAGTGCCCTTGGCCGTCAGCTTCAGGACCGGTGCCGGGTTCTCCGGCGCGACCTGACCGGACTGCGCCTCCTCGATCCAGCGCACGGTCTTGCCGTCGGAGTACGTCTGCAAGGTCTTGAAGGCCAACTGGTCCGCATCGTCCGGCAGTTGACCGAAGGCGACGTTGAAGTCCTCGTAGTGGCCGGGGTCGATCTTCCCGCTGGTCCAGGTGATCTCGGAGACGGCGTCGGTGATGGTGCCGTCGTCGGTCTTGACCGGCGTCTTCAGCTTGGTGCTCGTGACCTTGGCGGTCCAGCCGTCCTGCCGGGAGACGAGGACGCCCAGGACGGGGTGGTCGGTGGGCAGGAAGACCTGCACCTTGGTGGTGGAGGCGGTGTCCTCCTCGTTGGGGACGCGGAAGGTCAGGACACCGTCCGTGGCACCCTTGGCGTAGCTCTCGGGGTGGACGGTGACGTGCGCGGAGGCGACACCGGCCGCGGCGAGGAGCCCGGCGGCGATCAGAGCGGTGACGGCGCCGGCGCGGCGCAGCGTGATGCGTACTCGGGACATGGGTGGGTGGATCTCCGTACAGGAAAGGTGGGTTGGCGTCGGACGGGGTACGGAGTCCCGAGCGGCGGTCCGCGCCGCTGCACCGCGTGCCGCAGCAGGCTCCGCCTGAGCGGCCGCGGACCGTCGGCGCACAGCCGTACGACGTTGCGCGCGTCCGGCACCAGTCGCGTCCCGCCGGCCACCCGCCACCAGGCCAGCAGGCCCGGCACCAGCGCGGCGGCCCGGCGCAGCAGCGACCACAGGGCGGCCTCGCCGCGCCGGAGCCACCAGGTGAGCGCCAGGGCCGCGGCGACGTGCGCGGCGGTCGCGTGCGGGGTCACGGCGTGCGCGTGGCTCATGTGCATGCCGTCCATGACCATCCCGGAGTGCGGGTGCAGCACACCGAAGGCGAGGTGCAGCCCGCCCTGAGCCGTCAGCGTCCCGGCGGCGATGGCCGGCAGCGACCGTTCCCGGCCGGCGAGCAGGCAGCCGGCCCCGAAGAGCGGCGCGAACCCGACGGCCTGGACCCACACCGGCGGCGCCGTGCCGGTCCCCAGGGCGTGGCCGCCGGCGGCGAGCAGCACGCACAGCGCGGCGAACACCGCCGCGCGCAGCACGCGTACCGAAGCAGACGCCGTCATGGCGCCCGATCCTGCCACGCGCCGGGGCGGCTTCGCCGGGTGGATCCCCCGGTCCACCGGGGCAGACTGGACGTCCACAGGTGACGAGTCGTGGAGGTGCCGGGATGGCGGCCGGTCTGCGCATCCGCATCGAGGGTTTCGACCTGCCCGGTCGCAGCTGCGGGCCCGCCGGAGGTGATCCGGTGTACGGGGGCATCCATGTCGCGGTGCAGCGGCGCGACCGGCCGGCCGAGTTGCTCGGGGTGCAGCCCGGCGACGCGGTGTCGGTGACCTGGACGCTGGAGTGCGGCGCGGTGGCCTCGGCGGCCGGCACGGATGTCAAGGGGCCTTGGGTGCAAGGGCGTTCCGGAGCTCGGTTCGTGTATCTGTCCTGGGGTACGGTCGACGGCCCCGGGACGTTCACCATGTTCCGCCGCGCGAAGCTGATGCTCGACGCCGTGCCCGCCGACGTGCTCGAGACCGCCCTACGCGAAGGGGTGCTGGTCGGCAGGCTCGGGCTGACGGACGGGCGGGGGATGCCCTTGTGCGCGCGGGTCGTGCCGCCGCGGATCACCTGGACGCCAGGGTCACGGTGAACGGCGGCGGGCTCGTCTGCGTACCATGGGGCGCGATGACAGCTCGTGCACAGGAACGCGGTGCGCCACCCTTCCTGGGGGGGCGCGCGTTTCTGGTGCTCGGGCTTCTGGCGGGGCTGCTGGGCATGCACGGCCTGGCCCCCGGCGGCGCCCTCGACGCGCACTCCGCTCCCCGGCACACGGCGGTGGCGGCCGGCGCGCACGGCGGCTGCTCGGGCGACGACTGCGGCGGAGGCCACCTCAAGCACGCCGACCAGACCTGTACGTCGGCGGCCGTCAGCGGCGGACCGACCCTGCCGGCCCTGACTCCCGACCCGGTGACCGCCCCCGTGCGCGCCGACGTCCCGTGCCCGTACGCCGGCGCGGCCCCGGACGGCGCCCGCGCCCCGCCCTCGCTGGCACAGCTCCAACTCCTGCGGATCTAGACACCACGCGGCACCGCGCCCCGCGGTGCGCTCCGGCACGTCCAGATCCCCCCACGCGCCACGGCGCGACACGCACAGCAGGAGTTCCAGCATGCGCAACACCCGTACGTCCCTCATCCGCCGTACCGCCCTCGCGGTGGCCGCCCTCACCTCGGCCCTCGTCCTCACCGCCTGTGGTGGCGGCAGCGACAGCGCGAGCAGCAGCCACCACACCGGCGACTCCGCCTCCGCGTCGGCGCCGGCGTCCGCACCCAGCAGCGCCGGTACGCACAACGCGCAGGACGTCGCCTTCGTGCAGGGCATGATCCCGCACCACCAGCAGGCCCTCGAGATGGCGCGGCTCGCCGCCGACCGGGCCTCGTCCGCCCAGGTCAAGGAGCTCGCGGCGCGCATCGAGAAGGCGCAGGACCCGGAGATCCGGACCATGTCCGGCTGGCTGAAGAGCTGGAACGAGAAGGTGCCCTCGTCGGGCAGCTCCATGGGGTCGATGCCCGGCATGGACCACTCGTCCGGCTCCGGGATGTCAGGGATGTCAGGGATGATGGACCCCAAGGACATGACCATGCTGGAGAAGTCGTCCGGCAAGCACTTCGACACCATGTTCCTGACCATGATGGTCCAGCACCACGAGGGCGCCGTGAAGATGGCCGGGACGGAGAAGGCTCAGGGCGCCTACGGTCCGGCCACGTCCATGGCCGAGGACATCATCAAGGGCCAGACCGCCGAGATCACCGAGATGAAGAAGCTCCTCGGCAAGGCCTGACCCACAGGGAGGGGGCCGGCGTCCGCGCCGGCCCCCGTGCTGCTCACTCCGGGCCATCCAGCGCCGACAGCACCTCGGCGCAGATCGCCAGCGCCGTCTCTGCGGGGTTACGGGCGCCGATGTCGAGGCCGATGGGGCCGTGGACGCGGGCGAGTTCCGTCTCGGTCAGGCCCGTCTCCAGCAGCGCGGCGGCGCGGCGGGTCTGGGTGTGGCGCGAGCCGAGGGCGCCTACGTAGGGGGCGCCCGAGGTCAGCGCGGCGCGCAGGGTGGGGACGTCGACGTCCGGCTCATGGCTGAGCATGATCAGACAGGCGGCGGCCGGATGCTCGGCGATCAGTTCCCCCGCGTCCTTCGCCGTCGCTGTCACGGTGGCCTGCCAGCCGAGCAACCCGGCCTGCGCGACGAGGAGTTCGGCGAGTTCGCCACCGCCGACGACGACGAGGTGCGGCACGGCGGGGCAGGTCTCGATCAG
Source organism: Streptomyces sp. NPDC101152 (assembly GCF_044768275.1). Lineage (NCBI taxonomy): Bacteria > Bacillati > Actinomycetota > Actinomycetes > Kitasatosporales > Streptomycetaceae > Streptomyces > Streptomyces sp. NPDC101152. The sequence goes on along the minus strand of NZ_JBIWPO010000072.1, from coordinate 17,351 downwards.
CACGAGCCCGGCGTCGGCGGCGTGCACCTCACGTCCGGCGCGGTAGCGGGCGAGCAGCGAGCGCGCCCGCACCGCGGCCTGCGGCGGCACGTCCGGGCCGTCCACCGTCTCGTCCGGCGTCACGACGGCGCTGACCGCGTGCGTGCGCGCCTCGTCCAGCCAGGTGACGAGCGCCACGTCGGCACCCGACCCGAGCAGTTCCCACCAGCGGGCCGGGACGGCGGTCAGCGGCTGCATCAGGATCTCGGCCTGTCCCCCGCAGGTCAGCCCCGCCTCCCTGACCCCGTCCGCGTGCACGGCCACCTCGCAGACGCGGGCGGTGTGCCCGCGCGGGACCGCGCAGGCCTCGGCGACGAGCCGCTGGTCGAAGGCGCCCCGGTACAGCCGCCCGCGGTACTGCCCGTCCGCGTCGATCAGCAGGGCGTCGGCCGGCTGCCGTGCCCCGAACCCCCGCTCGGTGAGGGGCCGGGCGAGCACCGCCGCACGGCCTTCCGCCGCCCAGTGTCGTGCCGTGTCCGCCAGATCGCGCATGTACCCAGAGTAGTCAGTACACGTCCCGTACATACCTCTTGTCCGCCGCCAGTTGTTTCACGTAGGCCGCCGCCCCCGCCTCGTCCAGGCCCCCGTGCACCACGGCGATGTCCCGCAGCGCCTGGTCGACGTCCTTGGCCATGCGGGAGGCGTCGCCGCAGACGTAGAAATGGGCGCCCTCCTGGAACCACGACCACAGCTGCGGGCCGTGCTCGCGCATCCGGTCCTGGACGTACACCTTGGCCCGCTGGTCCCGTGAGAAGGCGGTGTCGAGGCGGTCGAGGGTGCCGTCGGCGAGGAACCCGGTCAGCTCCTGTTCGTAGTAGAAGTCGGTCGCCCGGTGCTGTTCGCCGAAGAACAGCCAGTTGGCGCCCCGGTGGCCGAGGGCCCGGCGCTGCTCCAGGAAGCCGACGAAGGGGGCGATCCCGGTACCGGGGCCGACCATGACCATCGGCGTCGCGGGGTCGGCCGGCGGGCGGAAGTGCGCGGTGCGCTGGACGTGCACGGGGACCGGGGTGGCCAGCTCGGCGTCGGCCAGGAAGGGCGAGCAGACGCCGTGCCGAAGACGGCCGTGCAGGTTCTCGTAACGGACGACCGAGACGGTGAGCGAGACCAGGTGGGGGTCGGTCAGCGGGCTGGACGATATGGAGTACAGCCGTGGCTGCAGGCGCCCCAGGACCCCGGCCCACTCCCGCGCCCCGGCCCGCACGCCGTACTCGGCCACCACGTCGACGGCTTGTCGCCCCCAGGACCACCTGGCCAGCTCGCCCTTGTTGTCGGGCCGCAGGAGCTTCTTCAACTCCCGTGGGTCATGGGCGCGTTCGGCGACGAAGCGGAGCAGGGCCGGGGTGACGCGGGTGATGTCGAGGTCGCGCGACAGCGCGTCGCCGAACGGGACCTCGCCCGACCCGTTCACCTCCACCGCCGTGTCCGCGTCCAGGCCGGTGACGGCCAGCCATTCCTCCACCAGCGCCCGGGAGTTGAGCGGCTGGACGCCGAGCGCGTCACCCGCCTCGTACAGCAGCGGGCTCTCGCTGTCGCGGGTGTCGAAGGTGAACCGGCGGACCTCCTTGCCGGCCCCGGGGAGGCTGAGCAGACGGTTGCCGGTGAGGCGGGCGGTGACGGGGGCCGGCCGGCGTGAGCGGGGAGCGGGCCGGGTGGCCGGCGCGGGGGCGGGTGGTGAGGTGGGTGCCGAGGTCACGGCCGGTTGCGGTGGGCCGGACAGGGCGGTGAGGATCTGGTCGAGCCAGGCGTGCGCCGTGTCCTCGTAGTCCGGTTCGCAGTCGGCGCGGGGGGCCAGGCGCAGTGCGCCGAGCTCGTCGAGCCGCTGGTCCAGGCGCCGGCCGTGGCCGCAGAAGTCGTCGTAGGAGGAGTCGCCGAAGGCCAGGACGGCGTAGCGCCGCCCGGCCAGGCCCGGTACGTCGGACGCGGCCAGGGTCTCCCAGAAGCCGGCGCCGTTGTCGGGGGCGTCACCGTCGCCGAAGGTGCTGCTGATCAGCAGCAGGTCGGCCTCGGCGGGCAGGGTGGCGAGGTCGGCCTCGTCCATGCCGAGCAGCGAGGCGGCGTGTCCGACCGTCTTGAGGCGTTCGGCGGTGGCGGCGGCGAAGTCCTCGGCGTTGCCGGTCTGCGAGGCCCACAGGATGACGACCTCACGGTGCGGGACGGGGTCAGGCCGCGCCTCGGTCGCGGCCGTCGCCCTGGAGTACATGCCGGCCAGCACGCCGTTCACCCACAGGGCGTGGTCCGGGCTGAAGGGCGCGTCCGGCGGCAGGACCGGGACACCGAGGGCACCGGAGGGGATGCCGGCCAGGAAGCCCACCAGGTACTGGCGTTCGGGCGCGGTCAGGACGGGCGGCGGCGTGGCTTCGAGCCCGAACACGCCCGCGGCGGCGGAGGGGACGGCATGGGCGGGCACCAGGGCCGGCGCCGAGTCCGCCTCCTCCACAACCGGCGTCTGCGGCACCGGCGTTCGCACGGCGACCGGCCTCGACACCTTGGTCAGCGACACCGCGCACACCTTCAACTCGGGCTGGAAGGACAGCGGATCGACCGCGTCGCTGGTCACGGCGTTGACGCTGAGGTACTCCCCGAACAGGTCGTTCCAGTGGAAGGGGGCGAAGCAACTTCCCGGCCGCACCCGGTCGGTGACCACCGCCGGCAGCACCGCACGCCCGCGCCGCGAGGCGACCTCCACCGAGTCGCCGTCGACGACGTCGAGTTCGGCCGCGTCCCACGGGTGCAGCTCCACGAAGGGCCCGGGATCGAGCTTGTTGAGCTTGGCCACCTTCGCCGTCTTGGTCAGCGTGTGCCACTGGTGCTGCAGGCGCCCGGTGTTGAGGACGAACGGATAGTCGTCGTCCGGCATCTCGGCGGCGGGCAGGTGCGGGCGGGCGAAGAAGGCGGCGCGGCCGCTCGCGGTGGGGAAGGAGAGGGAGCCGTCCTCGTCCACGTACCGCACGGGGTTGCGGTCGGGTCCGTCCTCGGTCGCGGCCGGCCACTGCACGGGTGTGCGGCGCAGCCGCTCGTAGGTCACCCCGCGCAGGTCCCAGCCGGTCCTCGGGTTCCAGAACCGCTTGATCTCCTCGAAGACCTCCTCGGCGTTGTCGTAGGAGAACCCCTCCTCGTAGCCCATCTCGCGGGCGACGGCCGCGATGATCCGCCAGTCGGCCACGGCCTCGCCCGGCGGGTCGGCGGCGGGCGGGGCGAGGGTGAGGTTGCGTTCGCTGTTGACGAGGACGCCCTCGGTCTCGGTCCACAGGGCGGCGGGCAGGACGACGTCCGCGTAGGCGTTGGTCTCGGTGTCGGCGAACACGTCCTGGGTGACGACGAACTCGGCGGACTCCAGGCCCTCGATGACCGTCCTGCGGTTGGCGACGGAGGCGACCGGGTTGGTGCAGATGATCCAGCAGGCCTTGATCTCGCCGTCGGCCATCTTCTGGAACATCTCGACGGTGCCCCTGCCCACGCCGTCGGCGCGCAGGGTCCCGGGCGCCAGTTCCCACAACTCCTCGACGAACGCCCGCTCTTCGGCGACGAGCACGGAACGCTGTCCGGGCAGCCCCGGTCCCATGTACCCCATCTCGCGTCCGCCCATGGCGTTGGGCTGGCCGGTGAGGGAGAAGGGACCGCTGCCCGAGCGGCAGATGGCGCCGGTCGCCAGGTGCAGGTTGACCAGGGCGTTGGTGTTCCAGGTGCCGTGCGTGGACTGGTTGAGGCCCATGGTCCAGCAGCTGGTCCACTCCCCCGCCTCGCCGATCAGCCGGGCAGCCTCGCGGATGTCGTGCTCGGGGATGCCGGTGAGCTCGGCGACGGTGGCGGGCGGGTAGTCGGCGAGGAAGGCGGGCATCTCCTCCCAGCCCTCGGTGTACCGGGCGATGAAGTCGGCGTCGGTGTGCCCGTTCTCGTACAGCAGGTGCAGCAGCCCGTTGAGCAGGGCGAGATCGGTTCCGGGCCTGATCTGCAGGAACAGGTCGGCCTTCGCGGCGGTGGCGGTGCGGCGCGGGTCGACGACGATGAGCTTGGCGCCCGCCGACTTCACGCGGTCCATCATGCGCAGGAAGAGGACGGGGTGGCAGTCGGCCATGTTGGAGCCGATGACGAGGAACAGGTCGGCCTTGTCGAGATCCTGGTACGAGCCCGGAGGGCCGTCCGCCCCGAGCGACAGCTTGTAGCCCGTGCCGGCGCTGGCCATGCACAGCCGGGAGTTGGACTCGATCTGGTTGGTCCGCACGAACCCCTTGGCCAGCTTGTTCGCCAGGTACTGCGCCTCGAGGCCCATCTGCCCGGAGACGTAGAAGGCGATCGCGTCCGGGCCGTGCTCGTCGACGATCTCCCGCAGCCGCCGGGCGGTCTCGGTGATCGCCGATGCGACACCGGTCGGCACGGGTTCCGCTCCCCGCTCGGGCCTGCGCAGGGCGGTGGTCAGGCGGCCGGGGGCGGCGAGCATGTCGGCGGTGGTCGCGCCCTTGGTGCACAGCCGGCCGAAGTTCGCCGGGTGCTCCTTGTCGCCGGAGGCCTTCAGGACGGTACGGCCTCCGTCCGGTCCGCGGCCCACGTCGAGGACGAGACCGCAGCCCACACCGCAGTAGGAGCACACCGTCCGCACCTTCGCCACCGGCACCCCCGCCTTCCCTGGTCGTCCCGTACGTATGGAGCTTTGGTGACGGTACGAAATGCCCATTACACGGGTGTCTCCTGAGCCGGTCAGCAGGGGTTACGCGGCCCGCACAGGCCTGCGGTCCATGCTGTGAGAGGGCCTTCTGCCACCGCGATCGCTTCGGCATATGCGTTCACGGTGATTCAGTGAAGAAAAGAATGCCGCGCGCGTTCGAATTCACACTCCCTCCGGTTTCTTCACGGAATGCAATGCACGCATTGGGGCGGTGAGGTCCGTTCTCACAACGCCCACCCGGTCGGAAATGAGGACACGAAACGATCGATTAACTGACGCGTAGCGGTCGGGAATCGTCTCGCCGGTCCACTCCTCGTCACCGCCGTTCACGTACAGCGTCAGGAGGGGCCATGTCCTTCTTCGCCAGGGCATCCTGGCCGGGAGACCATCGCGACGAGATCGTCGCGGGCGCGCTCGTCGCGGCCGTCGTCGTCGTCCTCGGATACGCCTCGGGCATCGGGGCCCCCGGCACGACGACCGTCGACACCGCGACGCCGCCGGCCTCCGCCGTCCCTCCCACGTCCCATCAGCCGACGGCCCGTTCCGAGACCGGGCCTCCCGACACCGCCACCGGGAATTACGGAGCGGGTTCGGCCGGCGGTTACTGGGCCGGAGGGAGCGGCGCCGGAATTCCGATTTCCGACGGCTCCTCGTCCACCGGCGGGGAAAGCGGCCACGGCCACGGGACGGGCGGCGCGGGTGGCGCGGGCGGAAATAGCGGCGGCACCGGGGGGACCTCTCCCTCGCCGTCTCCCACGCCGACCCCCTCGCCGTCGGGAAGTTGCAGCCCGGGTGAAGTGAGCCTCGTACAGCCGCTGTTGAAGGGTGCGGTCGCTCCGGTGACCGGTCTGCTGGACGGTCTGCTGGGCGGGGGCGCGGCGAGCCCGTCGCCCTCGCCGTCGGCCGGCGCCCTCTCGTCGATCTGCGTCGGCGTGGCCGCCTCGCCCTCGGTGATACCGGAGGTGCTGCCGTGAGACGCGTCCCCTCCCTGTTCGCCGTCGTCCTGGCCGCCCTCGCGGCCCTGCTGCTGGCCGCGCCGCCCGCGTCGGCGCACACGGAACTGGTGTCCTCGACCCCGAGGAACGGCACCCGGCTCGCGCACACCCCGGCCAACGTGACCCTCGGCTTCAGCGAGCCGGTCGACCTCGCCGACGTCCACGTGAGGGCGGCGGGCAGACCGCTGACGGTGACCCGCGCAGACAGCGACAAGGCGGTACGGGTCACCGTCCCCAAGACCTCCGGCCAGGACCGCCTCACCCTGGATTGGCAGGTCCTGGACATGCAGGACGGGCATTCCACGTCCGGGGCGCTCTCCTTCCGCCTCACCGCCAAGGCGTCCGCCGCCGACTCCGCCGCGCCGCCCCTGCCGCGGCCGTCCGAGACGGTGCACACGGCCTGGCTCACCGCCCGCTGGTTCGGCTACCTCGCCCTCGCCCTGTACGTCGGCGGCCTGGCCTTCCTCGCGCTGCTGTGGCCGCAGGGCGCCGGGGACCGCCGTACCCGCCGCATCCTCGCGCTCTCCTGGGCCGTCGGCCTCGCGGCGAGCCTGGTGACGCCCGGGCTGCAGAGCGCGTACGGCGCGACGGGTTCGCTCGGCGACGTGTTCCGCCGGGCCACCTACACCGGCCTGCTGGGCACCGAGGTCGGCGTCGTGGCCGCCTGCCGGGTGCTGATGTGGGTGCTCGCCGCGATCGTGCTGGCGGCCGTCCTGCAGGGCGGGGACCGCACGGCACGCTCGCCCGGCTGGCGGGTCGGCGCGCTGGCGGTGACAGTCGGGCTGCTGCGGACGACGAGCATGACCGGCCACAACTCCGAGGGCACGCACCCGGGTTGGGGCGCGGTGGCCGACCTGGTCCATCTGCTCGGGGTCTCGCTGTGGCTCGGCGGTCTGACGCTGCTGCTGTTCGGGGTGCTGCCCCGGCGCCGGCCCGAGGAACTCTCGGCCGTCGTGTCCGGCTACTCCACGCTGGCCGGGGTGTCGGTCGCGGCGATCGTGGCCGCCGGGGCGGTGCTGACCTGGCAGGTCGTCGGGTCCTTCGGCGCCCTGGTCGACACCGGGTACGGGCGGCTGCTGCTGCTCAAACTCGCCGTCCTGGCCCTGGTGCTGGCGATCGCGCAGCGCAGCCGCGGCTGGGTGCGGACGCGGCTCGACATCGCCGTGCTGCTGCGCGGCGACCGCGCCACGGTACGGCCCTTCGTCCACTCGGTCGCGGCGGAGACGGGGCTCGTCCTCGTCGTGCTGGCCGCGACGAGTCTGCTGGTCACCTCGGCCCCCGGCCGCTGACCGGCGCCTGTCCCGACCCCTGTCACCCGACAGGGACCCCCTCCGGGGGAACCTCACAAGGGAGAAGCACCTCCATGCACACCGAAGAAACCACCGCTCCCCCGAGCCACCGGCGCTCCCGGCTGGGCAACAAGGTACTGCTGGCCACCGGCGTGGGCGCGGGCGTCGCGGCCGCCGTCGGGCTCGGCCTGCTGCAGGCGTCCACGGGGGCCGCGGCCACGCAGACCGCCCAGCCGGCCGCTGCGGCGCACTCGATGGCGGACATGGGAACGACGTCCGCCAAGGCCCCGGCGGCCGACTACACCATCGACATCAAGAACTACGCGTTCAGCAAGCCGAAGCTGACCGTGAAGGTCGGCCAGACCGTGAAGTGGGTCAACGACGACAACGCTCCGCACACGGTCACCACCACCAGCGGGCCGGCCAAGTTCGACTCCGGCACGCTGCAGAAGGGTGACAGCTGGTCGTACACCTTCACCAAGGCCGGCACCTACGACTACTACTGCGCGGTGCACCCGGACATGACGGCCTCGATCACCGTGGTCGGCGACGGTGGGGGTGGCGGCAGCACCGGTGGCTCGACCGGCGGGTCCACGGGTGGGTCCACCGGCGGGTCGACGGGTGGGTCCACCGGCGGCTCCACGGGCGGGTCGACGGGTGGCTCGACCGGCGGATCGACCGGCGGCTCCACCGGTGGCTCGACCTCCGGGGGCAGCGGCTCCGGTGGCAGCAGCGGTGGCGGTGACGGGCAGTGCGTCAGCGTCCAGCAGGTGCTGCTGCCGATCCTGCAGCACATCGACAAGGCGCACCTGGAGCAGTCCCCGGGCCAGCAGGTGCAGGACGCGCTGCAGCTCGACAGCTACCTGAAGATGCACACCGTCTGGCTGGAGTCGATCCTCACGCCCGCGGTGAACGGCGCCGGCAGCGTCTCCGACGACACGCTCAGCGTGCTGCTCCAGCACATCAACACCGCGCACCTGCAGGAGCCGCTGAGCCAGCAGCTCACGGACATCCTCAACCCGGACGCGTACGTGAAGATGCACACCGTCTGGGCCGAGCACCTGCTCGCCCCGACCGAGAACTACATCACCAACTCCTGCTGATCCCCCACAGCAGGACACGGCGGGCCGGCCGAGTCGCAGTCGGCCGGCCCGCCGCCCCTGCATTCTCCCCGCCCGTCGCTCCGCTCGCCCACCGAGGTGCCGAGATGACCACCGAGACTCTTCCCACAGCCGTTCTCCCGCCGCCGCCTCCGGGGCCCGACTGGCTGCCCGACCCCGGCACCTACACCGCCGCCGAGGACCGCTGCATCGTCGAACTGACCGCCCACGTCGGCCCGTTGACCACGCTGCGGCGGCGGCTCACCGCCCTGGACGCGACGCTCACCGTGGCACCCGACTCCGACGACTGCGCGCTGCGCCTGGAACTGGCCGGGCGGCCGCTGGGCGGCCGGGTGCTCACCTTCGCCAGTACGAGCCTGACGCCCACGGACGAGGCCACGCGGCTGCACGTGCCGGGCGAACTCGCCCTGGCCGGCGACCCGGCGCAGGTCGTGTTCGGCTTCCGCGTGGTCGAGCGCACCGCAGACCGGCTCCTGGTCCTCGGCACCCTCCGGCTGCCGTACCGCGCCCTGCGCCGCACGACGGGCCTGACCCTGCCCCGCATCCGCCCCGCGGCCGGCGTCCGGCTGCTCGTCGCCGCGGAGTTCACATGCGCCGCCTGACCGCACCGCGCGTCCTGGTGGCCGCGCTCTTCGTGGCCGGCCCCGTCACCGTGCTGCCCGCGCCGGCGGCACAGGCGGCCACCACGCACCAGGTCGTCATGTCCGGCTACGCGTTCGCGCCCCGCTCGCTGACGATCACCGCCGGAGACACGGTCACCTGGACCAACCAGGACCAGGCGCCGCACGACGTCGAGACCACCTCCGGTCCCGCCTCGATCCACTCCCCGATGCTGAGCAAGGGCGGCAGCTGGAGCCACACCTTCACGGCCGCGGGCACCTACGGCTACCTCTGCACGGTGCACCCGGGCATGACGGCCCAGCTCGTCGTCGAGCCGGCCCCCGCCCCGGCCACGCACCCGCCAACACACCGGGCCCCGGCGGCCGTACCGGCGAGCCGCCCCACCCCGTCAACGATGCCGTCGATGACCCCGGCCCAGTCCAAGCCCACGACGGCCCAGTCCGCCGCGCCTTCCCCCACCCTCTCCACCCCGCCCCAGCCCACCCTGAACGCCCAGAGCACAGCCGCCTCCCCCACCCGCCCCCTGGATCCGCTGCTCCTCCTGACCGGTGTGGTAGCGGGCGTGGCCGTCCTCTGTCTCCTCCTGGTCGGCTCCCGCTCAGCCACGGCCCGCGGGGAGGACCCCGAAACCGGCTGAGTCCACGCCTGCCCCGGCACCGCCGACCCGACCCCCTCGACCCGCCGCTGCGGTCGCGGGGGTCGCCGTCATGTCTCCTGCCGGCCGCCTCTGGCTCACGCCTGTCTCAGCACCACCAGGACGACCAGCAGCACCGTGGCGCCCGCGCACGTGCCGTGGGCGACCACCGCGGTGAGGGGGAAGTGGCGTTCGGCGGTCCTGCGGCCGTGGGAATGGCGGCCGGAGCTGGGGAGCCAGCGCAGCAGCATCATGAAGCCGAACGCGGCGACGATCAGGACCACCGCGCAGGCCGCCCAGGCCGTGCCGCGGATGCCGCCCGCGAGGTAGGCGGTCCAGCAGGCCAGACCGCCCACGGCGAGCAGTACGTGCCCCCCGACGAGCCACAGCGGCAGCCGCGTCACCCCCGACGCGCGCTGCCGCAGACCGCCGTGGCGGATCCACACCGAGGCCAGATAGCCGCCCAGGCTCGCCGTCAACACCCACGCGCACAGCACGAAGACACCCACGCGGTCCAGCAGAGCGCACGCGCCGGGCGCAGAACGGACAGATTTTCCCGGATTCACCCGTAGGCGTGAACAGTGGTGCGAATCCCTTGAACTGCGCGCGTTCCCCGGGACGACACCAAACTTGTACTCTTCGTTTTCTTGAAGCGTTCGTGTTTAACGGGGTAGGTTGGCCGCCATGACCACGCCCCAGCCTCCGAACACCGCCGCTGAGCTGCGCGGTGCGGGCCTGCGGGTGACGGCCGCCCGCGTCGCACTGCTCGAGACCGTCCGGGACGGTGACCATCTCGACGCCGAGGCGATCGCCTCGGGGGTGCGCTCACGCGTCGGCCACATATCACTGCAAGCCGTGTACGACGCCCTCCACGCGCTCACCACGGCGGGCCTCGTACGCCGCATCGAACCGCCGGGCAGCCCGGCCCGGTTCGAGGGCAGGGTCGGCGACAACCACCACCACCTGGTGTGCCGCTCGTGCGGCGCCGTCTTCGACGTCGACTGCGCGGTCGGTCACGCCCCCTGCCTCACCGCGTCCGACGACCGCGGTTTCGCGATCGACGAGGCCGAGGTCATCTACTGGGGCCTGTGTCCCGACTGTTCCACCGCACGCACGGCCTGAGCACCGAACCCCCGGAAGGATTCGCATGTCCGAGAACACCCCCGCCGCAGAGGCGAAGTGCCCGGTGGCGCACGACCGCGCCCTGCACCCCACCCAGGGCGGTGGAAACCGCCAGTGGTGGCCGGAGAAGCTCAATCTGAAGATCCTCGCCAAGAACCCCGCGGTGGCGAACCCCCTCGGTGAGGACTTCGACTACGCCGAGGCCTTCCAGAGCCTCGACCTCGCGGCCGTGAAGCAGGACATCGCCGAGGTGCTCACGGACTCCAAGGACTGGTGGCCGGCCGACTTCGGCCACTACGGCCCGTTCATGATCCGGATGGCCTGGCACAGCGCGGGCACCTACCGCATCAGCGACGGCCGCGGCGGCGCAGGCGCCGGTCAGCAGCGCTTCGCCCCGCTCAACAGCTGGCCGGACAACGGCAACCTGGACAAGGCCCGCCGTCTGCTGTGGCCGGTGAAGAAGAAGTACGGCAAGAGCCTGTCCTGGGCCGACCTGATGATCCTCGCCGGCAACGTCGCCCTGGAGTCCATGGGCTTCGAGACGTTCGGCTTCGGCGGCGGCCGCGAGGACGTGTGGGAGTCCGAGGAGGACGTGTACTGGGGTCCTGAGAAGGTATGGCTGGACGACCAGCGCTACACCGGCGACCGCGAACTGGAGAGCCCGCTCGGCGCGGTCCAGATGGGCCTCATCTACGTCAACCCCGAGGGCCCCAACGGCAACCCGGACCCGATCGCCGCGGCCCGCGACATCCGTGAGACGTTCCGCCGGATGGCGATGAACGACGAGGAGACCGTCGCCCTCATCGCCGGTGGCCACACCTTCGGCAAGACCCACGGCGCCGGCCCGGCGGACCACGTCGGCGCCGACCCCGAGGCCGCCCCGATCGAGCAGCAGGGCCTGGGCTGGAAGAGCACCTTCGGCACCGGCAAGGGCGGCGACGCGATCACGTCCGGCCTGGAGGTCACCTGGACCGCCACGCCGACCCAGTGGAGCAACGGCTTCTTCAGGAACCTCTTCGAGTACGAGTACGAGCTCACCGAGAGCCCGGCCGGCGCGAAGCAGTGGGTCGCCAAGGACGCCGAGGCGATCATCCCCGACGCGCACGACCCGTCCAAGAAGCGTCTGCCCACGATGCTGACCACGGACCTCTCGCTGCGGTTCGACCCGATCTACGAGCCGATCTCGCGCCGCTTCTACGAGAACCCCGACCAGTTCGCGGACGCCTTCGCCCGCGCCTGGTTCAAGCTGACCCACCGTGACCTGGGCCCGAAGTCGCTGTACCTCGGTCCGGAGGTCCCCGAGGAGACGCTGATCTGGCAGGACCCGCTGCCGGAGTCCGAGGGCGAGCTCATCGACGCCGCCGACATCGCGGCCCTCAAGGCCAAGCTGCTCGACTCGGGTCTGTCCGTCGCGCAGCTGGTGTCCACCGCGTGGGCGTCCGCGTCCACCTACCGCACCAGCGACAAGCGCGGCGGTGCCAACGGCGCCCGGATCCGGCTGCAGCCGCAGTCCGGCTGGGAGGTCAACGAGCCCGACGAGCTGGCCCAGGTGCTGCGCGTCTTCGAGGGCGTCCAGCAGGAGTTCAACGCGAACTCCGGCGCGAAGAAGGTCTCCCTGGCCGACCTGATCGTCCTCGGCGGTGCCGCCGCCGTGGAGAAGGCCGCCAAGGACGCCGGTCACGACATCGAGGTGCCCTTCGCGCCGGGCCGGGTGGACGCCACGCAGGAGCACACCGACGCCGAGTCCTTCGAGGCGCTGGAGCCCACCGCGGACGGCTTCCGCAACTACCTCGGCAAGGGCAACCGCCTGCCGGCCGAGTACCTGCTGCTGGACCGGGCGAACCTGCTGGGTCTGAGCGCCCCCGAGCTGACGGTCCTCGTCGGCGGTCTGCGGGTGCTGGGCGCGAACTACCAGAACTCGCAGCTCGGTGTCTTCACCAAGACCCCCGGCGCCCTGACGAACGACTTCTTCGTCAACCTGCTGGACCTGGGCACCACCTGGCGGGCGACCTCGGAGGACCAGAACACCTTCGAGGGCCGTGACGACGCCACCGGCGAGCTCAAGTGGGCGGGCAGCCGCGCCGACCTGGTGTTCGGCTCGAACTCCGAGCTGCGCGCGCTGGCCGAGGTGTACGCGAGCGACGACGCGAAGGAGAAGTTCGTGAACGACTTCGTCGCCGCCTGGGTCAAGGTCTCCAACGCGGACCGCTTCGACCTCGTCTGATCCTCGCCGTACCGCACGTCCAGGCCGGCCCGCACGGGCCGGCCTGGTCTGTTTCCGCCCGCCTCAGTCCGGCACCTCTTCGTGGTCGACCCAGTCGACGTGCACGGTCCCGGCCACGGCGTACGGGCCGATGACCCGCCCGGTGAAGCCGCCGGCGACCTCGGTGGAGAGGTACCTGCCGTCCAGCGCGGCGAGGACGTCGAAGGTGCCCTTCGCGTCCTCCACGCCGAGCGAGACGGTGTCCGGGCCCTGGCGCGCCTCGGTGACCTCCCGGGTGACGGCCGTGTCGATCCTGAGCACCACCGGGCCGGCGGCCACCGGGCGGGAGGCCACCACCGAGCGCAGCGGCCCGATGCGGGCCAGGACCCGCACCTCGCCGTCCGCCGTCTCGATCTCGTAGTGGTGCTCCTCGTCGAACCGCACGGCGAGGCCCCCGCGTCCCTCGGCCGGATCGACCAGGGCACGGGTGCGGCAGGAGTGGTGCTGCTGGCGCCGGCCGACCAAGGTGACCTCGGGGTCGTCGAGCGATCCGCCCCGGGCCCGCAGGCTCAGCCAGCCGGCCCGTTCCTTCGTCGTGCAGTGCTCCGCGGGGCGGGACCGCGGCGAGATCCAGTAGTGGGCGAGTTCGCTGAGGTCGAAGTCGTCCCGGACCGGCCGGGCGGCCGGCTCTTCGAGCGGCCACGGGGGTGCGGCCATGACGGGTGACACCTCGCCGACGACCGGCCAGCGGTCGGTCCAGTTCACCGGGGCCAGGAAGGTCTCCCGGCCCAGTACGTGCCAGCCCGGTGTGCCGCCGCGCGGCCGGACTCCGAGGAAGACCATCCACCACGAACCGTCCGGCCCCTGCACCAGGTCGCCGTGACCGGTGTTCTGGATGGGGTGCTCGGTGCCGCGATGCGTGAGGATCGGATTGTCCGGGCACGGCTCGAAGGGGCCGTTCGGGGTGCGGCCCCGGGCGATCGACACGCCGTGGCAGCGTTCGGTGCCGCCCTCGGCGATGAGCAGGTACCAGTACTCGCCGATGCGGTAGAGGTGCGGTGCCTCCGGGGCCTTGGCGCCCGGGGTCCCGGACCACAGGCGCTGCGGCTCGCCGAGGGTCTCCCCGGTGTACGGGTCGATGCGGACCTGGCTCACCCCCGCGACCGTGCACCAGCAGGTGCCGTCCTCGTCCCAGGCCAGGTCCGGGTCGATGCCGTGCACCCCCGGCAGCCTGACCGGATCGGACCAGGGCCCGGCCGGGTCGGTGGCGGTGAACAGGACGTTGCCGTCGCCGCTGACGTTCGTGACGATCAGCCAGAAGCGGCCGTCGTGGTGGCGCAGGGTGGGCGCGTAGAGCCCGCCGGACGCGGGGGTGCCGGGCGGGAGGCGCAGTTGGCTCGGCCGGTCGAGGGCGTTGCCGATCTGGGTCCAGTGCACCAGGTCCCGGCTGTGGAAGACGGGGATGCCGGGGAAGTACTCGAAGCTGGAACAGGCGAGGTAGTAGTCCTCGCCGGCCCGGCAGACGCTCGGGTCGGGGTGGAATCCCGGGATCACCGGGTTGTTGAACGTGGTGTCCCTCTCGGGAGCGCTCGACACATCGATTCCTTTCACGGGGCCGGCCCCTGCCTGCCTCGGGCCGGCTCTCAGGGGGCGCGGTGCAGTTGGACCACCACCATCGAGTAGGCCGCGACGGTCTGACGGGTCGCGCTGCCCATCGCCGCCGACCCGATCGACATGGCGTTCTCGCGGTACGAGCACGGTCGCTCGCGCCCCTCGACCGTGGTCACCCGGGAGCAGTCGTGCCGTTGCTCTCCACATCGGCGAGAAAGTTTCGCGCTCGAATCTCCGATAGTTTCCAGCGGAGGTTAGCCACACGCGTGAACGCGGTCAATGGCCCGTGCGGGGCCGGCGCTCCGTACGTCAGCCCTTGGGCGGGGCCGTGCTGGCCCGGACCGTCAGCGTCGTCGCGATCTCCAGCCCGACCTGCGGTGCCTCCTCGCCGCGGCCGAGGGTGAGGGCCAGCTCGGTGGCGGCCACCGCCATCTCGGTCAGGGGCTGGTGGACGCTGGTGAGGGGCGGGTCGACCCAGGCGACGACCGGCAGGTCGTCGAACCCGACCACGCTCAGGTCGTCGGGAATGCGCAGGCCCCTCTCGCGTGCCGCCTGGTAGACGCCCAGCGCCTGCAGGTCGTTGGCCGTGAAGATCGCCGTCGGGCGGTCCGGCAGGGCCAGCAGGGTGTGCGCCGCGACGCAGCCGTCCTCCCGGGTGAGGCCCGCGTGCACCACGATCTCCGGGTCCACGGGCAGGCCGGCGGCCTGCAGCGCCGAGCGGTAGCCGTCCAGCCGGGCGGAGCAGCACAGCTGGCTCTCGGGACCGCTGATCATCGCGATGCGCCGGTGGCCCAGCCCGGTCAGGTGACGGGTCGCGGTCCGGCCGCCGGACCAGTTCGTGGCGCCCACGTACGGGACGTCGTCCGGCAGTTCCATGATCGGGTCGAAGACGACGAACGGGATCCCCTTCGCCGTCAGTTGGGCGCGTTCCGCCTCCGAGAGCTGCGCCACCGACAGCACGCAGCTGGGGCGCCGGGAGACCGTGTCCTCCCAGGTCGGCGCCGCACTGTCGTGCAGGCCGAACTCGGACACCAGGACGCCGACGCGGTGCTGCCGGGCCACCCGCTCCACGCCCCGGATGATCTCGACCGCCCACATGTCCCTGAGCTCGCGGAAGACCAGCTCGACGACGTTGCTGCGCTGGGACCCGGACGGCTTCCGGTAGCCGTACCGGTTGATCAGCTCCTCGACCCGGGCCCGGGTGTCCGCGGACACGCCCGACTTCCCGTTGAGCACCTTGGAGACGGTCGGTACTGACACCCCAGCGGACTCCGCGATGTACGCGATCGTGACCGACCTGGGGGCGTCGCCGCGCCCGCCGTCCCGGGCCGCCGGTCCGTCTGCTGCGTTCTGCGCCAAGGTGGCCTTCCCGATCGTCGAACCGCCCGCACCGCGCCGTGATGGTGCCTGGTCATTCTCACATCTCTCAGCGACGGAGCGGGGGCCCCAAGCACATCGCCATGTTAATTTCTCTGCCCCATCTAACGAAAGTTTCCATCGCCACGCCAACAGGGGCGGCGGCGGTCACCGAGGCCGCGCGACGGGGGCTGCTGGAGCTGAGGCAGCGGCCCGGATGCGCCCGCGTGCGCGGCAGACCGTAGGTGCGCCGGCCGGATTCGCGGCATGATCAGTGGATGGACGCTGTAGGTGGGGCGGCGGAGATCTCGTCGTCGAAGGAGGCCGCGAACAACGCGCTGGTGCTGGCTTTCGGCCGGTTGCAGGGCGCCGCGAACCGGCTGGAGTACCTCCTGGGACGCTCGCTGGAGCAGGAGCACGGCATCAGTCATCTGATGTTCGAGGTGCTGCTCATCCTCGGTCGCGCGGGGGATCCCGGGTTGTCGATGCGGGCCATCGCACAGGAACAGGTGCTGACCACCGGAGGGGCCACCCGCCTGGTGGACCGCATGGAGGCGGCCGGACTGGTCGAGCGGGCCGAGGATCCCGGCGACCGGCGCGGCCGGCTGGTCCGCCTGACCGCCCTCGGCGAGGAGACGACGGTACGCGCCTCCCGGCTGCACGTGGAGAACATCCGCCGCTTCTTCCTGGAGCCGCTGCCGCCGGAGGACCGCGAGCGGTTCGCCGAGGACCTGCGGATCCTGAGCCACTCCGCCCGGGACGAGCTGCCCCGCCTGCCCTGAGCGGACAACGGTGTGGCTGCCGTCACACCCACAGGGAAATATCTGACAAGTCAGCTACTGTTTTCTCAGGCGAACCGCTCGCACTCCGCGGGCGCCGCACCATTGCCGAGGTCTTCGATGCAGCTCGTCTACGCCTTCGACGCCTACTGTGGCTGGTCGCACGGCTTCTCGCCGACCCTGCGCGAGGTCGTCTCCCGCCACCCCGACCTGCCGGTCGAGGTGGTCTCCGGGGGTCTGTTCACCGGGCCGCGCCGGGTCCCGATCCGGGAGTTCGGCTACGTCCAGGGCGCCAACGCCCGGATCGCCGAGCTGACCGGCGCCGAGTTCGGCGAGGCCTACGAGCGGCTGATCGCCGACGGCTCGTTCGTGATGGACTCCGAGGCGGCCGCCCGCGGCGTCGCCGCCCTGCGCCGGGCGGCCCCCGACCGCGCGCCGGAACTGGCCACAGCCCTCCAGCAGGCCTTCTACGTCGACGGCCTGAGCCTGTCCGACCCCGCGACCTACCGGAAGGTCGCCGCGGAGGCCGGCCTGGACGCCGACGCCGTGGTCGCCGCCTTCGAGTCCCCCGAGGCGGACCGCGCCGCGGCGGACGACTTCCACCGCGCGGCCGAACTGGGCGTCACCGGCTTCCCCACCCTGCTCGCCGTCGAGGACGACCGGGTCACGGTCCTGGCCCGCGGACAGGCCACCGCAGAGGAGGTCGTCCGGCGCCTGGCCGCCGTACGAGTCCCCTGACCCGTCCGCCTTCCCTTCCCTCCCGCCCCCTCTCTGCAAGGAGCCGAGACCCATGAGCACCCTCTCCTTCAAGGTCCTGGACCTGGACTTCCCGGCCGGCAGCAAGAACAAGACGGCCACCCTCGTCACCGGCGAGAGCGAGGCGCTGCTGGTGGACGCCGCCTTCACCCGCGCCGACGG
>NZ_JBIWPO010000071.1:0-30516 GCF_044768275.1 Streptomyces sp. NPDC101152 | reverse complement strand
AGTGATCACAGAGCGTCGCAACTCCATGATCACGGAGGCCTGTGCCCGCCTTGCGGCTGGGGCTCCCCATACCGCCTATCTGCGCGAGCTCTAAGTTCCCGGTAGTGAGGCTAGCGATCATGAGGGTTTACAGGGATCGGGACATCCGGCCGTTGCTGTCAGCCAACGAGTGGATGCAGACGAGGTGCAGGTGGGCCATCGCCGCTCCCGGTCACGGGAACGTCACAGGGGCGATCGAGAAGACGCTTCGGGAGGCGCCCAGTCTCGGACACACCGGGATGACGGTGCCCACGCAGCACATTCCGGCAACAGCGCGCCTTCGGCGTGGCCCAGGCCGCGGCGGCGCTCAGTACGGTCTGCCGACCAACAGCGGATCGAGGAGTGTGCGCGTGGGCAAGCAGAACCGATTCCTGCGAAGAGTGGCCGCTGCCGCAGCCCTGTCCCTGGCAACCGGATGCGGCATGGCCTCCGGCAGCGGGACGAGAGCCGACAGGCCGATCGTCGTCGGCACGACCAGCGCCCCCAGCACACTCGATCCCGCCGGATCCTGGGACGGCTCCTGGGAGCTGTTCCGGAACATCTACCAGACACTGCTCGCCTACCCCGACGGCGCCGTCACCCCACAACCCGACGCCGCCAAGAGCTGCGCCTTCACTGACTCGGACAACCGCACCTACCGGTGTGAGCTGCGCTCCGGCCTGAAGTTCACCGACGGTGACCCACTCGACGCCCGGGCCATCAAGTACTCCATCGACCGGATCCGGACCATCCACGCACCCAACGGCCCGGCCGGGCTCCTCGGCAGCCTCGACCAGGTGCAGACACGCGGCGGCCACGAGGTGGTCTTCCACCTCAAAAAACCCGACGCCACCTTCCCGTTCGTGCTCGCCACCCCGGCCATGTCGCTCGTCGACCCGCACGATTACCCCGCCACATCGCTGCGCACGGACCTGTCGGTGGTCGGCTCGGGGCCGTACACGCTCAGCTCCTACCAGGACGGCAAGCAGGCCGAACTGGTCCGCAACAGCCACTACCAGGGTTTCGCCGACCGGCAGAACGACGCTGTGACCATCCGCTACTTCCATGACTCGGCAGCGATGGTCGCAGCCCTGCGCTCGCGGGCGATCGATGTCACTTACCGCGGTCTCGCCGCGACCGACATCGTCAACCTGCAGGCCTACCACTCCTCCGACCTGCAACTGATCGACGGAACCGGCATCAACATCAACTATCTGGTGTTCAACCCCAAGGCCCCATGGGCCCGAATTCCTGCCGTGCGTAAGGCCGTTGCTCAAATCGTGGACCGTCCCGCCATCGCCTTCAAGGTCTACCAGGGGACCGTCGACCCCCTCTACTCCATGGTCCCCGCCGGACTGACCGGCCACACCGCCGGCTACTTCGACACCTACGGCAACCCCAGCACCTCCAAAGCCCGCAAGATCCTCGCCAACGCTGGCATCACCCAGCGCGTCCCCCTCACCTTCTGGTACACGACCGACCGCTACGGCTCCGAGACAGCGAAGGAGTTCGAAGAACTCAAGCGGCAACTCGACGCCTCGGGCCTGTTCACCATCACCCTCAAGAGCCGGCCGTGGAAGACGTACGTCGCCGGCTACCAGAGAGGCGAATACCCGGTGTTCGGGCGCGGCTGGTTCCCCGACTTCCCCGACGCCGACAACTTCATTGACCCCTTCGTCGGCACCCACAACACCCTCGGTACCCCCTACTCCTCCCCCGTGATCACCGGCAAACTGCTGCCCGACTCGCGCGCGGAGAGCGATCGTGGCCAGGCCGTCGAGGACTTCGAGAAGGCCCAGCACATCCTCGTCGACGATGCCCGCCTGATCCCGCTGTGGCAGGGGCGGCAGTACATCGCGGCCAGCGACGACATCGCCGGTGGCGAGCAGGCGCTCGACCCTTCGACGATCATGATGATGTGGGAGCTGCACCGCAAGGCCAGCTGGTGAGTCGGCTGTCCATCGCTATCGGCCCGTCACATCCCTGTGGTTCGTCAATTGACATGCTCCTCGTCCTGGAGGGCGAGGATTCTGGCCTTCTCTACCGGTTGCTGTGCCGCTACGCGGCACGGTTTCCAGTCGGGAACCCGTGGCTTCCTGTTTCTTCGCGCAGTGCCGGGACTGCTCTTGGCCTTACCGGCGCTCCGCAGGCTGACACCGCAGTCCGGCGGCCGTTTTCACGTTGATCGCTGCATTGGTGCCGCGGTCGTGGACGGTGCCGCAGGCGCTACAGATCCATTCCCTCACCTTCAGAGGTTTGGGTCCGTCCTTGACGCCGCAGGTGGAGCAGGTCTGGGAGGTCGGCTCGAAGCGGCCGGTCTTGACCAGGGTGCGGCCGTACCGTTCCGCTTTGTACTCCAACACGCCGATGAGCGATGCCCATCCGGCGTCGTGCACGGACTTGGCCAGCTTCGTGCGAGCGAGTCCCGCCACCGCCAGGTCCTCCACGGCGATCCCTTGGTTCTCGGAGATCAGCTTCGTGGAGAGCTGGTGGTGGAACTCACGGCACGCGTCAGCGACCTTGGCATGGGCGCGGGCGACCTTGAGGCGGGCCTTGGCCCGGTTCTTTGATCCCTTCTGCTTGCGGGACAGCTCCCGCTGGGCCTTCTTCAGCTTCTTCTCCGCGCGCCGCAGGAAGCGCAGGGAGTCGATCTTCGTGCCGTCGGAGAGGACCGCGAAGTGGGTGAGGCCGAGATCGATGCCGATGGTGCAGTCGGTTTCGGGCATGCGCGCCTGGTCGGCTGCAGGGTCGGTGTCGATGACGAAGGAGGCGAAGTACCGGCCGACCGCGTCCTTGATAGCGGTGGCGGAGGTGGGGGCGGCGGGCAGGCTGCGGGACCACTTCACCTTCACCGCGCCGATCTTCGGCAGGTTCAGACGGCCGGCGTCGGTGATGCTCCAGCGGGCGTTGGCGGTGAACCGGATCGACTGCCGCGCGTCCTTGCGTGACTTGAACCTCGGCGCCCCCAGTCTGGGCCCTTGCAGATGCCCTTGAGGGAGGCGAAGAAGTTCTTGTACGCGGCCTCGGCGTCCCGCAGGGACTGCTGGAGGACGACGGCCGACACCTCACCCAGCCAGGCCCGTTCCGCAGTCCGTTTCGCTTCCGTGATCAGGCATGTGGACAGTTGCCCGGCCGTCGGGAACGGCTCCCCGGCTCTCCGGGCGTCCTCGCGGGCACGCACGGCGTCGTTGAACACGACCCGTGCGCACCCGAACGCCCTGGCCAGCGCGGTCTGCTGAGCGGCGGCGTCGAGGTACAACCGCAAGGCGTACCCGAGCCGCACGACAATCGCACTAGGCAAGTCGAACCCACGTCGTCGACCCACGCCGCTGACCGGTCCCGCTACCGGAGATCATTCGCAGTGCTGCAGCCTTCACCCGCGGGTGAAGCGAATCTTGTGGCTGCGACGCGGAGCGTCGCGGTCTCGTTCCGACGGAGCCGGACCCCGCTTCGTGATGGTGACGGATCGTCCACATGTTCCCGGTGGCCTCCTCCCGTTCCGGGGCGCGGTCGATCGCCAGGCTGATCCCGGAACGGCCCGGCCCGAGCCGGACGATCTGCCGCAGCCTGGTGCCGGTCGCTGCGGGTACGAGTTCGAAGCACCACATGGCCAGAGGTCTCGCGGGTGTTGGCTTCGGTCGCCGAACGGCCGTCGGCATCGACAACCGCCCAGCCGAACACCCGCTGTTCCGCCAGCTCGACGACGTGGGAGACGGTCGGCCACTCGCCCACCATCGGGTGCCGGTTGTACCCGACGAAGCGCGCCCCGACGGTCGGCCCCTGCGCGTCGTCGAGCCATTCCCTCCGCTGCACTTCGGGACTTCATACGGGCCGGCAGGGCGAGGTCGGTCACCAGGTGCCACACCCGCGCCGGAGCCTCTTCGACGTAGACGTCGCAGGACACAGACGGGCCTTCGGCGTACCGGTGCTCCTCTCCTACGGCTGGAATGCCCCGTTGACCATGGCCGCCGACGTCGTGTCTCAGCTGTCGAAGTCGACCGTCAGCGTGTCGGAGGCCGCGAAGGTCTGACAGGTCAGGACGTAGCCCGCGGAGACCTCCGCCGGTTCGAGCGCGTAGTTGCGACGCATGTCGGCCCGGCCGTGGGTGACGAGGGCTCGGCAGGTGCCGCAGACTCCGCCCTTGCACGCGAAGGGCAGGTCGGGGCGGAGCTGTTGGGCGCCGTCGAGAACGCTGCGATGGCGCGAGGCGGAGAAGGTGGTGGCTCTGCCCTCCAGGAGGACGGTGACCTCGCTCTTCGGTTGGCCGTCCCTGGCGTCGTCGGCCGTGTCCCGCGTTAGAAGTTTCTCGTCGGCGTGGAACAGTTCCTGGTGGACGTAGTCGGCCGGCACCCCCAGTCCAGACAGGACGGCACGGGCGTCGCGGACCATGCCGTGCGGGCCGCACAGCCACCAGTGGTCGGCGTCCTGGGCGTCGATGAGCCCGTCGATCAGCTCGGTGAGCCGCCCGGTGTCAAGTCGCCCCGAGAGCATGTCAGCCTCGCGCGGCTCGCGGGAGAGGACGTGTACAAGGTGGAAGCGGGCCGGATACCGGTCCTTGAGGTCGGCGAGCTCGTCCGCGAACATCACCGATCCGGTACGACGGTTGCCGTACAGCAGGGTGACGCGTGCGGTATCGTCCGCGCCGAGGACGGAGGCGGCGATGGAGAGCATCGGCGTGATGCCGGACCCGGCGGCGACGAGCACATGGTGGCCGAGATGACCAGGGTTGCCGAGGTCGGGGGTGAAGACGCCGGTCGGACCCATCACATGCAGGGAGTCTCCCGGCCGGATGCCGTGGACCAGCCACGAGGAGAACAACCCGCCGGGGACGGCGCGCACACCGATGCGGGGCGGCGTACCGGCCGGTGAGCAGATGGAGTAGGAGCGCCGCTCGTCACGGCCGTCGAACTCGCGGCGCAGGGTGAGGCACTGTCCGGGGCGAAAGGCGAACTCCGCCGCCAGCCGGTCGGGGATGTCGAAGGTGAGGACGGCCGCGTCGGCGCAGAGCGGCTCGACGGCGGCGACGCGCAGGGTGTGGAAGGCGGGACGGCGGCGGGCCCGTGGGGCGGTGGTCATGGCGGGGTCGGTCATGTCAGAGGTCCTTCATGTGCTCGAACGGCTCGAGACAGGCGTGACATCGCCTGAGGGCCATGCAGGCGGTGGAGCCGAAAGGGGAGATCTCCCCGGTGTCGGGCGAGTCGCAGCGAGGGCAGGTCACGGCCGCCGGAGCGGAAGGCCGGAAGACGGGCGTGGGCAGCCCGACGGGTCTCCCGCAGGCCCGCGTCCCCGGCGGCGCTATGCCGTGTTCGGCGAGCTTACGGCGGCCCTCGGCGCTGATCCAGTCGGTGGTCCACGGCGGGTCGAGGACCGTGACGACCTCGACCTCGGGAAAGCCGTCCGCCCGCAGCCGGGTGGCGACCTCGGCGCGCATCTCCGCCATAGCCGGGCATCCCGAGTACGTCGGCGTGAGACGGGCGACGACGGTGCCGTCCTGTGTCACCTGGACGTCGCGCAGCACTCCGAGGTCGCAGAGCGTCAGCATCGGCAGCTCGGGGTCGGGCACCTCGCGGGCAGTGCGCCAGGCGCGTTCCGAGGGTGTCACCATGCCGCGCTCGGGTGGGCGCGGGCGACGCTCTGCAACTCGGTGAGGAGGGGCGCGAGGTGCTCGGTGTGGTCTCCGTCGCGGCCGGAGCCGGCGATGAGCGGTTCGTGGAGGTCGTCCCAAGCTCGTTTGAGACCGGCCGCCTCGAGCACTTCGGTGAGTTGCGACCGGGTCCGGTGGGCGACACCGGCGGGAGCGGCGCCGAGGTGAGCCGCAGTGTGGTCGTTCAGCAGTTCCGGAAGCCAGAAAGCGATGGAGTCCAGGGCCGCTTCCATGCGTTGGCGGGACTCCCTCGTGCCGTCACCGAGCCGCACGGTCCACTCGGCGGCGTAACGGCGGTGGTAGGCCAGTTCCTTGACACTTTTCGCGGCTATGGCGGCCAGGACCGGATCGGGTGCGGTGGTGAGGGTCTCGAAGAGGGCCAGCCGCCAGGTGGACAGGACCAGCAGCCGGACGATGGTGAACGCGAAGTCGCGGCCCGGCAGTTCGGCGAGCGCTACGTTGCGGAAGTCCGCCGCGTCACGGTAGTACGCGTAGGCGTCCTCACCGCGGCCCGTACCGTCGATGCGGCCGGTCCTCGCGTACAGCAGGCGGGCCTGGCCGAGGAGGTCGAGGCCGATGTTGGCCAGGGCCAGTTCCTCCTCCAGCTCGGGGGCGCGGGTGCACCACTCGGCGAGCCGCTGGGCGGAGACCAGGGCGTCGTCGGCCAGTGCCAGGCAGCAGGCCGCGAGGGCTTCCGCGTCGACGCTGTCGGGCACGGCCGGGTCCATGCCGTGCAGCGGATCGGTGAATCCTGTGCCGAAGGCCCATCGGGTGTTGTCCTGCTGTGCGTGCAGGTCCTCGTCGCTCATGGGGCGGTTCCTAGATGTGAGGGACATCGTCGGGGATGGCGTAGAAGGTGGGGTGGCGGTAGACCTTGTCGCCGCTGGGTGCGAAGAAGGCGTCCTTCTCGTCAGGTGCGGAGGCGGCGATGGTGTCGGAGCGCACCACCCAGATGCTCACCCCCTCGTTACGTCGTGTGTAGAGGTCGCGGGCGTGGAGGAGGGCCATGTCGTCGTCTGCCGCGCGCAGGGAGCCGACGTGGACGTGGTTCAGGCCGCGCTTGCCGCGGACGAAGACCTCGTACAGCGGCCACTCGCCCCGTCCGGGGGCCGTAGATCGGGTGTCCGTGGCAGTGGGCTCGTTCATGCCGCCGCTCCTTCTTGTGCCCGGTGGGCCTGCTTGGCGGCATGGGCGGCCGCCGCCTCGCGCACCCAGGCGCCGTCTTCGTGCGCGGCTCTTCGTCGCGCGATCCGTTCGTCGTTGCACGGCCCGTGTCCGGAGATCACGCGCTGCAGTTCCGTCCAGTCGGGGGTGGTGAAGTCGTGGTGTCCGCGCTGCTCGTTCCACTTCAGTTCCGGGTCGGGCAGGGTGACGCCCAGCTTCGCGGCCTGAGGGACCGTCATGTCGATGAAGCGCTGGCGCAGTTCGTCGTTGGAGTGCCGTTTGATCTTCCAGGCCATGGACTGAATGGAGTTGGGCGAGTCGTCGTCGGACGGCCCGAACATCATCAGGGACGGCCACCACCAGCGGTCGACGGCGTCCTGCACCATGGCCCGCTGCTCGACCGTGCCCCGCATCATGGTCAGCAGCAGTTCGTAGCCCTGGCGTTGGTGGAAGGACTCCTCTTTGCAGATGCGCACCATCGCCCGGCCGTAGGGGCCGTAGGAGGTGCGGCACAGCGGTACCTGGTTGCAGATGGCCGCGCCATCCACGAACCAGCCGATCACGCCCACATCCGCGAAGGTGCGGGTGGGGTAGTTGAAAATGGAGGAGTACTTTTGGCGGCCTTCGATGAGCCGCTCGGTGAGTTCGGTGCGGTCGGCGCCGAGAGTCTCGGCCGCCGAGTAGAGGTACAGTCCGTGGCCAGCCTCGTCCTGCACCTTGGCGAACAGGATCGCCTTGCGGCGCAGCGAGGGTGCCTTGGTGACCCACTCGCCTTCCGGCTGCATGCCGATGATCTCGGAGTGGGCGTGCTGGGCGATCTGCCGTATGAGGGTGGCGCGGTAGCCGTCGGGCATCCAGTCGCGGGGCTCGATGCGTTGGTCGCGGGCGAGGGTGTCCTCGAAGGCCCCCTGGGAGGTTGGGGCCCCGGAAGGTGTGCCGTTGGGGTTGTTCATCGGGGGTGCTGCTCCGTCGTAGGTGGTGGCTGGGTGGGTCAGTGGCCGCGGAAGGCGGGGCTGCGGCGTTCGAGAAAGGCTGTTACGGCTTCGTGGTGGTCCTCGGTGGCACCGAGGCGTCGTTGAATCACGGCCTCGCGTTCCAACGTCGCCTGCACTGGTGTTGAGCCCGCGCCTCGGAGCAGTGCTTTGATCTCCCGGTAGGCGGCGGTGGGTCCGTCGGCCAGGTTGCGCGCCATGGCCAGGCCCTCGGCCGCGGCTGAGCCGTCGGGTGCGACGCGTTGGACCAGGCCCCAGCGTTCGGCGTCCCAGGCGGAGAAGGGCTCGTTGAGGAGCATGAGTGCGGCGGTGCGTGACGGGCCGAGCTGGCGGGCCAGCGCGCGGGCGACTCCGGAGTCGGAGGCCAGTGCCAGGCCGGTGAAGGCGGTGGCGAAGCGTGTGCTCTCGGCCGCGACGCGCAGGTCGGCGCAGAGCGCGATGCCGAGTCCGGCTCCGACGCAGTTGCCCTCGACGGCCGCGACGAGCGGGATGGGCAGTGCGTTCAGCTCCTTCACCAGGGGGTTGTAGTCATTGGGGAGGTTGGCGAACGCCCGGATGGGCGCGGTCTTCAGCAGCCGGGCGTGTTCGGTGAGGTCCTGTCCGACGCTGAAGTTCTTGCCGCGTGCGGTGATGAGCGCCGCCCTCACTCCGCGGGCGGCGTCCGTGGTCAGACGGCGGGCCACTGTGAGCAGTGCGCTGCGCATGTGCGCGTCGAGCGCGTTGGCGCCCGTGGGGCCGCGCAGTTCGATGACGGCCACGGCGTCGGTGACCTCGTATGCCACGCCGTAGGTTTCGGGGGGCTGGTGTGCGCCTTCGCGGGCGGGGGCGGTGGGGTTGTCGTTCAGTACCATGAGTAGAACCCCTGTCCGGTCTTGCGGCCCAGTTCGCCGCGGGCGACCTTCTCGCGCAGCAGCCGGGGGGGCGCGAAGCGCTGTCCGAGGGTGGTGTGCAGGTGTTCGGCGATGGCGAGGCGTACGTCGAGTCCGACCAGGTCGGTGAGGCGCAGCGGTCCCATCGGGTGCTTGTAGCCCAGGCGCATGGCCGTGTCGATGGCCGCCGGGCCGGCGACGCCCTCCTCGACCATGCGAATGGCTTCGAGGCCGAGTGCGAGACCGAGGCGGCTGCTGGCGAAGCCGGGTGAGTCGCTGACGACGATCTCCGATTTTCCGAGGGCGCGGGTCCATCCGGTCGCCGTCGTCAGGGTTTCCCCGCTGGTGTCGGGCGCGGTGACCAGTTCAACGAGCGTGGAGACGGGAACGGGGTTGAAGAAGTGCATGCCCAAGAACCGTGCCGGGCGCCCCAGGGCGGCGGCCAGTTCGGTCACGGGCAGGGAGCTGGTGTTGCTGGCCAGTACGCACTCCGCCGCCACGGCCTGTTCGGCGGCGGCGAGCAGCCCGGCCTTGAGTGCCGCGTCCTCCGGCACGGCTTCGACGACGAGTTGGGTGTCCCGGGGCAGTTCGGTGACCGAGGTGACGGCGGTGACCCGGTCGGCCGCCGCGCGGGCTGCGGATCGGTCCAGCCAGCCGCGCTCGGCGGCCAGCCGTAGTCCGGCGGTGATCCGGTCGTGGGCGGTGGCCGCCGCCGCGACGTCGTGTTCCACGACCGTCACAGACGATCCGGCGGCTGCGAAGGACTGGGCGATGCCGGCGCCCATCCGGCCGCCGCCGATGACGCCCACCATGGTGGGCGGTGCTGGTGTCGTGGTCATGTCCGGCCTCCGTTCTTCTCCAGGAAGCGCGTCATGCGCTCCTTCTTGTCGCTGCCTTCGAACAGCACGGCCTGGGCGAGGTCGTCGGCCACGGGGTGGGCACCTGGGGCGTCGGTGACGAGCTTGGTGAGCCGCAGGACGAGCGCCGAGGAGCGGGCCATGCTGTCGAGCAGGGCGTGCGCCTCGGCGATCAGCCGGTCCGCGGGTACGACGTCCATGAGCAGTCCGCAGGCGAGCGCGGCCGGCGCGTCGAGCGTGCGGCCGGCCAGCAGGACCTGTTTAGCCACCGACTCGCCGACCAGTTCCCGCAGTCGCCAGCACGCGCCAGCGGCGGCGAGGATGCCCAGGCCGGGCTCGGGGTTGCCGAAGACCGCGTCGGGGCCTGCGATGCGAAGGTCGCAGGCGTAGGCCAGTTCGGCGCCGCCGCCGAGCGCCCAGCCGGGCACGGCGGCCAGTGTGGGCATGGGCAGTCTGCGGATCCGTTCGAAGAGGCGGCTGTTGATGCCCTGCAGCGCCTCGTGCCTGCCGCGTTCGCGCAGTTCGGCGATGTCGGCGCCGCCGGCGAACACACTGCCGTGCCCGGTGAGCAGCAGGAGTCTGGGATGGTGCTCCAACTCCTCGCACACGCTGTGCAGTTCGGTAACCATGCGGCCACTGATGGCGTTACCCGCCTCGGGGCGGTGCAGGGTGACGACGACCCGGTCCGCGCGCCGTTCGACGAGCAGGGTGTCGTAGGTGGTGTCGGCGCTCGTGCTCATACGCGTTCCACCAGCATCGCCACGCCCATTCCGACGCCCACGCACATGGTCGCCAGGCCCCGGTGGCCGTTCTCGCGTTCCATGCGGCCGAGGAGAGTGAGCACGATGCGTGCGCCGGAGCAGCCCAGTGGATGGCCGAGGGCGATGGCGCCGCCGTCGGCGTTAACCCGCTCATCGTCCAGTTTCAGCCTGCGGATGACCGACAGTGCCTGGGAGGCGAACGCCTCGTTGAGTTCGACCGTGTCCAGGTCGTCCACGCTCCAGCCCGCCCGGTCCAGCGCCTTGGCGGTGGCCGGCACGGGGCCGAGCCCCATGAGGCGAGGCTCGACCCCAGCCGAGGCGGCGGTGACGACACGGGCGCGGGGAATCAGCCCGTGGCGTTCGACCGCCGCCCCGCTCGCCACCAGCAGGGCCGCCGCCCCGTCCGACAGGGGTGAGGAGTTGCCCGCGGTGACGATTCCCTTGCTGCGGAAGGAGGTGCGCAGCGCTCCGAGCCTCTCCAGCGTGGTGTCCGGACGCGGTCCTTCGTCCCGGGTCACCTCGCCGTCCTTCACCGCCACCGGGACGACCTCCCGGTCCAGGCGGCCGGCTCGCTGGGCGGCCTGCGCCCGCCGGTGGCTGCGCAGCGCGTAGGCATCCGCCTCCAGACGTGTGATGCCGTCCAGCGCTGCGAGTTCCTCGGCGGTCTCGCCCATGGACAGGGTGGTGTCGGCGGGGAAGCGGGGGTTGGTGAAGCGCCAGCCAAGAGGCGTGTCGAGCACCTCGGGCGGCCGGGCCCACGGCGTGCCCGGTCTGGCCATCACCCAGGGGGCGCGAGTCATGGACTCCACTCCCCCGGCCACAACGACGTCGGCCTCGCCCGCCCGTAGCGTCTGGGCGGCGGAGGCCACGGCGGTCAGGCCGGAGGCGCAGAGCCGGTTGACGGTGTATCCGGGCACGTGGTGGGGCAGACCGGCCAGCAGCACCGCCATGCGGGCCACGTTGCGGTTGTCCTCGCCGGCCTGGTTGGCGGCGCCGAGGATCACCTCGTCGACGGCCTCGGCCGGGATGCCGGAGCGCCGCACCGCCTCACCGACGACGAGGGCGGCCAGGTCGTCGGGGCGCACGGAGGACAGGGCACCGCGGTGTCGCCCCAGCGGCGTGCGGGCGCCGTCGATCAGATAGACCTCGTCAGACATGGTCGTGCTCCTGTGCGGTGGCGGGACGGCGGGACTGCAGGACCGAGAACCGGCCGTGGACGAACGCCGGGTCGGTCAGCGTCGCGTTGGCGGCCGGGTTGGCCGAGGAGCCGTGGAAGTCGCTGAAGGCGGCGGACTGGTTGGGGAAGACATCGCCGGTGAGGTTCTCCGACAGGTGCACCCCGGCTTCCAGGGCCGTGGCACGGGTAGCCGCCAGAACACCCTCGTCGGACGCGTACACGCAGGCGGTGAGCCCGCCGTGGCGCCGTACGGTGTCGTGCAGGACGTGAAGGGAGTGTGCGGTGTCGTCGGTGGCGATGACGAAGGCGACGGGTCCGAACCACTCGCTCGTGTAGGTCTTGACGTCGGCCTCAGCGTCGAGCCGGGCCACCAGCGGGGTGCGCACGACGGCGTCCGGATGGTCAGGGTGGGTCACGGCCCGCGAGGGATGGGCGGTACGGTCGAGGGCTGCCGCTTCCTCCAGGCGCGCGAGGATTCCGCCATTGACGATGGCTCCGAGGGTGGCGGCCGCGCGGACCGGGTCGCCGAGCAGGTCATCCAGGGCCGAGCCCAGATCGGAGGCAAACTCGTCCGCCGTGCGCCTTCCTCGGTCGGTGGGGAAGCCGTCGCGGGGCACCAGGATGTTCTGCGGGGTGGTGCACATCTGGCCGCTGTAGAGCGCCAGTGAGAAGGCGAGGTTGCCCAGCATTCCGATGTAGTCGTCCGTGGAGTCCACGACGACGGCGTTCAGGCCGGCCTTCTCGGTGTGGACGGCGGCCTGACGGGCGTTGTCCTCCAGCCAGTCGCCGAACTCGCTGGAACCGGTGAAGTCCACGATCCGTACATCGGGATGGGTGGCCAGGGCGGGAGCCGTGCGCTCCTCGGGACCGGAGGCGGCCAGCAGGACCACGTCCGGGTCGAAGCCCGCCCCCGCCAGCACCTCGCGGGCGATCCGCACGGTGATCGCCAGCGGCAGCACGGCCCGCCGGTGCGGCTTGACGACCACCGGGTTGCCGGTGACCAGGCTCGCGAAGAATCCCGGGTATCCGTTCCAGGTGGGGAAGGTGTTGCAGGCGATGAGGACCGCCACGCCACGGCCGACCGGAGTGTAGGACTTCTCCATGACCAGCGCTCCGCCGCGGCGCCGGGGCTTGCTCCAGCGTGCGGTGGCCGGATGGCGGAGCTGTGCCTCCCAGGCGTAGGCCACTGCTTCCAGTCCGCGGTCCTGGGCGTTTGGGCCGCCCGCCTGGAAGGCCATCCCGAAGGGTTGGCCGGTGGTGTGCTGGACGGCGTGGGCGATCTCGAAGCTCGCGGCGTTCAGGCGGGCCAGGATCTCGGCCGCCACGCCGGCGCGGACGTCGGGGCTCGCGGCACGCCAGGCCGTGGCCGCCGCCTTGGCGGTCACCACGGCGAGTTCGGGCACCAGGTGGGGGTAGCTGATGCCGAGGGGAAAGCCGTAGGGCGAGACTTCGGCGGCCGGGACGGTGCCGGTGGTGGGGTGCCCGTCGAGCGTGAAGTGCCGGTCGAGGAGATCACGGAAACGGGTCTCTCCGCGTTCGGATGCTCCGGCTCCGTACGCGGAGTCTGCGGGGGTTTCCGGATAGGGCGTCCAGTAGCCGCGGTCGGTGGTGCGTTCCACCGCCTGGTGGAGAAGGTCCGCATGGCGGGCGAAGAAGTCGGGGTGCTGGTCGATGGACATGAAGCTCCAGGCCGAACGTTCGGTAGGTAAGTGGGTGTAGTGGGCCCCATCGGAGGGGAGAGAAGACGAGTCGGATCAGACGTCGGCCAGCAGGGTCGCCGGTCGCTCGACGCAGTCGGCGACGAAGCGCAGAAAGCCTCCGGCCGAACCGCCGTCGCAGACCCGGTGGTCGAAGCTGAGCGAGAGCTGCGTGACCCTGCGTACGGCGAGCGCGCCGTCCACGACCCAGGGTTTGTCGGCGATGCGTCCCACGCCGAGGAGCGCCGCCTCCGGGTGGTTGATGATGGGTGTCGAGCCGTCGACGCCGAAGACGCCGTAGTTGTTCAGGGTGAAGGTCCCGCCGGTCAGCCGGTCGGGGGGCAGGTTCCCCTCGCGGGCGAGCTCGGTCAACCGGGCTAGTTCCGCGGCGAGTTGTACGGTCGTCAGCCGGTGGGCGTCGCGGACGACCGGGACGACCAGTCCGCGGTCGGTCTGGGCGGCAAAGCCGAGGTGCACCTCGTCGTGGCGCAGGATCTCCCGCCGTTCGGTGTCGACCGAGGAGTTCAGCTCGGGGTAGCGGCGCAGACCGGCAACGCAGATGCGGGCCAGCAGCGCCAGCAGCCCGATGCGACGGCCGGGTTCGGCGGCCTCCAGTGCCTTCTTGGCCTGGAGAAGTCCGGTGGCGTCCAGGTCGACCCAGGTGGTGGCGTCGGGGATCTCGGTCCGGCTGCGCGAGAGCTTGTCGGCCACCGCCCGGCGCACACCGCGCAACGGTATGCGCACGGGACCGCTCGAGACCGGCTCCGCCCGGGGGGCGGCCTCCTCCGGGCTCCCGCCGCCCTGGGCGAGGGCCTGCTCCACGTCCCGTCGCAGGACGACGCCAGCAGGACCGGAAGGCTGCAGGGCGGTGAGGTCGATGCCGTGGTCCCGGGCCATGCGCCGTACGAGGGGCGAGATGGCTCGGGGCGCGTGCTCGGCGGGCGCCCCGGCCGCGCCGCCGGCGGACGTCCTGGCCGTGCGTCGGCGGCGACGGCGGGGCACCGGTTCATGTCCGGTGCCGTAGCCGATCAGCACGTTGCCGGATCCGGCCTGCTCCTCCTCGCGGTAGCGCTCGGCAGCCAGCTCGCCCGCACGTGAGCCGGTGTCCTCTCCCCCGCCGGAGGCACGCTCCCCGACGGTGATGAGCGGTTCGCCCACCGCCAGCGCGCCGCCGGCCTCGGCGTGCAGCCGCAGCACGGTGCCCGCGTAGGGCACCGGCACCTCGACGGCTGCCTTGGCGGTCTCCACCTCGACCACGATCTGGTCGATACTCACCGTGTCGCCGACGGCGACCTTCCAGTCGATGATCTCCGCCTCGGTCAGTCCCTCGCCGAGGTCGGGCAGCCGGAACAGCTGCTCCTGCGCCGTCGCGGTGCTCATGCGACCGCTCCCTTCAGCAGGTGGCGGGTGTCCGGCTCGTCGGCGAACTGCAGGCGGTCGACGGCGTCGAGGATCCGGTCGACGCCGGGCAGGTGGGCGTGTTCCAGCTTCGGCGGCGGGTACGGGATGTCGAACCCGGCCACCCGCAGAACGGGCGCGGCCAGCGAGTGGAAACAGCGCTCCTGGACCCGCGCGGCGATCTCCGCGCCCACTCCGGCGAAGCCCTGGGCCTCCTGCACGACCACACAGCGCCCCGTCCTGCGGACGGACTCCGTGACGGTCTCGTCGTCGAAGGGGACCAGGGTGCGCAGGTCCACGACCTCGAGGTCGATGCCGTCGGCGGCGGCCGCCTCGGCCGCCGCCAGGGCCACCGGGACCGACGGACCATAGGCGATCACCGTGGCGTCGCGGCCGGCCCGCCGTACCGCGGCCCGGCCGAACGGCGGCGCCTTGCGCGTCTGCAGGCCGGCCTCCTCGCGCGACCAGTACAGCTTCTTCGGCTCCAGGAAAACGACGGGGTCGGGGTCAGCCACCGCGTCGCGCAACAGCCAGTACGCGTCCTCCGCTGTCGCGGGGGTGACGACCTTCAGTCCGGGGGTGTGCACGTAGTAGGCCTCGCTGGAGTCGCAGTGGTGCTCCACTCCGCCGATCCCGCCGGCGTACGGGATGCGGATCACCATCGGCAGGCCGATCCGTCCGCGGGTGCGGTTGCGCAGCTTGGCGACCTGGGAGGCGATCTGCTCGAATGCCGGGTAGGCGAAGGCGTCGAACTGCATCTCCACCACGGGCCGAAACCCGCCCATCGCCATGCCGACCGCCAGCCCGACGATGCCCGCCTCGGCCAGCGGGGTGTCGAAGCAGCGCTGCTCACCGAAGTCGCGGGTCAGCCCGTCGGTGATGCGGAACACCCCGCCGAGGGGACCGACGTCCTCGCCGAAGACGAGGACCTTCTCGTCCTCGCGCAGCGCGTCGCGCAGGGCGGTGTTGAGCGCCTGCGCCATCGTGACCTTGGTCATCGCGGTTCAGTCCTCCTGGTCGTTCCGGGCGACGTCGGCCGCCGCCAGTTCGGCCGCCAACTGCGCCCGCTGCTCACGCAGTTGCGGCGTCGGTTCGGCGTAGACGTGGTCGAACAGCTCCATCGGGTCAAGCTCGGAGTCGGCGTTCATGCCCGCGCGCACCCGCGCGGCCAGTTCCTCGGCCTCCTCCCGCAGCGCCGCCACGTCCTCGTCGCTGAGTGCGTCCCGCGATCGCAGGTACACCTCCAACCGCTCGACCGGGTCGGCGGCCCGCCACTCCTCGACCTCGTCGTCCTGCCGGTAGCGGGTGGCGTCGTCGGCGTTGGTGTGCGCGTCCATGCGGTAGGTGTGCGCCTCGACCAGGACCGGACCGTCTCCGGCCCGCGCGTGCTCCACCGCCGCGGTCAGCACCGCCAGCACGGCCACCAGGTCGTTGCCGTCGACCTGCTCGGAGCGCATGCCGTAGCCGATGCCCTTGTACGCCAACGCGGGCGCCGCGGTCTGCCTGGCCAGCGGCACGGAGATGGCGTACTTGTTGTTCTGGACGAAGAAGACGACCGGCGCGCGGAAGACGGCCGCGAAGTTCAGCGCCTCGTGGAAGTCGCCCTCGCTGGTGGCGCCATCACCGACGAGCGCCATCGCGATGCCGTCGGTGCCCCCGCGGCGCAGGGACTCGGCCATCCCGGTGGCGTGCAGCACCTGCGTGGCCAGCGGGGTGCACTGCGGGGCGACGCGGGTGGCGGCGGGGTCGTAACCGCAGTGCCAGTCACCACGCAGCAGCGTCAGCACCTCGACGGGGTCGATGTCCCGGGTGACCAGGGCCACCGAGTCGCGGTAGGTGGGAAACAGCCAGTCGCCGGAGCGCAGCGCGAGCACGGCCCCGATCTGGCAGGCCTCCTGGCCGCGACTTGAGGGGTAGACCGCGAGCCGGCCCTGCTTGGTCAGTGCGGTTGCCTGGGTGTCGAACCTGCGTCCCAGGACCATCCGCCGGTAGGCCTGGCGCAGGGCCTCGACCGGCGGCTCGGCGTAGTCGGCCGGCTGTCGGGCGACCGGCGAGCCGTCCTCGGCCACGAACCGTACCGGCGTCAGCGACGGCAGGAGGCCCTGAACGGTCTGGCGGAGGCTCTTCACAGACATGGAGGGCACTCACTTTCTCTGGACACTTGACAGGAGAATGGTGGCTACCGCGGAATATGTGTTCAATAGCTCCGCCGAACCGGCGATGAATTGCCGAATTGAGCGAGACAGGAGAGCAATGTGTCCGAGGAAAGCGTGTCGCCGGGCGTGGCGGCCGGACGAACTGCCGTCCCGCTCGACGACGTCGACCGGCAGATCCTCAGCCGGCTCCTCGACGACGGACGGATCTCGATCCGGTCCCTCGCGGAGCAGGTCCACATCTCCCGGGCCAACGCCTACACCCGCATCGGCAGACTGGTGGCCGAGGACGTCATCACCGGCTTCACCGCACAGCTCAACGCGCAGCGGGCCGGCCTCGGTACGAGCGCCTACGTGATGCTCGGGATCGAGCAGAACGCCTGGCGCGACATCTCGCGCGAGCTGCGTGACATCCCGTACGTGGAGCATGTCGCCCTGGTCACGGGCGACTTCGACGTCCAGGTGCTGGTGCGCACACCGGACAACATCGCACTGCGCCAGGTCGTGCTGGAGCGCATCCAGGCGGTGCCGGGAGTGCGCTCCAGCCGCACCTGGCTCGTCTTCGACGAGGTGCGCGGGCGCGGCGCCGTCTGGACCGACTGAGAACGGGTCCGTTCATACGTCGATGAGCGTGGCGCCCAGGCCGTGCTCGTGCACGGCCACTCCCCCGGCTTCCGGTAAGGCGACCGTGAACGCTTCCGGCGCCGGAGCGGGCGCGGAGGCGGCCGGCGGGGCGTGCCAGCGGGAGCGCAGAACGCGAAAGCGTCCGGTGACGAAGTGGGCGCCGGCTCCCGGCAGTTCGGTGAACGCCGAGGAGGGACCGGCGGGCAGGTCGCTGAGGTTCGCGACCAGATCCACCCCGGCGTCCAGCGCGGCCGCCTCGGCGGCCGCCAGCACCACGGGATCGGTGGAGTGCACTGCGGCGTAGATCGCGCCGTGCCGTGCCACCGTGCGGCGCAACAGCGCCAGAGCGTGCGAGGTCGACTCGGTCGCCACCAGGAAGGAGACCGGGCCTGGCCATTCCCGGGTGTAGATCGCCTCGTCCGAGGCGCGCAGCCGTACCAGCAGCGGGCTGCGTGTGTCGGCAGACGGATGGTCGGGGTGGACCACCGGGGCGGAGGCGTGCAGGACCGGGCCGTACCGTGCGGCATCAGTGAGGGCGTCCCGCACCTCGTCGGCGGTGATCGCGCCCAGCACCCGTGCCACGCGTGTGGGATGCCCGAGCAGTCGGTCCACGGCGTCGGCCAGGTCGGAGCCGAAGTCGCGCAGCGTCTTGCGGCCCTCGTCGGTGTCGAACCCCTGCTCGGGAACCAGGATGTTCTGCGCAGTGGTGCGCACCGTGCCGTTGCACAGGCACAGGGAGAGTGCGAGTCCGCGGACCAGCCCCCGGTAGTCGTCGGTGGAGTCCACGACCACGGTGTTCAGACCCGTCCGGTCGGCGAACACGGCGGCTTGGCGGGCGTGTTCCTCCAGCCAGCCCGCAACGCGCGCGGAGCCGGTGAAGTCGACGATGCGCACGGCCGGGTCCGTGGCCAGCCGCTGGTGCACCTGTCGCTCGGGCTCCGCCACCGCCAGGGTGACGACGTCCGGGTCGTGTCCTGCCTCCGCGAGCACCTGTCGGGCGACCCGGACCGTGATCGCCAGCGGCAGCACCGAGCGTGGGTGGGGGGCCACGACGACGGGATTGCCGGTCACCAGGCTGGCGAACAGGCCGGGGAACCCGTTCCAGAGCGGGAAGTCAGGACAGCCGATGAGCAGCGACACCCCCCGGGGCACGAGGGTGCAAGTGCCCTGCAGGGCCAGCGGTCGTCCTCGGTGACCGGCACTCTCCGGGGGCAGGTCGGCCGGGACGCGTTCCGACTCGGCGAAGGCCTGCGCGACAGCCTGAAGCGCACGGTCCTGGGCGCGCGGGCCGGCGGAGCGGAGGGCGGTCGGCAGCGGCTGGCCGGTGGTGTGGTGCACCGCCAGGGCCAGCTCGTGGCTGCGGGTGTTCAGTCGGCGCAGGATCTCCACGGCGAGCCCCGCGCGCTGGTAGGGGCCCGCGGCCCGCCATCCGGCCGCGGTCCGTGCGGCCGCGGCGACCAACTCGGCCGGTTCGCAGCGTGGATAGGCGATGCCCAGGCCGATGCCGTACGGCGACGACTCCGTGCGCACGCTGCCGAGGACGCCGGGCTGCCCCAGGTCGAAAAACCGTCCCAGCAGGGAGTCGAAAACCTTTCCGGCGGTACGGGTCGATCTCATCCCCGCGTCCAGGCCTGTCGCCTCCGTGAAGGGTCGCCGGCGTTCCCCCGCGGCGAGGGCGGCGACGACACTCTGGAGCAGTTCGCGATGCCGTTCGTAGGCGCTGGGGCGCATGGCCTTCAGCCTTTCCAGGTGGCCGCGAGTGCCAGCAGGGCGTCGTTCTCCTCCGGCAGCCCGATCGTCACCCGGACGCCCTCGCCGAAGAACGGGCGGACCACCACCCGACCAGCCAGGCAGTGCCCCTCGAATTCCGCACTGTTGTCGCCGAGCGGCAGCCAGACAAAGTTGGCGTGGGAGTCGGGGACCTCGTACCCCAGCGCACGCAACCGCCGCGTGACACGGTCTCGTTCGGCGACCGTCAGCCCGGCCTGCCGGACGACCTCCGCGGATTGACCAAGGGCGACGACGGCCGCCCGCTGGGCAAGTGCGCTGACGCTGAACGGCACCTGGGTCTTGCGCACATGGGAGGCGACGTCGGGCGGCGCGACGCAGTAACCGATACGCAGCCCCGCCAGGCCGTAGGCCTTGGAGAACGTCCGCAGCACCACCACGTTGGGCGAGTCGCCGAACAACGCGAGGGCGTCGGGCACCAGCGCGGGATCGGCGTACTCCCGGTACGCCTCGTCCACGACGATCATCACCTCCCGCGGCACCCGGTCGGCGAACTCGAGCAGCTCCCGCTCGCCGAGCGCAGTGGAGGTCGGGTTGTTGGGGTTGCACACGAACACCAGCCGGGTCCGCTCGGTGATCGCCTCGGCCATGGCGTCGAGGTCAAGCGCGTGATCACGCAGAGGCACCTTCACCGCCGTTCCGCCTGCGACCGCAGTGAGGATCGGGTACGCCTCGAAGGAACGCCAGCCGAAGACGACCTCGTCGCCCGGGCCGACGACCGTGTGCAACAACTGTCCGCAGACCTCGGAGGATCCGGCGCCCACCGCGATCCGGTCCGGATCAACCCCGTGACGCGCTGCCAAGGCCTGCATGAGGTCCGTGGCGTTCAGATCGGGATACCGCGACACACCGCCCGCCGCCTCGGCGAGGGTTCGGGCCACCCCGGGCAACAGCCCGAAAGGCGATTCGTTGCTGGCCAGAACGATGGCCCCGGACAGTTTGCGGCCCGGGACGTAGGCGGGCAGTTGAGACAGGGACGCACGGACACGCACCATGCTGGACTCGCTTCTGCAGCACTGAGGCCCGAGGTCTGCCATCGGGCGCTGAATAGGCACATCGTGATGAGCGGACGACAAGCGCTCAACTGTTCAACGAATTCCGCGACGAATCGCCGGAAGCCGCTCACCGGTCGGCAAACCGTCTAGTAGGGCGCGCTTCGGGGCCATCGGTACGAGACGTATGGCGGCACCTCGTACCGGTCATCGGACCGGGCCGCGGTCACGACACGGCCACAGCGGCTGATCGACGCCCCCCACTGTGGGCGGGAGGCGTACAGACTGCTCGCTGCCGCAGTCAAGGGGTGACCGTGGCTGGCCTGCTGCAATCGAAGGAGAGAACCTGTCCAGGACCCGCCTCCACCCGCGCCACAAGGCCCTGACAGCCTATGCGGCCGCTGCCGCACTGCGCGCGGCCGGCTGCGCGAAGGCGTCGGCAGGCGCA
Organism: Streptomyces sp. NPDC101152; assembly: GCF_044768275.1. Taxonomy (NCBI): domain Bacteria; kingdom Bacillati; phylum Actinomycetota; class Actinomycetes; order Kitasatosporales; family Streptomycetaceae; genus Streptomyces; species Streptomyces sp. NPDC101152. The sequence continues at coordinate 9,934 of NZ_JBIWPO010000071.1, read as the reverse complement.
CAGGTCAGTGGCTGGCGGGCCGACGACCACTGGCCGGTCCGGCACCAGGCCGTCTGGCTGCGATCGGCGGTGGCAGCCTTCCGCGAGCCGACCGCCGACGGCAGCCGGTCGCCGCACCGGGACGAAGCGGTCGAGAGGGAGATGGTTGCCATGACGAACGACGTCGCTGCCGCCGCCGCGGCGAACGCCGGGAGTGCTTCTTTGTCCACGAAGGTGATGTGGGCGATCCTCGGGCTGGTCCTGGTGGCCGACGCCCTGGACATGATCGACTCGACCGTCACTCAGATCGCCGCGCCTACGATCGTGCGGGACGTAGGAGGCGGGGAGGCCCTGACGAAATGGCTCGGCTCCTCTTACGCGTTGGCCATGGGTGTGCTGCTGGTGATCGGCGGCCGGCTCGGCGGCAGCTTCGGGCAGCGCCGCCTGTTCCTCGTCGGCATGGCCGGCTTCACCGTCGCGTCCGCCGTCTGCGGCGGATCACCGGATCCGACGCTGCTGGTGGTGGCAGTTGGCTACGAAGCCGCACGGAAGCCAGGGCCGCGGGTCCCGCCCTGACCGGAGAGAGGCCCGAGGAAACGTGGCAGCGAAGGGGGGCCGGACGGCCCTTCCGGCGCACCCATCGGCCCGGATTTGCTCTGACCATGGTCGAAAACCTCATCACGTCCGCACCCCGCCACACCGAGCGTGCCGTCGGCGGGACGACCGTCATAGAGCTGCGCGGTGAGATCGACATCCTCACGGCGCCGGCGCTCGGAGTACGCCTGGACGAGCTGACGGCGGCCGTCCTCCCCGATCTCGTAGTGAACCTCTGCGCCGTGTCCTTCATCGACTGCGCCGGACTGGGCGTGCTGTGCCGGGCGCGGAACAGGATCACGGAACGGCAGGGTCGACTGCGGCTCGTCACTGACAGCAACCGATTCCTTCGAGTACTGAGTGGCGCGGGGCTGGATGGCGTGTTCGAGACCTACGACCGACTGCCCGAAGACTTGGCTGCCGTGCCCGGCAGGATCCTCGCCACCGTAACGGGCTGACAAGACGGCGGGCGAGCAACTCGCAAACCGCACCGGGCTGAAGGTCCAGCACGAGGCCGTCGAAATGGCCGGGGCCCCAGGAAGACCTGCTACCCGGGTGGACCGGTCGTTGAGCGTCACCACACCTGATCTGGTGCGCGTCGTGGAGTGGCCGGTCCCTCCGGGCCGTACCCGAGGCGAATCAGCATCGGCGCCTGCCCCGTGGGGTCCAGTACGAGGCTCAGGTCACGGCGTAGGTCGGGCCACTCCATCGGTTGATACAGCAGGGAGGCACGCACACCGTGCGGCGTGGCCACCAGTAGCACGTGCTCCAGCGCCTGTCCGGCGCGCAGCCAATCGCTGCGACGGTCGTGCTCGGTGGTCAGCACGGCTACCAGAGGCAGGAACTCGAAGGGCTGGGCGGGGAGCCGCTCAAGGTGCCGTTGTGCGGTGAAGTCACGCATGGGCAACTGCTCGTGCGCGTCCTGCGGCCCCAGTGCCGCTTGCGGTATGCCGACAGCGCTGGAATCGTCCGGGTCCCGGTGCACCCAACGGCGGCAGCCGCCGAGTCGGTACGGGACTTCGCGGCCCGCAGCACCCGTAGCAGCGTTGTGGTGGGGACACCGCAGGCCGCCGAGCTGGCAGCCGTGCTGACCGCGGCGGGCGCCTCGGTCGAGCCGGAGGGCTCGACCGGCGTAGAGAAACTCGCCATGACCGGGCTCCCGGCCGACCGGATCGGGGCGCTCGCCTTCGACAACGGTATCCAGCTGAACGAGCTGACCGCCCGCACCGCACTGGAGGCAGCCTTCGTGACTCCTCCCCCGGCTGAGGCCGGGGGCTTCTCGTTACGCCGGGTTGGCGTCGCGACGGACCAGCCCGGCCCGTAGAACGTTGGTAGCTCCTACCGTGTCGGCGTGCGCGGTGTGGCCGCACGAGGCGCAGTGGAACTTTTCCTGTGTGGGCCGGTTCTCCTTCGCGGTGTGCCCGCATTCGGGGCAGGTGCGGGAGGTGTTGCGGGGGTCCACGGCGATCACTTCCCGTCCGGCGCTTTCAGCCTTGGCGTGCAGGATCGTCAGGAACACCCCCCATCCGGCGTCGTTGATCGACTTGTTGAGCCCGGCCTTCGCGGCGGCCCCGTCGGTCATGAAGGTGCCCGGTCGGCTGGGGTCGGGTTTCGGTGCGGGGGCCTTGCTCATGTTGCGGATCTTGAGGTCTTCGTGCGCGATGAAGTCGTGTGCGCGGACCAGGCCGAGCGCGGTCTTGTGCGCGTGGTCGAGCCGCCGGCGCCGCACTTTGCCGTGTCGTTGGGCGACCTTCTCCACCGCGCGCTGGTGGTTGGCGGTTCGGTCCTTCGCCTTGGATCGCGGGAACCGGGACAGGGCCTGCTGCGCCGCCTCCAGTTTCGCGGCCGCACGGCGGCCGTGGCGCGGGCTGGGCACGAAATCGCCGTTCGAGTCGGCGAGGAAGTTCGCGATGCCCAGATCGATGCCGACCACGGAGCCGGTCGCGGGCAGCGGTTCGGGCCGGTCCTGCTCAGCGGTCAGCACGACGAACCACTTTCGGCCCTCGCGCTTGACCGACACGGTCTTGACGTGGCCGGCCACCGGGCGGTGCTGGTTGACCCTGACGTGGCCGACTGTCTGGAAGCGGACCCGGGTGACGGGGTCGTGCGGGGTGGAGTTCCACCGGCAGCCGTCCCCGTCCTTGGGAAAGTCCACCGTGTCGAACCAGTTCGCCCCGCGAAAACGCGGATAGCCCGGGGCATCGCCGGACTTGACCCGGCGGAAGAACGCAGCGAACGCCTTGTCGAGACGGCGCAGGGTGGCCTGCTGTGAACTGAACGACCAGCGGCCCTGACGCTCCGGGTCGAACGCCCGGATCTCCTTGAGCTGCGCCGACTGCATCCCGTACTTGGCGGTGGTCTTCGAGACATGCCGCCAGGCGTCGCGGCGTTCCTGCAACGCCCCGTTGTAAAGGGAGCAGTGATCGCGCAACATCTCGCCGAGCGCCTGCTCCTGGCGGACGGTGGGCCGCAGGAGGAACGTGTACGCACGGATCATCCAGCCCACCCCCTCCCATCGGGTCGCTCGACCCTACTACACTTGGCGCATGTCACCACGCTGGGAACCAGATCCCGACATCAGACGCGGAAACCATGTAGTTTTCAACCTCCACGCACACTTGGTGTTTGTCACGAAGTACCGGCGGGAGGTCTTCGACGACGACATGCTGACGCGCTGCGAAGCGATCATGCGGGACGTGTGTGAGAGCTTCGGCGCAAAGCTGCGGGAGTTCAACGGCGAAGGCGACCACGTGCGTCTGCTCGTGCACTACCCCCCGAAAGTCGCCCTGTCCAAACTCGTCAACTCCCTCAAGGGCGTCAGCTCCCGCTACCTGCGAGCGGAGTACACCGGCCGGATCAACCGGATCGGGACGGGCTCGGTGTTCTGGTCCCCGTCCTACTTCGCCGCGTCCTGCGGCGGCGCACCGCTGAGCATCGTCAAGGACTACATCGACAACCAGAAGCGACCGGCCTGACCCTCACCCCGAAGACGCAGAGATCTCCGGCGCTACGCGCCTCCCGGGCCGAGGATCACAATCCCACCCCGCCTGAAGGCCGGGATTCCCCGCGAAGATCAAGGGATGGAACTCACCGCCGACAGCACCGAATACCAGGCAGGACAGCCCCGATGAGCACACTCGCCTCCGCGCCACCGACCACCCCCGCCCACCGGGGTGCTCGCCCGCTTCTGGGACCTGCTTGCCACCGAGTGGATCAAGACACGGTCCCTGCGGTCCACACCGTGGACGCCGACAGCGCCGGCCCTCTGCGATCTCTACCGAACCCGGCGGTTCACCCCTCGCTCTGCGCGCACCTCCGTTATGCGATAGGCGATGCGATGCAGACCGGACTCGTGCAGCGCGTCGCAGACCTGTGCGACGTCGGTTCGGCTGGCCGCCCATTGGATGACCGAGGCCAGGTCGGCTTCCTCGCCGTAGGTGAGCAGGTCGCGGCAGAATCGGGCGAGGCTTTGAGGCGAACCGTCTACCGCCATGCTTTCGAGACACAGGCATGGCAGTCCGCGGATGCCCGCCGCGCGCAAGGATGGGAAAAACGAGCACACGTCGAGCCGTTGTGTGAGTGCCGTGGCCAAAGCTGTGTCGATGTCGGGATTGCTGACGGATCCGAGGTCGCCGAGTGCGTCGACCAGGAGTTGGGGCTCAGCTCTGAGTGCAAAGCGGCGCAGCAGAGCAATGCAGCTCGGCCAATGTCCTTGGCCAGCGAGCGCGCGTGCCACAGCGCCGACTTGCCGGGGTCTGTCCTCGATCAGCGTGGTGACGAGGCGATGAGCCACAGCGTCTCGACCACTGTCGAGCAGGATCTTCATGAGCCCGGCGTACTGGTCGATCGCTCGGTCCAGAACGGCCGTGCCAAGCGCCACGACGGTTCCGTCATCGTCAGCGCTCCGTGCCTGGAGGATCGTCAGGGCTTTGACGACCTGCGTTGGAGGCAGACTTGCGATGCTGACCAGCAGGGTCGTGGCGTCTGCGTGCGCGTGAGCGCGCCAGAGTTCAGCGGCGACCACGGCGCGCTGTTCAACCGGGGCCCGGCGTATCCCTGCCAGAAGCCGGTCGGCCCTGGTGGTGTGGCGCAGGCTGTCCATCAAAGCCGTGGCGTCCTGGGCGTCATCGACAGAGGCGGCAAGGCGGATGCCGGTGAGGAGGCGCTGGGTTCGGCCCGGGCGGCGCGTCTCGCGCAGTTTGTCGATCAGTGTTGCGGCGGCGTGCGGGTGGTTGAGCGCCATCACGACCAGCAATTCATCGGACTGTGCCAGGTAGCCGCGGGTACGCAGGGTATCGGAAAACCTGATGACGTCGGTGACGGGACGGCTGGCTGCAGCATGGGCGAATGCCTGGACGGCGAGAGCAGGCAGAACAGCGGCGTTGAGCTGGTCGGCCAGGGCCTCGACTTCGCTGCATTCCATGCGTGTGGCGACCTCGCCGACCAGCCGATGGGCAGGAAAGGCCTGTTCTGCCGCGACCAAGGTCCTCGCGGCTGACGCGATCGCGGAGGGAGTTGACCGGTATGTCTCGACCATCGCGTCGAGCACGCGGTCAGCCGCAGCAGTCGCTCCCGCCGAGGACATCCGAACGAGCAACTCTGCGGCCCGGGTTGCCGGCCATTGTTCCGCGAGCTGGAGCCAGGCCCTCGCGTAGAGGGGATAGGCGCTGTCCGCGTGGCCAGCTGATTCCAGGTCTTCGGCCAGTGCCAGGATTTGGGCCTGAGGCCATCCGGTAGTGGCCTCGACAAGAAGCGGGTCGAGGAGATCGTCAGAACCGCTCGCTTGCAATGCGGCCAGCAGGGATGGTATTGCTCCGGTCGCTGCCGCCTTCCGGCCGGCCACTCGCGCCAGGCAGAGGGTCACTTCAGTGCCGTGGCCGGTTCCCGTCAACTGTCTGAGAAGCGAGGCGACCTCGAAGTCCGGCCGTTGACCTGCGCTCCACAACATCTGCGCGCAATCCTGGCGGTGTCCCAGCGACAGTATGGCTCGGAGCGCGGTGTCGAACTCGCCCGGTGTCCAGCGGGACATGATCGCCAGGGTCCGGTCAGCTTCCTGCTGCATTCCCAGGGACCGCATATACGCAGGAACGGCTGCCGCCGTCTTCGGGTCCGCCGCAGTGAGAATCCGGGCCAAAAGCTGATCAGCGGCCTCGTGCTCACCTGCAGTGCGAAGCGTGGCCAACTGGCTCGTCAGCTCGGTGAAGTTGCGCAGGTGCGTGGGCGCAAGCGCGAGGTTGTCCATCAAGCGCTCCGCCTCCTGGATTGGCGGGCAGTCGACCTCACGGGGGTCCCGGGACGTTGGCGGCGGCCGCATCTACTTTCTCCTTTCAACGCTTATCAACTTGCCTGAACGGATCTCTTCGCGGTCCGAGACGTTCTCTGCGGCCTCTCGCTATCTGCACGCCGAAGTGGGCGTCGACGGAGGCCTCCTTGCCCCAGACCAGCTCATGTTCGATCCGAACACGCAGTTCTGGTGGCTGAGCCAACGTCCGCTCCTTCGTAGTTCGTGCGGATGACGTGCGGGTGACGCGCGACGCGGGAGGCCACACTACCGGGCAATACGCAGAGCGCAATATTCTGGACTACAGGGTTGTCCGGTCAGTGGGTCGGCGATACTGCTGGCCGCGTGAGGTCCGGGCCACCACCCCTGTCGCCACAGGCGTCAGCGACGACGGGCGCACCCCCGGCCTTGCACGAGCTCTGGTGGCTGTAGACAGTTCTCTTGGCTGTGGTATTCCTGCTGGTCAGCGGGGCGTGGGTCGAAGGTTGACGGCCTGCTTGGGGTGGGAGATGCCTAGCTTGGCGAGCAGGTCGGTCTGGGGCTTGGTGAGGCCGTGACCTGCTGGAACGTGCAGGTGGGGCCGGTGAAGGTCCCGGCGTGGAGGTGCTGGAGCTCGCGGCGGGCCTGGGTCGTGCCGGCGAGGACCTCCAGGAGCCCCGAATTATGTCGAACCCGGGTGCTGGAGTGCGCTCTACGTGTGCCGCCTGGCCATCTGTGATCCTCCCCGTCACCAAGGGTCGAAGTCGATGTGCCGGTGAGGGAACCCTTGACAGACCGCCATCCCGGACCCATTCTTCCTCTCAATATGCAGAGCGCAATATATTGGAATGGAGATGTCGGTGAACGCACCACGTAGTCGGGGAACCGGCGCTGAGGGTCGCTCCAGAACGCTGCCGGGACTTCTGCGAGGGTGTCTCCGGATGCCGATCGGCATGCAGTCGATCATCGCCGTCGGACTCGGAGTCCTGATCGGGTCCCTCGCGCCGGCCGCCGGCGAGCAGATGAAGATCCTCGGCGACCTGTTCCTCAACCTGGTCCAGGTCGTCGTCCTGCCCCTGGTCTTCCCGCTCATCGTGCTGGCCATCGCCCGCATGGAGTCGGTCAAGAAGGTCGGCCGGATCGCCGGCAAGGCCGTGCTCTACTTCGAGCTCGTCACCACCGTCATCCTGCTGCTCGCGGTAGGCCTCGCCAAGTTCACGGGCATCGGCAAGAGCGCCCCCGTCCATGGCGCTGACGCCAAGGACCTGGACGGTCTGAGCCAGGGCATCGACTTCCACGCGCTGGTCCTGCACGCCGTACCGAAGAACATTTTCGCCGCGTTCGGCGAGGGCAACCTGCTCGGCGCCATCACGTTCGCACTGCTGGTGGGCGTGGCCATGGCTGCGGTCGGGGAGAAGGCGGCGCCGCTCACCTCGGTGCTGGAGTCCTTCGTTGATGTGATGTTCAAGGTCGTCGGCTACGTCATTCGCGTCGCCCCGCTCGGGGTCCTCGGTTTCATGTCCTACGACGTCGCCCACTATGGCTTCGGCAACTTGCGCAGCCTCGCGGGCTTCATCGTTGTGGTCTACGCGGGCCTGGCCATCATCATCGGGCTGCTCTTCCCCCTGATCGCCGCGATCTACCGGATCCGATACTTCAAGCTGCTGAAGGCGATCGCCAACCTGGCGGGCATCGCGTTCGTCACCCGCAGCTCCGAGTCCGTTCTTGCTCCGCTCATGGGCAAGTTGGAAGATTTCGGTCTCAGCCGTTCCACTACCTCGTTCGTCGTCCCGCTCGGCTACTCCTTCAACACCGACGGCTCTGTCCTGTACATGGGTACGGCTATGGTCTTCCTCGCCAACGCCTACGGCGCCAACACCTCCCTGCCCGCCCTGCTCCTGATGGTCGGCGTGCTGGTGATCCTCTCCAAGGGCATGGCGGGCGTCGCTTCCGCGTCCATCGTCGTCCTCATCGCCGCCAGCAGCAGCGTCGGCCTGCCCGCCGAGGGCATCGCCCTGCTCCTCGGCGTCGACTTCATCGTCGACATGGCCCGCACCGGCGTGAACGTCATCGGCAACTCGCTCGCCAGCGCCGTGGTCGACAGCTCCGAGAGACGGCGGGAGGCCAAATACGGCCCCAGCGATGCCGCCCATGAAGCCGGCGAGGCGGCCGAGCACGACGGCACTACCTCCGAACTGCAGCTCGCACCGTCGCCTCAGAAACATGCGGCCCGGTGACAAACCCGACGGGCACGACGGAGGTCATCGGCATCCTTGGCGGCATGGGACCGGCGGCCACCGCCGACTTCTACGCCAAGCTGGTGTCGATGACTCCGGGCCACAGCGACCAGGACCACCTCAGGACGGTCATCTGGTCCGATCCCACCATCCCCGACCGGACCGGGGCTCTCCTCGGCAACGGCCCCGACCCCACGCCCTGGCTCCTCAACGGCAGCCGTGTCCTGTGCGAGGCCGGGCCACCGTCATCGCCATCCCCTGCAACACCGCGCACGCCTTCGTACTCCGGATTGCCGACCATGTCGGCCTGCCGATCGTCCACATGATCGGCGAAGCCGCCAGTCACCTCACTACCCTGCAGCCGGCCGTCCGTACCACAGGGCTGCTGGCCACCGCCGGCCCCATTCGCGCGGGCCTGTACCAGGAATGGCTCGACCACCACGGCATCCGCCTCGTCCTGCCGGACCCCGCCAGCCAGCAGGATCAGGTCATGGCCGCCATACGCGCCGTCAAGGCCGGCAATCATGGGGCGACGGCCGCCCCTTGTCGGTGTCGCGCAGCAGCAGACCGAACAGGGCGCGCAGGCGGTCATCGCCGGCTGTACCGAGATCCCACTGGGTCTCCCGGCCGACGCCGTCGACGTCCCTCTCATCGATCCGGCCGCCGTACTGGCCAAGGCGCTGGCCCGCCGCGCCCGAACCCTCTCGAGAAGTCCCGATGGGGCAGAACGAGGCCCGATGTATCGTACGCAATATGTCGCTTGCCAACCCAGTCTCCCGTCGCCTCCTCAGTGACGAGGTCTTTGACCGCCTGCGCGACTCCATCGTGCGCGGTGAACTCGTACCGGGAGAGAAAGTCAAGGACAGCGAACTCGCCGAGCGCCTCGGGCTCAGCCGCACCCCGGTGCGTGAGGCGCTCACGCGGCTCGCCGACATCGGCCTCGTCGAGGCGAAGCCCGGCGTCTACACCCGTATCACTACCCTCAACCGCCGCGACGTCGAGAAGACCCTCGCCGTCCTACGCTCCCTCGACCAGCTCGCCATAGAGGCTGCCGTACCGGTCATGACCCAGCAGGACGTGCGGAGCATGCGCGACGCCAACCGCGATTTCGAACGGGCCGTCGCAGCGAACGACATCACTGCGGCGCTCGCCGCGGACGACCGCTTCCACGCGGTCCCTATCACGGCCGCGGACAATCCTGTCCTCAGCCGGATCGTCGGGCAGCTCCATCCTCAGATCCACCGCATCCTCTACCGCAAGTTCTCCACCCTGCTCGGCGGCCGCAACACCATCGAGCATCACAACGAGCTCGTCGGGGTCTGCGCCATGGGTGACGCCCGTGCCGCCGCTGAACTGTCCGGACAACACTGGTCCGAACTCGGCGGCCATATCAACCAGCTCTTCGATACCAACCAGTTCACCGAAGCGCCGACCGCCGAATAGTGCGGCCGAGCGGGTCCGAAAGTTCGTGCAGGCCCGTGAAAGGGCAGGCTGGCCGGAGCCCTCAGATGGGCTCCGGCCAGCCGATGCGTGCGAGCATGCCGGACAATGGGAGTCCGCCTGTGGAAGCATTCGCGGACACGCCGGTGGCTGGCAGTAGTGCCAGGATGCCCCCTGGGGCCACCGAGCAGTGACCGCTTTCGCTGCCGCGTAGACCGAGGCCTGTGCGGTGTGCTGTGCCAGCTCCTTGACTTCTCCCCCAGCTGCAGCAGGGAGATTCTTCCCTCGCGGGTTGAGCTTTCTGCTTCTCAGACAGCAGCTGCCCCGAACTACTGACCTTTTCGGGTTGCGTTCGGGTGGTGACGTTGGGTGATCCATGCGGTATGCCGGTGTTATGCGGTACGCGGATGGTGGGGGCCTGACT
>NZ_JBIWPO010000070.1:0-30546 GCF_044768275.1 Streptomyces sp. NPDC101152 | reverse complement strand
CCGTCCACGCCGGAACCGCACCGCGTGCCATGGCATCCCTCCGCAACCTCGCCATCGGCGCACTGAAGACCCTCGGAGCCGAGAACGTCGCCAAGACCACCCGGGCGATCCGCGATGAACCAGCCCGAGCACTCCCCATTCTGGGCATCGCCGTCAATCCAGACGCTTTCGGCCGGGACGGCATGGCACAGCGCCCCGGCCGGCCCGGGCGGGGCCGTGGGGTTGAGGGGATCGCCGCGGGCGCTCGTTCGCGGCGGGGAGGCGTCATGGGCGATCCACGGATCACCGATGAATTCGACCGGCGCGCCGAGTCGTACACAGCGCACTGTGAATCTGGAGCACCGGTAGAGGAAGGGCGTTACCCATGGCACAAGTGATCTGCGACATGTCCATCTCGCTCGATGGATACGTCACCGGACCGAATGACAGCCGTGAGAACCCGTTCGGTGACGGGGCCTGGATGCTGCACAAGTGGATGTCCGACCAGGCGACCGACGAGGACCGGGCCATCCTGGAGCGGGTGGTCGATGACTGGGGTGCGGTGGTGATGGGCCGTACGTCCTTTGAGAAGAACGAGGGAGAGGGTGGCTGGGGCCAGGGCGGCCCGATGGGCGACGTCCCGTGTTTCGTGGTCACCCACCAGGCACCGACCAGCTCGTACCCGCCTGTGTTCACCTTCGTCACCGACGGCGTGGTCAGCGCGATCGAGCAGGCAAAGAAGGCGGCGGGCGACAAGGTCGTCGGGCTACACGGCGCCACCGTCATGCAGCAGGCGCTCCCGCTCGGCCTGGTCGACGAGATCCGCGTGCATGTGATCCCGGTCCTGCTTGGCGGTGGCACGCGGTTGTTCAGCGTGCTCGACTCCGCGATCACCCTCGAACGCACCCAGGTGACAGCGACCCCGGCGGCGACCCACCTCTCCTACCGCGTCGTTCGCTGACCGCGAGAGACGATGGTGTAGCTGAGGGAGACCACGAAGCGAGTCCTGGGAATCGCAGCTAATTCACACGCTTCCGGAACTTGATCAAGCCCTGCGACTCAGCCCAAGCAACCGCTGACCACTCAACAACCAAGCTCAGCCGTTAAGTTGACACTCCCTGGGGCCGGCGCGGCTCGCATCCAATTCCGATCAGCCCACCCGCAGAACGCCGCGCCTTCAACTCCAAAAGACAACGAACGGATCGCGCCGCACATCTTGTCAAAGAGTAAACGGACTCCTAAAGTCCGCCGATGAAGGCTGCGTGGGATCGCTCCCACGCCCCATGTCATCCGAGCGATGGAGCCGCGATGTCCTCTGCCCTTGTCACACGGGGACGCCTGATGGTGGTCACTCTGGCGACCCTTTCGCTGCTTGTCCTGGGACACCCGCAAGCCCACGCGGCGTCCTGGGGAACTCCCCAGACGGTCAACTCGTGGAACACCATCAACGGGCGGTGGACCGCCAACAACGAGCTGGAAACCTACACTCCCGCCTGCGTGTGGTACGAGGGCAGCACCCTCGTCATCAAGACCTACAAGTCGGGCAACACCTATTACTCGGGGCGCGTGGAGTCCAAGGCGCTTTACGGCTACGGCACGTACAGCTTCACCGCGAACATGCCCAACGGCCAGGGTCTCCTGCCCGCCGTGTGGGCTGCCTTCCTGAATCCGTGGCTCCCTGAGTTCGACGCCGCCGAAATCGTCGGCCAGAACCCGAACACCGTCTACCAGACCTTCCACGATCCCAACAACACCCAGACCCAGTTCTCCAAAACGAACGCAGCGGGCTGGACCAACTCGTACCACACGTACTCGTTCACCTGGTGGCCCGATCACATCGACTTCGCCGTGGACGGCACTATCACCGGGACGAAGTGGTACACCACTGCCCCGGGTGTGAAGATGCACTTCATCGTCAACACCGCTGTCGGCGGTGACTGGCCAGGCAACCCCAACAACTCGACCTGGGCCACGGCGGACGGCGCAAGGTACCTCAAGGTCTCCTCCATCACGTACACTCCGTACAACCCGTGATCATGGCAGTACAGCGGACGAACGGCGCACCAGTGCACAGCTGAGTCATCGCGGCCCGGCGGTGCGGAGAGACCGCCGCGGAGAACCGAGTCCCCTGCTTGCCGTTCTTCTGCTGGCTCTGACCCTCTTCGGCGCGGGCTGCGCCCTGAAGGCACTGTGGTGGCTCTCGGTCATCGTGCTGGTCGTTTGGCTGCTGGGCTTCGGCATGCGCTCTGACGCTGGTCTTCGCTGGTGCCCCCCACCAGCAGCCTGCCTGTGGCCCGGATGCGTCCGGAGCCACAGGCATGTCCGGTACGGGCCCTTCCACCGGGCGCACAGCGAGACCGCCACCTTGTCGGGAGTCCGAGCCTCACAGCGGCTCAGGGTGGGGGTGACTGTGCAAGGCCGCCCTCGCCGTAGATGCCAGGCTAATGTTCGGATGGAGCGCATTGCGGCCGCCCCGTTCGCAGGCGGTGGCAACGACGCAGTGGTGCGCCTTCCCGGCAGACGGTTCCCCGGAGTCCTGGTGCAGGGCGACTTCCTTCACGTCCCCCGCAGCGCCGTGAGGTGGTGCAGGCCTGCGCGCGATGCCGAAGCCGGAGAACGGGCTGCTCGTCATTCGATCAGGACGTACTGCTGAACACCGCAGGACGGGGTAGCCGGGATCCTGCAAGGACCCCCGCACGAAAGTGATGCCCACCCCCATGACGCAGACCAGAGACGTGGTTGAACTCATTCTCCAGGACCACCAGAAAATGGAGGATCTCTGTCACCTGATGCGCAGCGTCGAAGCCGACCGGGCTGTCGCTCCTCGCGAGTTCTCCGATCTGCTGGTCGCCCACGCTCTGGCGGAAGAGGAGAAGATCTATCCCGCCCTGAAGCGCTACAAGAAAATCGACGACGCCGAAGTGGAACACGGCGAGGAGGAGCACGAGGAGGGCAACAAGGAAGTCCTGGAACTCCTGGAAGTCGATGAGGTCGGCTCCCAGGAGTGGGATGAGAAGCTGGAAGAACTCGTGCAGGCCGTCACGCACCACGCCGACGAGGAGGAGCGCACCATCCTGAACGGAGCGCGCGAGAACGTGGACATGGAGCGCCGAGAGGACTGGGCGAGGCGTTCGTGAAAGAGCGCGAGCGTCATCTGAAGGCGGACTGCGGTGCTGTCGAGAACGTGCGCCGCATCGTCGGCTCCTGACCGCGGTCCAAAGCCACTCCCCCGGATCGTCGGCACCCGTACGAACCCGGGGCCGGCTGTCTGCGCGTCCTCGGAGGGGCAGGGACCCGCAGACAGTCTTCCGTGCGAAACCCGCGCCTCGTACCGGCGACCGCATGCTCACCGCGCCGACGTCGCTCGGCCGGGACATCACGCACTGTGCCGTGAAAGTCCGCTATGGCCTTCTTTCGGCCGTGCGGAATAGGATGTCGGGCACCTCTGCCGGGACCGTGGCTCCCCAGCCACGGTCACACCTGTGCCCTGGTCGGACCGCGGAGGTGCGGTATGGCTCGTACACCATCGATCGAAAATCATGGCGCCGTCTGGCGCCTTCGGGCGCTGTGCGTGGGCGAGGACCCCGAGCTGTTCTTCCCTCTGGTGGAGACGGACACTGAGACGGCGCGTGCCCGGGCCGTGCGCCGCCGGTGCCCGGTGCTCCTCGCCTGCCGGGACTAGGGCGTTCGCCACGGTGAAGCGGACGGAGTCTGGGGTGACACGACCGCGAGCCAGCGCAGAGCGATCCGCGGCGCCTTCCGGGGTGATCGTCCGTCAGGATCCGCCTGAGCGGGGTGGCGAGCGAGCGGTGCGGGCGCCTGAACGCGAGGTAGGGCAGGAGGCGGCCCCACGACCGGCGGGGTTCTCCGATCGATCTCCGCCCCTCCGCGCTCGGGCTGGAGCGCGGGCACGGGCCCGTCAGCGACTGGGCACCGTCGGCTGCCGCGCCGCCGGTGCCGTGTCGGGTCGGATGTCGTCGCCCAGTACCTGGAGGATCTCTTCCACGCTCTGTTTGGCGTCACCGAACAGCATGCCGCTGTTCTCCCGGAAGAACAGGGGGTTCTGCACTCCCGCATAGCCGGAGGAAATGGAGCGTTTGAAGACGACGACCTGCTCGGCTTCCCAGACCCGCAGCACCGGCATCCTGGCGATCGGGCTCGCCGGATCGTCGGTCGCGGCCGGGTTGACGGTGTCGTTCGCGCCGATGACCAGCACGACCGAGGTGCCCGCAAGATCATCGTTGATCTCGTCCATCTCCAGGACGATGTCGTAGGGCATCTTCGCCTCGGCCAGCAGGACGTTCATGTGGCCGGGCAGGCGCCCGGCGACGGGATGGACGCCGTAGCGGACCTCGACGCCCCGCCCGCGCAGCTGCCGCGTCAGCTCCGCGACGGGATGCTGGGCCTGGGCGACGGCCATTCCGTACCCGGGGCGATGATCACCGAGCGGGCCTGAGCGAGCATCTCGGCCACCTCGGCCGCCCGCACCTCACGGGTGTTCCCCCTGCTCCTGGACGTTCCCGGACGGCACCTCGATGCCGAAACCGCCCGCGATGACGGAGAGGAGGACCGGTTCATCGCCTTGCACATGATGTACGACGGGTAGGCACCGGAGGAGCCCACCAGCGCGCCGGTGACGATGAGCGGTTGTTGTCGAGCAGGAAGCCGGCCACGGCCGCCGCCCAGCCCGAGTAGCTGTTCAGCATGGAGACGACGACGGGCATGTCGCCGCCGCCGATGGAGGCGACCAGGTGCCAGCCGAGCGCCATGGCCGGCGCGGTCACCGCGCTCACGAGGGGCAGGCTCGGGCTGAACCGCATACTTCCGGGCGATCCCGCGGGTGGCTCGCGACCGCGGCTCGGACGCCCCGCTCGGCCCTTCATCATCACCGAGTCCGTCGCAGTGATCGTCGGTGCCGCACGCCCGCCGCCGCCTGCAGGCAGCCGCCGAACGCCTCGTCCAGACCGTCCACGATGCCTCCCTCCCCCACCCCGTCCAGACAGTGCTCGCTGAGGCCGACGCGCTCACCGCGGTCGTGGACGACATCACAGCCCGCTTCCCGCCACGCGCCGGCGTGCTGGCCCCGCACCGGGACATCATCGCCGCCCGTCCCACCTGACTACACGGAGGGCTCGTCGTCGCTCCGCTCCCTCGCCGACATCGGCGCGGTCCGCACACGTTGGCAGCATGCCACCGGAACGGCCCCACACCACGACCGCGTCCCGCGCCCAACCCCCGTGCCGGCTCGCCGATCAGCACGGCCGCGCCCGCCTCCCGCACCGCGCGAGCAACCCGATAGCACTCCACACACACCGGTGAGCGGACCCCAAGGCGCGGCCACCGGCAGAAGAAACGACACCCCACGTGATTTCCAGCATCGACGCCCACGTCGGTCTCGCGATCGGCCTGAGGACCGGTTGGTCAGCCAGTGCGTGAAGTTGGCCCAGATGCGGCAGGTCAGTTAGATGGCGCCGGCGAGAGGGGCCGCTGCCGACAATTCCCGACCTCCCTCTCTTCCCTCAAGAGCTCTCTTCACTGAGGCGGTCGACTGACGAGGGCAGGAGCTCCTTGGCCACCGCGAGGCTGAACGGCCTCACCAGTGAACGAAGTTCGGCGCAGGCGGAAGGGCCGAGCGTGATGTAAGGGAGGGCCGCCAGTTGGTCGGTGGTGTGCTCGATCTCCGCCCTGCGCTGCGTACCGTCCTCGGTCAAGGTCAGGTGGGGTCCATCGTCGAGCCATCCGCGCTCACTCAGGTTCTGTACGGCCTGCCCCCACTGCTCCGGCGTCCATGCCCGCGAGTCGCGCAGCACCTCTGCGCCGATATCGCCTGTGGCGGCGTGCGTGACGAGAGCCTCGAGCCCGCTCAGTCCGGCAGCCAGTAGTGCCGCCACGTGGCCGTCGCCACGGAACTCCCGCAGCAGAGTCTGCGCGTGCCAGAGCACGAGGTGGGGTGCGCTCGGCCACGGCAGTGCGGCGTGCGCGGCGAAGAGAGGGCGGCCTTGTGGATGGCGCACGGCCACTTCAGCGGCGGTACGGGCCAGTTCCGCTGCGCGGGCCAGCGCCGGTGAGGAGATGTCCGCGCCGAGGATACGGCGGAGCGTGGCGTCGATCCCTGCGAGCCGGGCGGCGGCGAACCGCTGCGGCGTGGCGGCCTCCCATGCCGCGGGGATGGCTCGGCGCACCAGTTGGGGATTGAAGTTGTAGAACGTGGCGATGACCAGATCCGCCGGAGCGGCGCCGAGTGCGGCGGAGCGGGACGCGAAGTACCCCGTCCTGGCGTCCACGCCCAACTCGGCGTACTGGGCTGCGGATTCGGGCGAGAAGTAGACGGCCCCGTGGTAGGGCTCAAGAGTTCTCCAGGTCTGGCGTGCGAGGGCCAGGCTGTCTCGGTCCGTGTCCTGCGTCATGAGGGGTCGCCGTCCTGTGGCGGATGAAGCGTTGCTGTTCATCGAGCACGCGACGGGCGTGTGGGGCACACCCACTCGTACCGTCTAGTCGGTACGTTATCGGAGAACGGCTCCAGGGGCTACCGCCCTCCAACCAGTCCCCTCCTGACGTGGTCGGGCCGATCACGCGATTCTCGGGCAGCGGCAAGGGGCCCTGCTTCCCCTTACGGTCCGCCTTCACCTCTGATGGAGAAGAGGGAGGTCTCCATCTCTGTTCACAGGTACTTGAGATGAGCGAGCATCATGCCCCTCCACGCTTCTCTCTCAGCGAGTTCTCCTGCGGACGCGACCCAGCAACCTCCGCCTGCAGCGAGGCTCTCGTAGCTGTGCTTGTTGTTGACCCGTCTCGCTGAAGTTGAACCGCCTCGGGGCTGTGACCAGCGCTGGTTCAGATTGAGCGAGACGGAGGCTCGGCCGGTGTCCCGCTCGATCCGAGTTCTGAGCGCCAGGACTTGTCTCGCGTTCGGCGGCGAACTCGTCCAGAAGCTGAGACAGGAACATGTCCGCTGTAGCTTCGATCGAGGTGGCGTCGGTCCCTACCACCGTTACCCGGAGCCCTCCAAGAACGCGACGGTCAGCATCTTCACCCTCGGCCCGTCGTCTATCAGGCTACCGAACCCGCGCACTCCGAGGGCCGGAGACACGCCCATAGAGACCCCTCGAGTTACCAGGCCCGCCGCGCCGGTCTGAGCGGTGGGTGGCCAGGAAGATGCACTGAGGTTCACTGCTGCAGGTTCCGCTCGTATTCACGAGGAACTGGAGCGTGCATCCGGCGCCTGTGCGCGCCGGTGCACGTCTCTTCCGGTCCGCTGTCAGGAGGGGATGATCTGCCACTGCTGCTGGGCGAGGGCGGTGTAGTTCCACTGGTTGATGGCGGCTCCGTCGGCGGTGGAGCCACTGTCGACGTTGAGGGACAGGCCGCTGAGCCGGTTGGTGAGGAGGTAGTAGCCGTCGCCGGTGGGGGTGATGGCCCAGTGCTGCTGGGGTGCGGTCGCGTCGCTCCAGATGTCGGCGGTTCCACCGTTCGTGCGGGAGAGTCCGCCGATCTCCATGAGCGTACCGCTGTTGACGTTGCGGATCTTGTAGTAGCCGTCGTCGGCGAGGGCGAGGGTCCACTTCTGGTTGGCGTGGTTCTGCCAGGGCCACTGCAAGATGGCGGTGTTGTTGGCGGTCTTGGCGCCCGAGACGTCGGCGACCTTGCCGCTGTGGCGGGCGACGAGGCGGTACACGGTGCCGTCGCCGGGGAAGAGGGTGGAGACCAGGGCGGGGGTCGCGATGCGACCGCCGATGCGCAGGTTGCCGATGTTGGCGTAGCCGCCGGTGCCGGCGGTGACCTGGATGCGGACGAAGGCGGCGTTGCGGGCCGGCCATTCAACGAGTTTGGAGGTGCGGTCGCCGGCCCAGGAGGCGGTGGCGACCTCGGTGAAGGTGGTGCCGTCGGTACTGGTGGAGATGGTGCAGGCGGTGATGTCCCCGTCGGTGGTGTTGCTGCGGTTCCACTGCTTGGGCAGGTACTCCAGGGTGGAGATGTTGCTCCATACGCCGCCGAGGTCGATGGTGATGGTCTGGGGCAGCGGGAGGTTCCAGGTGGACCAGCAGGTCTCGAAGTTCTTGTCGCTGAGGCCGTCGATGGCGTTCATCGGGCCTTCGCCGGTGTGGTACGCGGTG
Source organism: Streptomyces sp. NPDC101152 (assembly GCF_044768275.1). Lineage (NCBI taxonomy): Bacteria > Bacillati > Actinomycetota > Actinomycetes > Kitasatosporales > Streptomycetaceae > Streptomyces > Streptomyces sp. NPDC101152. The sequence goes on along the minus strand of NZ_JBIWPO010000070.1, from coordinate 22,453 downwards.
GCGTAGGCGGCCACGGGGGTGACCGGGTGCTGGGCCCGGAGCATCTGGGCGGGCAGAGGCGGCCGGGAGGTGTTAGGGCCGCTCCAGGCGGCGCCGACCTCGGCGAGCCGGTTGACGATGTTGGTGTCCAGCACACCGTTGCGGTTGGGCGGGCAGTTGAGGATGAACGAGGTGTACTTGGGCTCCAGGTCCACCAGGTGGGAGAGGATGGCGTCCCTGCTCATCGGATCGGTTGTGGGCGTCGTCGGGTGCCAGAACCATCCGTTGCTGATCGTCTGGCCCTGCAGCGAGGCGTAGGTGTTGCCCGCGGGTGAGGTGATGCCGAGGGGCTCCTCGAAGTAGATCGCGTCGCCGAGGAAGGGCACGGACAGCCCGCCGTGGTCGATCATCACGATGTCGGGCTGCAGGGACTTCACATGTTCCCTGATGCGCTGATAGGGGACGGCCTGCTGGCCCATCTGCCAGGCGTAGCCGTCGGTGACGAACATGTCGATGGTGCCGTAGTTGGTGAGCAGTTCGGTGATCTGGTTGAGGATGTAGGTGATGTCGCCGGGCTGGATGGCCTGGTCGGAGGCGACGCCGTGGCGGGTGTCGTAGGCCTGCACGTTGTAGGTGCGGTCCCAGATGGAGAAGTAGAGGCCGACCTTGAGGCCCTTGGCGCGGAAGGCCGTGACGTACTGGGCGACGATGTCCTGCTTGTAGGAGCTGTTGGCGACGTTGTAGGTGTTGTGGGCGCTGGGCCACAGGCAGAAGCCGTCGTGGTGCTTGGTGGTCAGCACGCCGTAGCTCATCTTCGCCGCCGCCGCGGCCGCCGCCCACTGGGCGCAGTCGACCGCCGTGGGCGCGAACAGGGCGGGGTTCTGGTTCGGGGCGGCCCACTCTTGGTTGGTGAACGTGCCCATGTTGAAGTGGTTGAACATGCCGAACCGCATGTTGACCAGGTTGCTGAGATTGGTCTGCATGTCCGCGGCGACCGCCTGAGGAAGCAGACGCGAGAAGCCGGGAACCACGGGAAGCGCGCTGGCTGCCACAGCGGCGCCCGCAGCGCCCAGCAGGGTACGGCGGGACAGTCTTCTACCTGACGACATGGGTGTACTCCCGGGTTTCGGGTGGATCTTCGGTGTCGGGGGGGTGAGGCGGTCGGGGCGGCAGCCCGAGGGCCTCGCGGTCCCGAGTGCCTCAGGTGCGACCCTCCCTCTGGGCTCCAAGCGCCGGATGTTACGCATGAAGGTCGATGACGTAACTGCCCCGTGTCAACAGTTGAGAGGACGAAAGTGCTCTCACGCAGAGCGAAAAAGCCAGTTTCATCCCTTTAAAGACCTGTTTGCTCTACCGTAGACATGCCATGTCTCGCACGAGGCGGAGGGCGGCCACAGAAGCGCCGCAGCGGTTCCAGGAGCGGTGCATGCGGCTGCGGCGGCGTCACCCGCGCCCTTCCCGACGGCAGCACCTCGCCCGCCTGGCGGACAGCCCCCGCTCTCGCCAGGGCGGCCATAGTCCTGCCGACTGGAGCCGGCCAGTACGCTTCACCGCCGACCACCATCGCCTCACGATGACGTCCCTTGACGTGCAACACCGTTGCGCTTGGTAGTTGCCTCCGCCGTCAAGGCGCCTGCCCTTGATCATTTGAGTCTCGAGCGTGTACGTCTGAACGGTGCGGGGATGATCGCCTCGTTTGAAGTCGTACTCGCTCACTGTCTTGCGGAACCTCGCCTTCAGACGCTGGCGGTGCCCTTCGGGCAGGGGACGGTCCAGCACCGCCCGTCCGATGGCCCCGATCAGCGACACGACGTCGATCGTGCCCACCCAGGCAGTGATGATCTGGCCGGCGGCGGCCTGGAACAGGACGGTGAAGCTCACCCGCTGCGCGGACAAGCCTGGTGTGGCGGTCGTGATGTCTCCGGCAGTCCGGATCAGTGCTTGATACGACGTCAGCAGCGCGAAGATCTCCTGCTCGAGGCCAGGAACACTGCGCGAACGCAGTACCCGCCCGTCGAGGATCGTCGACTTCAACGAGAAATAACAGGTCTCAGCCTGCCACCTGCGGTGATAGAGCGTGATGAGCTCCTGGGCGGGGTAGCGGTCGCCGTCGAGCAGGTTGGTGAGCAGTCGCCACAGCTCGGTGCGCCGGGTGCCGTCGGCAAGGGTGACGGTGATCCATGCCTCGATCACCCGGACTTCCATCCGCCCGTACCCGCGTCCCGCTCGGTAGCGGTGACTGGCGATACTGGTCAGATAGGAGCCGTCGAACAGCGCGCGACGCACGGTCGGCTTGCGTTTCCTCGTGGACCGCAGCACAAATCGGGCCTGGGTGTCTGCGACGGCCTGCAGGAAGTCGAACGCATCGTAGTAGGCGTCCGCCAGTAGCAGCATCGAGGCGTCCAGGCACCCCAGCAGGCGGCGGGCCTCGGCGAGACACAGCTGGCCCAGCTGCCGGAGAACTTCAAGGTCGCCCAGGCCGAAGGATTCGAGATTCCCGAGAACCTGGTGATCGAGCGGTACCGTTCGACGACATCGCCGAGCACATCCCTGAGCAGCGGTCCGAGTTCGGCGCGATCGTGGTCGACGCGGGCGGCGGCACCTGCCGGACTCAAGGGGCCGACGGGGACGATCGGGGACGCGGTCGGCGATCCGGGTTGCGTTCCCGATCCACGAGGAAGGCCACGGGGATCGTTATGGCGCCCACGCCCGCAGCGCCGCATCCACCACCGCGTCCTACCGTGTCGTCACCGAGCCGGGCGCCCCCGAGTAACCGCTGATAAAAGAGCGGCCCGACGGTCGTCATGGCGAACGTCTCGGCCACGACGTCGTCGCACAGGCGCCCCCGGGCGACGGCAGCGGTGACGGCAGGGCGCAGGGAGTCGACGATCTGGGCCAGCACAGTCTGACGGAGGTGCTGCATCCCGTCCTCGTGCTGTGCCCCGCCCAGTACGGCGGCGAGAACGACCACGGCCTGGGCGTCGTCCAGCCGCTCGCCGAGTAGGCGCAGGCAAGGGACCAGCTCGGCACCGGACGCCGCCCGCACGTCCTCGGGCGCCGATGGCAAGGGTGACATACCTGTCCGGAAGGGCATCCGAGGTCGGCGAAGCCAAACGCGTCTCCGCCGCGCGGGAGTGCACCGATGCGAATCTCGCGGCCGACTGCCCTCTGCAGTCGACGAACTGACGGGCCATCCAGCTCCGAAGCGCCAGCACCGGAGGGCGCCTGGCGAGGCCGGCGCACGCAGTGCGAGATCCCGTCCGCACGGAGAGCGTCCCTTGCGCGCCGCAGGCGGAACCCAGACGGAGCCGAAACCGTCAACGCCACCAAGTTCTGACGACGAACTCGCCGCCCGGAGGCACGCCGCGTGTCAGCATCTGCAGCCGCGCGACGGGGCCCCACGGGGCGGCCGGTGATACCGACACGACCAGGACTCCCTGAGGTGTCTCCGTCAACTACCCGGGCCCTGAAGGGCCGGGTTTGCAGGCAGAGTGAGACGTGATGCTGGTGTCCCACTGTGGGTTCCTGCGTCCGGAGCGCCTATGGCGTTCTGGGGCGGTTGACTGCGCCCCGCTGCCACGCAGCATCGGCCCGGTGGGCGATGTTGCGGGAGCCGTTGTGGTCCGCGTGCAGGATGGTCCCACAGGACTTGCACGCAAACCTCGCTTGGGTCACCCGGTTCGATCGGTGGGTGTGCCAGCACTCCGAGCACTGGCGGGAGGTGTTGCGCGGGTCCACATGGACCACGGGCACACCGGCTCGCCTGGCTTTGTACTCGACGAACGCGCCGAGCTGGGCGAAGGCCCAGGAGTGCAGTCGTGCCCGCTGGTCTTTCCTGGCCGTAACCCTCTGCCGGATACCGGTCAGGTCTTCCAGACCGATACCCCGCGAAGTGCGTTCAGCGGTGGCGACGAGCTTCTTGGCGATGATGTGATTGCGCTGGGTGGCGTAGCGGGCCTCACGGCGCCGGTTGCGCTTCATCACCCGGGCCGCGGACTTGGTCCGCTTCTTCTGCAACTTCGAGCGCAGCTCACGCTTGCGCCGGCGGTAGCGGTTCACCTGACGCCCGGACATGATCCGGCCGTCCGAGGTCGTGGCGATGTTGACGATCCCGAGATCCACACCCAGGAAGCCCTTGGGCTCGTACACCTCGGGCTCGGGGATGTCGATGGTGGCGATCAGGAAGAACATGCCGTCCCGCATCACCAGGTCGGATTCGCCCTTGCGCTGCGGGAGGAGCTTGACCGCTTGCGGGGAGCCGACGAACGGGATGCCCTTCAACCGTCCGGACACCGTCCAGATGCTGACGGTCCGGGCATCGAGGTTCCAGGTCAGAATCCGGTCGTCGTACGGCTGCGCCGACGTCTCCCGGAACCTGATCGGCTTCGACTCGGCTGTGGCCCGGCGCTTGGAGCCTTCCGGCCCGCAGTTCCCTGCGCGGATGTTCGCCTTGAGCGCGGCATACGCATCGCACACCTTCTTCACCGTGCGCACCGCGGCCTGCGCCCCAAGATCGAAATCTGCCTTGATCCGGTGGTACACCGCATCCTGCAACATGTTGCGCCGCTTCAGATCCTTCGCGAACGCCACCTCAGAGGCCGCGTTCGCGGCCCGGTTACAGGCACGCAGGGTCGCCGCCAGAGCGTCCGCGTCATACGCGGACGCCGGCAACAACTTCACCTGCGCGACGATCTTCACGCAAATGACACTAGTGAGCCCTTGATCGACGAGTCAACTCGCGGCCACCTGCGGCAAGTCCGGGCCAGACGAAGAACCGCCCTGGCGGCCGTTCTTCTTTCCCTGCCCTGCACCGCAGGAGCTTCGATTCCACCCCGCCCTAAGGGGCGGGGCATCCTCGAAGGAGATCGGTGAACTCCTGGGAAACATCACCTACTTGGCATTGACAGGGGCATGTCTACGCGCGTCATTCTTTGCGACATGAGCTCGCCCCCACAGATCACCAGGTTCGGCACCGCGGGTGTTCTCGCCCCCGGCCCTGCTCCTGGCCGGAACCGTCGTGACGACGGCACCCGCCGGCTGACGAACCGCCCGCACGGCGGTGGGGCCACACCCACACCCTGGCCGCCGCGCACCCAACCTGCTCCCGACGGCCGCCGCCGCATCTCGGCGGCGGCCAAAAACATCAACTTGGAGGATTCCTTGCTGACTCTGCGACGTCCCCAGCTGTCCTGGGCCAAGCGGTTCGCGGTGCTGCTCGCCGCCATCGCATCCGTGCTCAGCCTGTCCGCGATCAACAGCCCCGCTGCGAACGCGGCGGTCTACAGCTCCTGCAGCATCAGCGGATGCTCCGACGCGGCTTCAGCCAACTCGACCTGGTCCGACCTCGGCTACCCGACCACCCGGGGCTGGGTCGACTGGCCGGACGGCCAGTGCAGCTACGCCGGCGGCGAGTTCTACAACAACGACGGACAGCTGCCCTCCGGTGACACCTTCTACGAGTACGACGTCTACCCCCGCGCCTGCGGCGCCCACCGGGACGCCTACCGGATCGTCGTCGACTCCAACACCGGCACCGTCTGGTACTCCCCCAACCACTACACCGACTTCTACCAGCTCTGACACTCCAACAGGCCCCGCTCGCACGTGCAGGTCACTGCGCTGGCGCGGCTCCAATCAAGCAACGCCGTGAAACCCCGCGGCCGGTGTCGCACACGTCCGTGCCCGTCCACGTCGACACGACCGCACCAACGGGACTGAAACCGTGACGACCGCCCTGCCGGGCTGCACCGGCAGGGCGATCGCCGTCCCTGAGAGTGATCTAGGTGGATTGCCCTTTATCTTCCAGTAAGTTCCTCGCCAGGTGGGTGTCGTCTCGTCCGTTAGTAGGGTCGGGGACTGGCGCGGTGGCTGAACGCTCCGTCACCCTGGTCTACTACGGGCTGCGCGACGGCGAGGTCCGCTGCCTGACCCGCCGGAATCCGGTGTGAGCAGCATCCGGACCCACGACCGGCGCGTGATCGCTATGACGTCTGGCCCCCGCACCGCGGCGAGGCCGCGCGATTGATTGATCCCGCCGGCCGTGTGCCGAACCACACCATGCCGCCCCACTCACCATGCGTGACGCGGGCGCGGCGGATGGATGACCGGCAGCCCGAGCGCCGCCACCTCGGCATCACACTGGTGAAGAGCACACCCCTACAACAGCCCGCCCGCGGGCGGGCCCACAGCACATACCGGGGGAACGGGAACAGCCCGTCCCCCCGGCCGAGCACGCCCTCATCCCAACGAGCAGTAGGAAAGACCCGGACAAGCACCGCACTTGACCGGCCCCGCCCCTTCATGGATGACGTCATTCGATTTGGGCTGACGCGGGACCTGCGGAAGATGCGCCAGGATTTCAAGCGGGCCATGCCTCGCTCGACGGGTGCGCGGGCAATGGCGATTCCGCGGTTCAACGACCGTTGAGTCGCGGTGAGTTCGCTACCGGGTGGGCGTTTGATGCCGGTGGTCATCCAGGGGCCGGCGCCTTGGTAGGCGCGGTCGGCGAGGATGGGCACGCCCTGGCGTTCGCAGATCCTGACGATCTTGTGGGTGCGGGCGGCGGTCAGGTCGTGGGCCCGGCCCGGCAGAGCCGGCGAGATCCACAGGATCTCCCCCGTGTGGTCGGTGACGACCTGGACGTTGACCCCGTGGCGGCGATGCTTGGCCGAGTAGTCCGTGGTGCCGTTCCCGGTGCGGTCGCACTCGGCGAGAGTCCCGTCCAGCAGGACGAAGTCAGGCGTGTTCTCCCACAGCACCTTCAGCAGTCCGGCGCCCTGGCGGCGAGGAGATCGACGGCCCTGTGGACGTAGGCGTGGGCGGTGCCGACCGAGATCCTGAAGGCTGCGGCGATCTGGGCCAGCGACTCGTGCTTGCGCAGGTACACCAGCGCGACCAGGGCACGCCGGTGCGGCGGAGCTTGCAGCGACGGTCACCCTCGCAGGTAACGATAAGCAGGGTCAGCCATTTGACCAGCGCGTGCGGGAGGTCGAGTACGGCAGGATGGGGAACCAACAGGGCTCCTGTACCGATGAGTCGAGACTTCGAACACCTCCCTCAACAGCACGGCCCTGTGCGTTGCGGCCCACCCATCCGTCACCCGATCGATGACCACTCTCAAAGAGTTCATTGTGTTCGCACCTGCTGCCGGCGCCCGGTCCGGAACGCAGGAGAGCCGCGTACGGGACCGGTCGGGTCCGTACACGACTCCGTGGAGTTCGCCTCTGCGTTACTTGAATTCCAGCTTGGTGCCCTTGGGGACGATCTGGATGTCCAGGTCGACCTTGATGTTCGAGCCGACCACGGCGATGTTGCGCGCCAGCATGGTCTGCCAGTTGATGTCGTAGTCCTCGCGGTGCAGTTCGGTCGTGGCGTGGATGGCGGCGCGGGTCTCGCCCTCCATGCCCACCCGCACGCCGTTGTACTGCGCGTCGAGGGTCACCGTGCGGGTCACCCCGTGGAGGGTGAGACCGCCCGTGATCGCCCAGTTCTGGCCGCCGCGGTGCACGAAGCGGTCGCTGTAGAACTCCAGGGTCGGGAAGTTCTCCACGTCGAGGAAGTCCCCGGACCGCAGGTGGTTGTCACGCATTTTGACGTTGGTGTCGATCGATGCCGCGTCGATGACGACGTGCATCGCGGTGTGCTCCATGGTGTTGCCGACCCTGATGGCCCCGGCAAAGTTGCCGAAGCTGCCGTACACGCGGCCGAGACCGATGTGGCGGGCGGTGAAGCCTATTCGGGTGTGCGCGGCCTCGATCTCCCACTCGCCCGGTTCGGGCAGGGGCAGCGTGGGCGCGACATGCAGGGTGAGGTCGCCGAGCGCAACGGGCGCACCTCCCTCTCGCACGGACGCGTGTCCCAGGTGCGCGGCGAAGCCGTCCGCCGAGACCGACATGCGGTACTCGCCGACGGGGACCACGACGAGGCCCCAGCCGTACGGGTCCGTCTCCCCTGCGACGACCTTGCGCCCCTGGCTGTCGTTCAGCGTGTACTGCGCCTGCACCAGGGGCTCACCGACCGAGTCGATGACGCGGAAGCTGAGGAGGCCCGCACTCTGCGGCACCGAGAGACCGGCGAGCGCGCCCTTCTTCTGGTTCGCGATTTTTCGTCTGCCCAACAAGTGCCTGATCAATTTTCGCGTGTCCCTGTACGAACGTTTCTACGAGCGGTGGCGCGCCCCGCTCCTGTCAAAACTGCTGGACGGAAAGGTAATTGGCCGACACCCTGCGCAGCCCGGCGCCAGCATAGACCGGTATGAGCAAGTAATTTCGCACAGGCAATCGATCCCCCACCCGGTGCTTCAGCGGGGTCGGGGCCGCCCGACCCCTGCAACCAGGGCCGACGTCCGGCTGCACGGGCACGCCGCGCTCTCGTCGGCGCGCCTTTGCTCACACAATCTCCAGGCGATTTTCACTCACGTCGCGTCAGCTGCACTGTGCAGTCAATCGCCAAAGGCCGTCCTCGCCCTGGAGCGGCAATGCTGAAAGAGCTCAGTAATGTCGGGTCATGCCAGGAGACGGTGGTCGCGCCGGTGTGATCTGACCCCGGATTCGTGGAGTCCTTGGTATGCCCCGGATCTGATGGAGTCGGGTTGCTGGACAATTGACCGTCCAGCAGCCTTCGGAGGCCGTGATGCCCCGCAGCTATCCGCCCGGATTCCGCCGCAAGGTTCTCGATCTCGTCGCATCCGGAAGGAAGGTCGCCGAGGCCGCCCGGCTCCTCGGCATCAGCGACCAGACGATCCATGTCGGGCGTCGCCAGCACCTCATCGATACAGGGCAGTTGCCCGGTACGAACAGCAGCGACCTGTCCGAGCTCGCTGCAGCCCGCAAGCGTATCGCCGAGCTGGAGGCCGAGTTGGCCATCCACCGGCGGGCTGCCGAACTGCTGGGCGAGGTGACGCCCCCAAAAGACGGCTCGAAGCCATCCGCGTGATGCCTCGCGAGCACCTGCCGGTGCAGCTGGCCTGCCGGGTCCTGCATGTCGCCGAGTCCGGGTACTACGCCTGGCGAGACCGTCCGCCGTCGAACCGCCTGGTCAAGCACGCCTGGTTGACCGAGGCCATCGTGGGCATCCATACCGCCTCCCGCGGCACCTACGGTTCCCGCCGGGTGCACGCAGAGCTCGCTCTGGGCCTGAGCATCCATGTCAGCCACGGCACCGTGGAGCTGCTGATGCAGCGCGCCGGCCTGCACGGCCTGCCCGGCAACCGGCGCCCCCGCGCCAAGCACGTGACCCCATCCGTCACTGACCTGGTGGAGCGGAACTTCACCCGTCACGCCGGGACCAGTTATGGGTCACGGACATCACCGAGCACCCCACCTGGGAGGGCAAGGTGTACCGCGCGGTCGTCCTGGACACGTTCTCGCGGCGCGTGGTGGGCTGGCCGATCGACGCCTCGCCCACTGCGGCGTTGACCACCAACGCCCTGGCCATGGCCATCGGCGACCGCTCCCCGCGGCCCGGTGGCACCATCATCCACTCCGATCACGGAGTGCAGTTCGGGTCCTGGGTGTTCACCCAGCGCGCGTGGGCCTCCGGCCTGCTGCCCTCGATGGGCTCCATCGGGGACTGCGTGGACAACGCGACGATGGAGTCCTTCTGGGCCCGGGTCCAGGTCGAACTGCTCAACCGCAGACGGTGGCGGACGCGTCTGGAGCTGTCCACCGCGCTCTTCGAGTACCTGGAAATCTTCCACAACCGACAGCACAGGCACTCCGCGCTGGGCATGCTCAGCCCGGTGGAGTACGAACTCCGCACCCCGCCAGTAGCCTGAAACCAAGCAACTCGACTCCACCCAACTCGGGACAGTCCGCCGGACTCCACGAAACTCGGGGCAGCTCAAGGCGTGTGAACCGGACCGATCGGCTTCATGCAATGCCCCTGGCCAGGGGACGAACTGGAAGATCCGGAATGCGCGGCGGATCATCAGGCGCTCGGCCGGTCCCGCGGCGGGCTGACCACCAAGGTCCACCTCGCCTGTGCCGGTCGGGGCCTGCCCCTGGCCGTCCTCTCGTCACGCCCGGCAACGTCAACGACTCCACCGCCTTCGACGCAGTCCTGGACGCGGCGAGAGTGCCCCGGGCCGACCGCACCGCCGGCCCAACGCGGTCATCGCCGACAAAGCGTATTCATGTCCAGCTGCACCAGGCCCGGACGCGCCTGCTGCGAAAGCGGCTGTGAACGCGGTTCGCTGACCCAATGTCATCAGGTCCCGCTGCCTGGCAGACGGTGACCGCAGCGACGGCAGGCCTGACGACTGTGCCCACGTCGTTCTCGATTTCAGTAAGAGAAGCCTATTCAATTCTTGCCTTCCCCGTTGAGCCGGGCACTCCTCCGCCCCCGTAATCACCGGTGCCACACAGACACAAGTCGGCAGCATCACGGGGCTGTTGACGCCTGATCAGATTGGAGGGCCCGTCATGTCCTTCGCCAAGATCACGTTGGCCAAGAAGGCCAAGAAGAAGGAAGACCACGCCGCAAAAGGCAAGCACCACCACAAGAAGAAGCACCACCGCAAGCACAAGAAGCACGCATGCTAGAGGCTCGGCATCGTAAGAACACGATCGCATGACAACGCCGTGCCGGGGTTTGTGCGCACCATGTGCGTAAAAGCCCTGGCACGCGCCGGTTCCCGCCAAACCACGGCGCCAGAGGACGAACTCCGTGTCGTCGCTCCCCGGGAGGTTGCGAATGGCGTCGGTCGATGGGCTGCTGGAACGGCACGAGCTGGCGGCTCGGCGTCGAGTCGACGGATTGCGTGAGGAAGCCGATCACATCCAGGCCGAGCAGGAATGGCAGGAGTGGGCGATCGCCCGCAGACGAGTGGCCACCGTCCTCGCTCCGGACGACGGTAACATCGCTGATCGGCGCAACCACACGGCGGTGGACGGCCTGAACCCGCAGCATCGCAGGGGGTGGCATATCAAGCGCTCCAGTCGGCGCGTACGATGTCGTACTGCTGCTTCACACGCCCCGCCGGGCAATCGGTGACCAGCGCCACACCAAGGACATCGACACATGCGTGTGCTTCTCGTCGAGGACGACCCTGATCTCCGGGACACGATCGCGGCCGGACTGAAGGGAGCCGGATACGCCGTCGACGCCGTCTCCGACTGGCCGGACGCCGACATCCTGATCGACCTCGCCCCCTATGACTGCCTGGTCCTGGACCGGCTCGTGTCCTCAGGCGATACCCTGTATGCGCTCGCGGAACGCCGGCGCGCCGGGTGGACAGTCCCCGTGCTGTGCCTGACCGCACTGCACACCCTCGCCGACCGAGTCGACGGGTTCCGGCTCGGCGTCGACGACTACCTGCCCAAGCCGTTCGCCATGGTTGAACTTGTCATGCGGGTCAACAGCCTGGCCCGCCGCGCAGCCGGGCGTCTGCCGGTCTACTTGCGTCACGGTGACATCGAACTGGACGAGGCCCGCCGCGAGGTTCGCCGAGAGGGCGTGCTTCTCTCTCTCACTCCCAAAGAGTACGCAGTCCTGCGTCACCTCCTCGTCCTCGAGGGGTCGGTGGCGACCCGCAGCTCGCTGATCGAGCACTGCTGGGACGAGATGGCCGACCCAGTTTCCAATGTGGTTGACGCGGTCATAGCCGGGCTGCGGCGCAAACTCGGTGCCCCCCCGGTCATCCGGACCGTACGCGGACAAGGATTCTGCTTGGCGGCCGCCGAGGGCAGCCCGTGAAGCGCCGGAGACCCGCGGGGCAGCCAGTACGAACGGCCCGCCGCAGCCGCCCGGTCGGGCGCGGCAAACACCGAACCGAGGTGACATTGCTGTCGTCGGTGGGCGGCGCCTCCGCGTGGCGGCTGCGGCGCCTCCAGGTCCGCCTCACTGTCGCCTACACCCTGACCATGCTGGCCGGTGTCGGCGCTCTGTCGTGGCTGGTGATCCGTACCGACGCGCGCTCCCTGCAATCGGCCGAGTACGAGGAGCTGTACCGGCGGGCGTCGGTCAGCGCCTCGCTGGTCTACTACGACGACCACGACAGACTTCAGCTCGACGGACTGCGCGACGACGACGCCACAACCGGCCCCGTCCAGGTCGGCGTCATCCGTACCGAGCCCGACGGTGGCCTCTCCACCATCTACACGTCCTTCGGCCGCAGACTGTTGGTATCCGACGCCGAGAGCGGGCGGATCGCCCACGCGGCGATGCGAGCGGACACCACGGTACGCAGTGACGGCCGCACCCTCGACGGCCATGCCGTCTACCTGCTGGCCCTGCCCTTCTATCACGACGGGAGCGGCAAGACGGCCGGCGCCGTTGTGGCCATCGGCAGTCAGGAGCAGAGCCACGCCCAGCACGAGCGGTTGAAGACCGCCGTGCTCTTCGGCTCCGCGGCCCTCACCTGCCTGGCCGCGGTGTCCGGCCACCTGATCTCCGGACGAAGCCTGCGGCCCGCCTGGCAGTCGCTCGAAGCCCAGGAACGGCTCCTCGCCGACACCGCGCACGAACTGCGCACTCCCGTCGCGATCATGCGCGGCTCCGTCGACATCGCCGGCATGGACCCTCGCGGCCTCCAACTCCACATGCCCCGCATCCGACGCGCCATCGACCGGCTGACCGACGTGGTCGACAACGTGCTCGTACGCGGCAGACTCCAGACGGCACCCGACACCTTCGAGCCCGTACCCTTGCGCCTGGACCAGCTGGTGGAGCAGATCTGCGACGAGGCGCCCCGCAACGGGCACCGGCTGAACCTCGACTTGCACAACGCGGTGGTCGACGCCGACCCTGCGCTCGTCCGCGTCGCCGTACGCAACCTGCTGGACAACGCGTTCCGCCACGGCGCAACGCCCGGGGACCCCGACCGCCACGCCGACGTCGATGTCTCCGTGCGCGACGCCACCGTGAGCGTCGCCGACCGCGGTCCGGGCGTGCAGCCAGCCGACCTGCCCGACCTGATGAAACGATTCCGCTCACCGGGGGGCGGGACAGGCATCGGCCTGGCCCTGGTACAGGAGGTGGCGGTCGCTCATGGAGGGTCGATCACCGTCGCGCCCCGCTCCGGCGGAGGTTCCGTGTTCCTCCTGCGGCTGAACAGTACCCGCAGGCCGAAATGGCGGCTGCGGCACCCCACCACCCGCTCACAAAAATCTCATGAATGACATCGCATGATGCTCACGTAGGCCTGATGCATATACAGGAGCACGCATGTCGAAGCACACCAGCGTTCCGTTTCACCGACGCAACAGCACCGCTGCCGCAGCTGCCGCCGGCGCCGTAGCTCTCATCGGCGCCGGCCTGCTGTTCTCCGACGCGTTCGCGGCTGACCCGGCTCCGGCCGCCAAGCCTGTGCTGCCGAAGGCGAACGCGACATTCGATTACCAGATCGGCGCGCCTTACACGCCGGCCTCAGGAGTGAAGGTCATCTCGCGGGATCGCTCGGCGAAGCCGGCCAAGGGGCTGTACAACATCTGCTACGTCAACGCGTTCCAGGCCCAGCCCGACGCGCTGAGCTGGTGGCAGAAGAACCACCCCGGTCTGATCCTGAAGGACAAGAACAACCACACGGTCATGGACGAGAACTGGGGCGAGGCGCTCCTGGACACTTCGACCGAGGCAAAGCGCAACGAGTTGGCCGCCATCGTCGGCCGGTGGATCGACGGCTGCGCCAAGAGCGGCTTCCAGGCCGTCGAACCAGACAACCTGGACTCCTACGAGCGGTCCAAGGGTCTCCTGACAAAAACCGACAACTCCGCCTTCGCCAAGCTGATCGTCCAGAAGGCACACGCCAAAGGCCTGGCCATCGGCCAGAAGAACACCGCCGAGATGCTCTCCGAGCACACCAAGACAGGTTTCGACTTCGCCGTCGCCGAAGAGTGCGCGGAATACAACGAGTGCGGTTCCTACGCCAAGGCGTACGACAACCGGGTCTACGTCATCGAGTACGAAGACGACGGCTTCCACAAGGCCTGCTCCAGCTGGGGCAAGTCGCTGAGCATCGTGCAGCGCGACCGAGACGTCACCGCCCCGGGCTCCGACGACTACACCTTCCGGACCTGCTGACTGCGGTCAACTTGACCCGGCCCTACGGGCCGGGCTTGGAGGTAGTGCCCAGCTGGCTGCTGGGTTGACTCCTCCGTCCAGCCACCCCTATCGGGTGGCAGGGGCGCGTGACTCACGCCCCGCGTTCCACACGCTCTCGCCACGGGTGGCGATGTTGTGGGAAGCGTTCCGGTCCGCGTGGGCAACGACCCCGCACCCCCGGCAGATGAAGAGTCCCTGGTCGACACGGTTGCGTTTGTCGACGTGGCCGCACTGGGCGCATGCCTGGGACGTGTACCGGGGGTCGACGAAGACCAGGGGCACGCCGGCCCGCTTGGCCTTGTAGACGATGAAGTCTGCGAGCTGGGCGAAGGCCCAGGCATGGAGTGCGACCCGTTGGGGCTTGCGGAGCCGTACCCGGTTGCGGATGCCCTTGAGTTCTTCCAGGGACAGGCCGCGTCCGGTGCGTTCAGCCTCGGTCACGATCGTCTTGGAGATGATGTGGTTCTGGTTGGCGGCGTGCCGCGCCTCTTTGCGGGCACGGGCCTTGAGCCGCCGTCGGGCGCTCTTGGTGTGCTTCTTCTGGAGCTTGGCCCGTAGGGCACGCTGTCGCTTGCGGTACCGGTTGAGCCCCCGGCCGGCGGCGAGGTAGCAGGTGGATGTGGTGGCGATGTTGACGATGCCGAGGTCGACGCCGATGAAGCAGTCCGGCTCGTAGGGCTCGGCCTCGGGAACCTCGCACGTGGCCATCAGGTAGAACACGCCGTCACGCTCGATCAGGTCGCACTCGCCCTTGCGGTAGGCCTGGAGCACCTTCAGCGCGTCCGCCGAGCACATGAACCGCACGCCCTTCAACCGGCCTTCGATGGTCCAGATCGACACCGTCCGCAGGTCGTACTGCCAGCTCAAACACCGGTCGTCATACGGCTGCGCGGCCTCGGGCCGGAACATGATCGGCTTCGGCTCCGCCTTGCGGCGGCGCTTCGACTGCGGCGTGCCGAGATTCCCGGCCCGGACGTTCGCCTTCAAGGTGGTGTACAAGTCGCGCACCTTCTTGATGACGTGTTGCGCGGCCTGCGCTCCCAGCCCACGGGCTTTGAGTTCGGCGTAGGTGTGCTTGCGCAGCTCATATTCACGCGGCACACCGTGCTCGAACGCCACCTTAGACACCCAGTTCGCGGCGTCATTGACAGTGCACAGGGTGCGCTCAAGCACGGATGCCTGCGCGGCGTCCGGCATGAGCTTTGACCTGCGTCACCATCTTCACCGGCGTGATCGTAGCGGTGCTCTACCTCACCCCGCTGAGAGTCAAATCCCCATACCCGCAGGGGCCGTAGCGTCATCCACACCCTCCACGCACACGTGCTCTTCACCCCCAGGTACTGTCGCGGACCATTCACAGCGGATGTCGGCGTCGCTTGAAATGTGAGCCGTTCCCGGCGGGTGAAAAATGACCCCCTGAGTCAGTTGATGTTGGTCATTCCCCGGTGTTGGCCGCTGGAACCCGACCGAGGTCGCGGCCGCGCATGCGGTAACTGTCGCCCTTTAGCGAGATCACTTCGGCATGATGGACGAGTCGGTCGATCATCGCGGCGGCGACGGTGTCGTCGCCGAAGACCTCGCCCCAGCGTCCGAAGGGCTTGTTGCTGGTCACGATCACCGAAGCGCGTTCGTAGCGGCCCGAGATGAACTGGAAGAACAGGTTCGCGGCTTCGGGCTCGAAGGGGATGTAGCCCACTTCGTCGACCACGATCAGCGGGATCCGTCCCAGTCGGGTCAACTCATCGCTGAGCTTGCCCACTTGATGGGCTTCGGCGAGGCGGGTGACCCATTGGGCAGCGGTGCCGAAGGCGACCCGGTGGCCGGCCTGGCAGGCCCGGATGCCGAGCCCGGTGGCGAGGTGGGTCTTGCCGGTGCCCGGTGGTCCCAGGAAGATCACGTTTTCCTTTCCGGCGACGAAGTCCAGCGTTCCCAGATGGGCGATGACCTCGCGTTTCACGGACCGCTGGTGATCGAAGTCGAAGTCCTCCAGCGCCTTGCGGGAGGGAAAACGGGCCGCCCGGATGCGTCCCTCGGCGCCGTGGGAGTCGCGGGCGGCGACCTCCCGCTGCAGGCATGCGGCCAGATACTCCTCGTGGCTCCAGCCCTCGTCGCGGGCCCGCTCGGCGAGCCTGGCCGCAGCGTCCCGCAGGGCCGGGGCCTTCAACGCCTTGGTCAGATAGACGAGTTCGGAGCCGACGTCGCGGCTGGTCCTGGCCTGGTTCGTGCCGTTCTTCGTGCTCATCACGCTGCCCCTTCACCCGTGCTCAGCCCGCCGTCGATGACGCCGAAGATCCGGTCGTAGGTGTCCAGCGGCCGCTCCTCGACCTCGGTCACGTCCACTGGCGCCGGTTTCGTGCCGGCGGCCTTGTTGCGGGCGGCTGCGGCAGCGGCCGCGTGGTCGGGGTCGGTGATGGTCTGGTGGCGGGCCCAGCTGCGGGCATGGCGGGCGACCTCGACGCCGTCGCAGGTCACCAGGACCTGGTCCAGGTCGGCGGCGACCTCGATGCGGCGGCCGACGGCCAGCGGGTGCACCGAGTAGTCGCAGGTGTCCAGGCGGACGTAGTGGTCCCGGGGCAGTCGCAGGGAGGCTTTCCACCAGCCCGGCGGGGCGATCGGCGGCAAGGCCAGCATCCGGGAGCGGTCCGCTTCCAGCCGGTCTGCCGGGCGGGCCTGCAAGGTGCGGTGGATGCGCCGGTTGGCCTTGGTCAGCCAGTCGGCGAGCTGGATGTTGAAGTCGGCCGGCGAGGTGAACACCCGGCCGGGAAGGAATGACGTCTCCAGATAGCCGTTGGCCCGCTCGACCAGGCCCTTGGCCTCGGGGTCCCGCGGCTTGCAGAGCAGGAACTTGATGCCGAGCAGACCGGCGAACGCGGCGAAGTCGTCGGTGAGTTGGGGTCCGCCGGACCGCCAGGAGCCGACGGCTCCCTCGTTGTCCCAGACCAGCACCCGCGGGACGGCGCCCAGCTCGGTCAGTAGCCGCCAGTGTCCGGCGATCAGGTCCGCCGCAGTCCTGGACGGCAGCATCCGCGCGGTGATCCACCGCGAGTAGCCCGCGACCATGACCAGCACCGGTGGCTGTCCGACCTGACCGAAGCCGAGCGGGATATCGGCGGGCGGGAACCACAGGTCGCACTGGCCGATCTCGCCCGGCTCATAGACCGTCCGCGAGGCCGGATCCGCAGGCCGATAGGCCGGCCGCAGGTCCCGGATGCGGTCCTTGAGCACGGTCAGGCCGCGGTCCCACCCGATCCGTTCCGCGATCACCGTCGCCGGCATCTCAGGCCATTGCTCGAGCAGTTCGCGGATCTGCGGCTCGACCGCGTCCACGATCGAGCCTTTCGGGGCTCGCTGGTACTTCGGCGGTGCGTCGTCCGCGATCGCCCTGCGGACCGTGTTCCTCGCGATCCCCAGCTTCCTCGCAATCGCCCGCACCGGCATCTGCTCGGCCCGGTGAAGCCGGCGGATCTCCGCCCAGTCCTCCACGCTGATCACCACTCCTCCCGGCCTGACTCAACGAGCCAGACCCCCGGAGGGGGTCAACTTTCAAGCGCCGCACCTGGTCCACTTTTCAGCCGTCGCCGACAAGCGGAGCTGAAGCCGTCCTGAAACTCCTCCCAGGCGCTCACACTCCGCCGGATCCGCGGAGCACATCCGCCGATCGGCTTGGGCGGCGGTGTCAACCCGGGGTTCAACCGGCTTCCACCCGCGGGCCGACGAGCAGGGCGCGCCCGCGCTCGTAGCTTCGTTAGACGGGACTGCCCTGTCCGTCGGAATCTCGGGGGCGAACCTGCGCGACAGCCAGGCACTGATCCCCCTGGTCAAGGGCATACCACCGATCCGCTCCCGCCGCAGGCGGCGACGACGCAGGCCCGACAAGCTCCACGCGGACAAAGGCTGCGACTACTCTCACCTGCGCCGAGGTTACGAGCGCGTGGCATCAAGCACCGCATCGCTCGCAAGGGGATCGAGTCCTCGCAGCGGCTGGGCCGCCACCGCTGGACCATCGAGCGCACCATGGCTCGCAGGCTGCCGCCGCCTCCACCGCCGCTATGAGCGCAAGGCCGAGCACTTCCTCGCCTTCACGAGCATTGCCTGCACCCTCATCTGATATCGGCGGCTCGTCTACTGATGTGGGCCTGCAGCAGTTTCACGGCCAGGTCGTGGCCGTAGCGATGGGCCATGTCCATGGGGGTGCGGCCGTCTGGGTCTGCGAGCTCCGGATCAGCTCCGAAGGCAAGCAACACGGCCGTGCTGTGCACAGTCAATGGGTCCCCGCTCTGCAGGGAGCCATCACCCTCAACATCGATCGCGTGCGTCAGCAGCGTCACGTTGCCGAAGACCTCGTCAGGATCGAACCCAGCGGCCAGCAACCGGGCCAGGGCCTCAGCATCCTCCTGCTCGACCGCTTGATGCGCGGGTGTCCAGTAGTCGCTCACCCAGGCATTCAACCGTCCCCACAGCCCGCCTGCCAGCGACTATCTTCGCCATCAGCCACCAATTGAGATGACGTCTTAGGCAGGGCGGTGGAGGTCTCGCGGGTGTGCCGATACACGGTGTAGCTGACAGTGCACGGCGTGAGGAAGATCAACGCGGCTGACACGTCGATGAGTACGGTCATTGCTGGCCCTCTGCGGCTCACGGGCCCGCCCGTCAGGCAGATGATTGGAACGTTCGCACACCAGATCCCCTTACCGACGTGATGATGCTCCACCCCTGCTCCCGGGGTGGAGCATCATCTCCCTGCGGCCGCATTCCGGAACCGGTGAGCGACACCATCACACGTCGGGGCAGCCGAGTTGAACTCCCCCGGCGCGAGCACCTACGACTGCGGGGACAGGGCTGAGGCCGCGGGAGGCGGGCCGGCCGAGGCCCTGCGGATCCGTGACAAGGTCATTCGAGGGTGCCGACGGCGCCTGCGAACGGGCCAACTCCCTGCACACGACGACCGGTCACGCCCACAGGTGCCCGTCCGCGCCGACGACGGCCGTGAGGAAGTCGCGCTGGTACGGGACGAAGCCAACGGTGGAGGCGATCGAGGTCCGCCCGGGCTCGGCCCGGTCGTCCCACACGGTGCTCAAGCCGTCGGACTTGAGGCCACCCAGGAGGAGTGGCCCCTCCCGGGTCAGGCCCATGAGCCAGGGCTGGTAGAAGGGGTCCGGGGCGGTGTTCACCGTCAGGCCGCCGACGATCGTCTGGTCGTCCGGCGGCTGCCCGAATCCCAACCAGGCGCCGAAGCCGTCCAGGTCCCACTGGCAGAACCAGACCTGGCCGTCATCGCAGAGCACGAAGGCGACGTGAGGGGCGACCCCGAGGCTCTTGGTGACAGGGCGGCCGGAGGGCGGTGGCGTCAGGAGCGCCCACGTGCCGTTCGCATACGCCTGCTCGGTCCACACCCACAGCTGCCCGTCGTCGGTGGTCACCAGCACGCACCGCTGGCCGCTGACGACCGTGGCGCCCAGGACGGCGGTGACGGTCCGTCCCGCCTGCGGCGGCTGCACCTGTTCCCACTGGCTGGTGGGGACCTGGTTCTTGAACAGGGTGCCCTGATCCGTGCCGACGAACACGGCTGTGTCGACGGCGGGCAGTGCCGCGACGGCCGAGCTGGTGATCCGTGCGCTCCCGCCGCCGAGCGCGGGCGGCATACCGAGATCGGTCCAGTGCCACGTTTCGGCGTTGTTCTCCCACCACCGGGCCAGCACCGCCCCGGTCACGTCGAGCATGAACACGGCAGGCCCGTATGAGGAGGTGCCGGCACCGATCCCCGAGCTGATCACGGGGGCCGGGTACTCGCCCGAGCTCCACTGCCAGTCGGAGTCGCCCCGGTCCCAGCACACCCACAGGTTCTCGTCCGACCCCTTCACGAACAGGTACGGGCGCCCGTCGACAGAGGTCGCGCCGATCCCCACCGTGGCCGTCACACCGGGCGCGGGCTGGCCGAAGTCCTGCCACTCCTTGGGCCTTCGGTAGGTTTGGTCGCCCCAGGCCAGGAGGAATCCGGCCGTGGCCGCGATGGCGTAGCCGAGCAGCGCGGGGGCGCTTGCCGAGGCCAGCCCCGCATGAGCGCGGGTGAAGTTGGTGTAGGCGATGTAGACATCGGGCGGGACGATCTTGTCCAGATAGGCGCGGGAATGCCAGGCCGCCGCTTCGATGTAGCTGCCGGGAGCAGCGCCCAGCCTGGGGATGTCGAAGGCCTGCGGTCGAAACCCTTCACTGGACTGGAATTCCAGGATGTAGGCCTCATAGTCGCCGTGGAACCCCGGGAGGAACGAACTCAGCCAGGTGAAGTTGTTCGAGTGCATCGGCTGCGTGACGTCGGTCATGTAGTGCAGCGCGAGCCCGAGTCGGTAGCCGGCTCCCCCCGAGCCGTCGAGTCGGCCCTGCAGGTAGGCCTCGACCGACTGCTCGAAATAGGCAATGCCCTGCGTCAGAGCCGTGGGGTTGTCCCACCGCAGCCAGTTCCTGCCGGAGGCGGGGTCATAGAAGTGCGAGGCCCACGTGGCGTGTCCCTGGACGACGTTGTTGTAGGGAGGCACGAAATCCGCGTCGTACAGACCCTGGCACATGTTGTCGTGCAGGGGATCGCCGAGCCTGCCCGCCCCGGGGTGGAGGACCTCATCGAGCCACGCGCCGACGGGACCGCCCGCGGCCGCCGCGAGTTTGATGGCCCGGTTCACGACCCACAAGTGGGTGCTGCGCACCTCGTCGAACACGTCCTCCGCGTCCCACCCGGGCTGGTGGGGGCCGGTGCCCTGGGTGCCCTCGGACGAGCCGCCCGGCAGGTGGACGGGATCGCCCGCGGCATCGAGCGCCCACACGTTCGTCGCATCGGCGGCCGAGATCGCGACGACCTTGCCGCCGCCGCGCACCCAGACTCCGAGGTAGAGGTAGATCTCGCCAGTGCGGGCGACGGCGTACACACTGCCGCCCGGCAGCGCACTGACGTCGGTGAAGCCGGTGGCCGGGGCTTGTTCGCCCAGCGTCGACCACGCCCCCGCATCGGGTGCGTACTGGTGGGCCGTGCCCGCGGCGTCCAGTGCCGTGACCGACGCGGCATCGCCTGCGCTCACCCGGACCGCCGGTGCCGGGGGCCTGGGCAGCGGCCGCCACAGCGCCGCGGACCGGTCGAATCCGAGCACCGTGCCATCCTTGCCGACGCCCCAGATCGAACCGTCGTGTCCGGCCGCGAGCCGCACAGGACCGGACGGCTCGGCGACGACGGACCAGGCGTCCCCGGCACGCGTGAGCCGTACGACGTGCTGCTTGACATCCAGGGCCCACAGCACGTCGGCGTCAACGGCGGCGATCTCGGAGTACACGCCGTCAACGCCGGCCGGGCCCCACACGCTGGCCGTTCGCGTGTACTGATAGGCGTTCCGGTCCACGCCCAGCGCCCACGCGGACGAGATACCGCCGAGCGCGACATCGGCCAGCGCGACGGGCGGCGCGATGGGCAGCCAAGCATCATGGGCCGAGTCGAACTGGAACAGCCGGCCCGAGGCGTCCACCGTCCACACCGTCAGATCGGTGCCAC
Source organism: Streptomyces sp. NPDC101152 (assembly GCF_044768275.1). Classification (NCBI taxonomy): domain Bacteria; kingdom Bacillati; phylum Actinomycetota; class Actinomycetes; order Kitasatosporales; family Streptomycetaceae; genus Streptomyces; species Streptomyces sp. NPDC101152. Next base: position 903 of record NZ_JBIWPO010000070.1, on the reverse strand, counting down.
ACGCCACACGCGAGACCGCCGCGCCGCCCGGGCCCCCGACCTTCTGCCAGGTCTGGCCGTCATACTGAGCCAGACCGCCGACGGAGGTCACGCCCCACACCCAGCCGGCCTCAGCGGCCGCGACGTCCATGAACGGGCCATCACCCGGCAGCGGCACCCAATCCGTGCCCCGGCGCAGGTACACGGCGCCCTGCGCGGTCAGGCAGAACACACTCCCGTCCAGGGTCGCGGCGCACCGCGCGACGGCCCCGCCCAGCGGCGCCGCGACCGGGCTCCACACCTGCGTGACCGCGTCATAGGTCAGCAGCCGTCCGTCCGCGTCGACACCCCACACGGTGCCCGCCGCCCCGACCGACACCGAGACCAACCGCCCGTCGGAGACCTGGCCGACGCGCGCCCACTCATCGCGATAGGCGTAGAAGACCCCGTCCTCATCGACCGCGTACACCGCGCCGTCCGACGCCGAGCCCACGCTCACCAGCGGTGCGGGTGCCGGCCGCTCCTGCCACGACACCACGTCCTCGGTGTTGCCCAACAGCGTGCCGGACACGTCCAAGCCCCACACGGAACCGTCACCCGCCGCACTGATCCGGCTCAGCCGAAGCGCGACCCCGGCAGCTCGCGCCGACCGTCCCTCCCGGAAGCCGTCCTCGTCGTCGCTCATGTCTTCTCCCCTTGTCTGCCGCATCACAAGCCCGCGATTCGCCGGCTCTACTGGGAAGAAGGCGCAGCCGAGGATGTCGTACGGATAACTTGGCGCTTATGGATTCCCGCAGCGCCGCCGGATGGCCGGTCCGCGAACCTGACCGGGGGGTGCCCCTATCTGTTTCGTCAATCCTGGCGGGGCTGGTTCATAGGGGTTCGTGCTGGTTTTCGGGGACGTCACGCTTCGCGTGGCGTTCC
>NZ_JBIWPO010000069.1:0-30742 GCF_044768275.1 Streptomyces sp. NPDC101152 | reverse complement strand
CTGCTGGACTCGTTCGCCGGACCCACGGCGCCTGGCAGTGTCACCGTGTCCCGGCTTTGTCGGGGCTGCTCTCCGCCCTTCCCTCCGTTCCGAGGATCAGGCTGCCCCCAACTTTCCTCGGGCTGCTGCGACAACCCGGTAGCAGGGGTCTCGCACCCCTGCGCGACGAACAAGCGCCTCGTGGCGCACGAAGCGGTACTTGAACGCCCGCTTGACCTGCCGCATCACACCTCACGTCTTATCAGCTCCTGTGTGAGCCAGGGTTGTCGGTCGGCAGCCGGCGAACGCCGGTCCACCCTGGCGGCGAACCGGCTCTCCCTGCCCTGCTCCGCAGGAGCTTCGCTTCCTCCCCCGACTGAAGCCGGGGGTTTCCACGAAGGAGGGACCAGATGACCACGCGGATGTCGCAGAACGGGTACGGGCGGGAGCCGGGTAGTCGGGCAGGGTTGGATGTGCTCCAAGTCCTCCAGCAGGCTCGGGTGTTTGGGCTCCCAGCCGAGTGTCCGCCGAGTGTACGCGCTGGACGCGGGCTGGTCGTTTGCGAAGATCTGGCCGAGGGGGCTGAAGGCCTCCGCCGGTACCGACTCGACCGGCAGGTCCAGCCGTCAACCGAGTAGCCGCCAACTTGCACGTGAAGATCGCGGTCTACGGCTGAGGTAGTAGGCAGCCGGCGGCCGCTGCTGCGAATGCCGACCGGTCCCGAGCAGCGACCGATTCCTTTCGGAGCTGACCCGAGTCTTCATATGCGTGGGCCGGAACGTCCGACCCCGAGGACGGAGACCATCATGCGCAAGCTCATCGCGGGAGCATTCGTCACGCTTGACGGCGTGGTCCAGGATCCCGGCGGATTCAGCGAGCTCGAACGCGGCGGCTGGGCACTGGACTACTTCGACGACACCTCACGCCAGCGAGCCACCAACGCTCTCCTGGCCGGCGACACCTTTCTGCTGGGGCGGGCGACCTTTGAGATCGTCGAGAAGGCCTGGTCGCGCAATACGGGGCCGTATGCCGAGGCGATGAACAACATTCCCAAGCTCGTCGTGACGAGGACGCTGCGCGGTCCGTTGTCCTGGAACGCCACCGCCCTCACCGGTGAAGCGGCGCAGACCGTCGCGAAGCTCAAGCAGGAGCCCGGCGGCGACATCATCATGTACGGCAGCTTCACGCTGATGCGAACCCTGCTCCAACACAACCTGATCGACGAGCTGAACCTCGGCGTCCACCCCCTTGTCGTCGGCGAGGGAAAACGGCTCTTCGACAGTGGTCTGCCGCGCTCGCTGCCGTTCGTTGCCGCAACGTCGAGTGCGACAGGCGTCGTCACGCTCACCTATGCCCCGCAGATTCCATCGGGATGGGAACGGACACGGAATCAACCGGGCCCTGGCCGCGGCAAGGGGCACCGGTCGAACGCGGCGTCGTCCGCCTGAAGTCCTGGCGCATGTTCCGCAGATCCCTCTGCAGTCCAAACCGCATGACGCTGACGGTGGCCTCGTGATCGCCGAACTACAGCAGGCCGTGGCGAACTACGCCTACGCCCTGGACGAACTGAATGTGCCCGAGCTGGAAACGGTCCTGACCGAAGACACCACCCGGACCTTCACGATGCCCGGACAGGGGCTGCTCGGCCCGGTCGCCGGACGCGCGGCGGTGCTCGACTTCATCCGCGACGGGCACACCGCCCAGACCGGAAGGGTGCGACACCACCTGGGCAACGTCTGGTCACGGCGACGGACGCCGCCACCGCCGAGGCGCGGGCCTGTTTGCTGCAGACGAGGAACACGGGCGAGAGCATCCAGATGATCTCGACAGGCGTCCACACGTTCGGCCTGTGCCGGTCCGACGGTGAGTGGCGGATCGCCGAGCTCACCCTGGCGCTGGACAACGCCGTGTAGGGCGAGGCCAGGCAGTGCGTCCGGCGATCATGGGGAGCGTGCGGTGGGCTATTGACGGGTGCCGCATCCCGGGCAGAAGGCCGCCCCATCGGGCACGGCGGTGGAGCATGAAGCGCACAGGGGGGAGTGGGCGAGGTGGTAGCCGCATCCGGAGCAGAAGGCGGCTCCGTGGGTCTCCGTTCGGCACTGGGGGCAGACCAACTGCCGGGGCGTGGAAGGGTCGTAGGACTGCCCGGCCTGCTGCCCGGCGGCATAGGACCGTTGTGAGGCCATGTCGTTCAGGCCACGTTGTTGGGCCGCCATGGCTTCGGCCGCGGTGTCGGGGGCGCAGTTCAGACACAAGCCCTGGGCCCCGTTCCAGCAGCGCGCGCAGACGTAGTGGGTGCAGCGCGCGCAGCGGTTGAAGTGGCCCTGTGCGTTGCTGATCGCGCGTTGGAAGGCGTGGTCGCGTGCGTGTCCCCAGCCGGCGCCCGCGAGTCCGTCGGCCGCCGACGTCACCCCCCGGCCCGTGTTGCCCAACAGGCTCCAGGCGACGTCGACCCCTTTCTGCAGCCAACTGGCCGCCCGTTCGCCGGCATACGGTTCGAACGGCGACCGCCAGGTGTCGTAGCAGCGGGAGCAGGAGAACTCGAACTGGAATCCGGCCCCCGTGCCATTGCGCTCACACAGGTCCCGGTAGTTGTTGCTGAAGTAGATCTCGCTGCTCATGTGGTCCCCCCACAGTTCAAGCCATCGCACACTGCGCTACGACGCAGCCGGAAGACTACCGGTTCTCGGTGGCTGAAAAGTTACCCCCGCGGTTCTTCGGCGACGGCTGGGGGGTGAGGTCAGCCCTTGACGGGACCGCCGTTGATGGCGATGCGCTGGCCGTAGCGGGCGTAGGGGTAGTAGTCGTAGGTCGCGTGGTGCTGGACGCAGCGGTTGTCCCAGAAGACGAGCGTGCCCGGCGTCCAGCGCACGCGGCAGTGCAGGATGGGCCTGCGGGCGATGATGTCGAAGAGCAGGTCGAGCAGGGCCCGGCTCTCGTCGGCGGAGAGCTGCGGGATACGGCTGGTGTAGGCCTTGTTGACGTACAGCAGCTTGCGGTCGGTCTCCGGGTGCCGCGCGACGAGCGGATGTTCGCTCTTGGGGATGACGTAGTCCGCGGGCGGCGTGTACCCGGCCAGGGCCTGCGCGCCGTCATGGATCGCGGTCAGTGGGTCCAGCAGGGCGCGCATGGCCGGCGAGAGCATGCTGTAGGCGAGGTGCATGTTGGCGAAGAGGGTGTCGCCGCCGCACCCCGGCTCCGGTATCTCGGTGATGTAGAGCATCGACCCCAGGGACGGTTCGGCGTCGGCGGTGCCGTCCGCGTGCCAGCCGTTGCCCGCCACGTCCGCCGCGGCCGACGGCGTGCGGATCTCCAGGACGTAGGGATCGCCCTCCGGCGGGGGCGGGTTGACGGGGCGCAGTTCGCCGAAGGTGGCGGCGAAGCGCTTGTGCTGTTCGGCGGTGATCGTCTGGTCGCGGAAGACGAGGACGTGGTGATCGAGGAAGGCGGCCCGGATCTCGTCCAGTTGCTCCGGCGGGATGTCCTGCGACAGATCGACGCCCGAGACTTCCGCTCCCAGAACGGGGGTGATCCGTTCCACGGTGAGCGTGCGGTAGGGGTGCACGGGACGCTTGGTCACCGCTTCCAGTGCTTCGAGTTCGTAGGGCTCCATGTGGTCCTCCAGAGGCAAAGTGGGATTACGAAGACGTCAGCGTCGTCCTGATGGTCTCGGCCACCGCGTCCACATGCGGCGCCGCGACGACGCCGTAGTGGTCCGTGGGCAGAGACCTGAGTACGGCGGACGGGGGCAGGCATGCGCTCCACCCACGGGTCGTCCCCTCAGGGTCCGCGGGAGTGGGCAGTCCTACGGTCGGGTGTTCGGCCAGCCACAGAAAGGTGAGGACGGTGACGAGCGGCCGTACGCGGTGGTCCCCGAGGCTGCGCAGGTTCGCGCGGCAGCAGCGGGTCAGGCTGTCGGCGTACGCCTTGGCGTGCTCGGTCGGCAACGAGGAGGCGTCGGTGCCGAGTTCGGCCGCGAACACCTTCTCCAGCTGAGCCTCGTCGTAGGCGGCGACCAGCGCTCCTGCCTCGGGCGGCGGCGGATCCAGGAGGTAGAGCGCTTCCAGTGGCCGGCCTGAGGTCTCGGCGAGGGCCGCCATCTCCATGGCCACGCGGGCGCCGTAGGACCACCCGGCCAGGTGCAGCCGGTGGTCCCGTCCGCCGAACCGCGCACGCAGCGCCGCGTCGTAGTGGCGGGCCTGCTCGGCCAGTGACCATACGGGCAGCTCCGCGTCGCGCAGTGCCGGGTCGGCGATGAGGCACACCGTCGGCGCGGGGCCGAGCGCTGCCACCAGGGAGCGGTAGGCCTGGATGTCTCCGCCCACGGGGTGCACGAGGCACAGGACGGCCGGACCGGTTCCCTCCTGCCATATGTCGAGCACGACCCGGGAGGGGCTGTCGGTCGCCTCGGTGGTGGGCTCGGCGCTGGTGAGGGCCGCTTCGATGTGTTTCAGGATCTCCGTGAGGCTGACGCGGTGACTGAAGGAGGCGAGGTCGAACTCGATGCCGTAGTCGTCCTCGATCTGCGCGATGAGGCTGATCAGGGTCAGCGAGTCGGCGCCCAGGTCGTAGAGGGAGTCCTCGGGGTCGAGTTCGTCCACGCCCAGCAGGTCCCGGATCACCCGCGCCATGGCTTCTGCTCGCGCTGCGAAACCGCCGGTGCCGGAAGGTTCCTCCGCTCCGGTCGCCGGACGCGCCGGCGATGAGTCCGCGTCCGCCGCAGGAGCGTAGAAGTCGCGGGAGACATCGATGTCGGTTGTGGACACGAGCAGTTGAGGCAGTTGCCGGGCGAGGGCATGGCCGAAGACCGCCTGGCCCTCCTCGACGGTCAGGCCGACCGCGAGGTGAGCCTGATGGCGGCTGTCCGTGGTCAGGACCCGGGTTGCCATTCCGGTCTCGCGCCAGATGTCCCAGTCGATGCCGATCCGTGCGGTCGTCTCCGTCTCGGTGGCCCGGTGGTGGGCGAAACCGTCGAGGAGGCTCGCGCCTGCCGCGTAGTCGCTCTGACCGACACCGCCGAGCAGGCCGGACATCGAGGAGCAGTAGACCGCGATGTCGGGGCGGAAGACCTCGATCAGGCGCTCGACGACGAGTGCGCCCCTCTCCCGGACGGCCGCGGCGTCGCGCATCGCGGCGGCGTCACGTCGTACGAGCAGCGCGCCGTGGGCGAGACCGGCGGCGTGGACGACGCTGTCAAGGCGTGACGTGTGCTCGGCGAGGGCGGCCACCACGTCGTGCACGGGCATGGTCGCGAGATCCGCCGGGACGAGGCCGATGCGGTCCGCCCATCCGCTCAACTCCTCGGGCAGCCTCGGGTTCTTCGACAACAACAGGACCCGGCCGCGGGTGTGTTCGAGCAGCCAGGCGGCGATGGCGCGGCCGATGCCACCTGTGCCGCCGAGCACCAGATGGACGGTGTTCGCTGCGGCCGGCACGAGCGACCGCGTACTCCCCGGCTGCGGTACGGGTATCGTGCCCGGCCGCCACCAGTAACCCTGCCGCAGCGCGAGCTGGCGCGGCAGGGCCGGACTGTCGGGACGACGCTCCTCACGTGCTTCCGCGATGACCGAGGCCACCTGTCCGGCCCAGCGGGTGAGGTCGGCGTCGGGGAGGTCCAGCCAGTGGCCGCTCAGGGCGGACTCCTGAGGGGCGACCTCGACCGGTCCGGCGAGGAGGGCCAGTTCGGGTCGGTCCACCGTTCCCGCCACGGGCCGGGCAGCGTACGACAGCCACCACACCCGGGGGGTGCCGTTGCGCCCGGCCAGCGCCTGGGCCAGGGCCGCCGTGCTGTCGAGACAGGCGTGACGGGCCCGTTCCAGGGTGCCGGGACCGACCGGCCCCGTCACGTCGAGAGGCAGGGCGTGCACCCACTCCAGGTCGGCGGAGGCTGGTGCGCCGTCCTCGGACAGCGCGTCGAGCAGCCGGCGCAGCGAATCCGGATCGGCGGGGTCCGTCTCGTAGGCGTCTGGTCCTCTGCGGGCGAAGGCGCCGGCCGGGTACACCCGTATCACTCGCGACGCTACCGCCTCGAAGGGCGCGAGGGCTGTGTGCGGGGTGTTCTCGGAGGCGACGACGACCACGGCGGAGGCGCAGTCGGCCGGCACGGTGGTGTTGGCGGTCGTGGCACGGCGTAGCCGGACCCAGTGCGGCTGGTGCAGCCAGTTCTCCGGGGGCAGCCGCCGAGGTGCGGTGGCCGGGTCCTCCTGCGGTTCCTCGGACAGCCGGTCGAAGTCGTATTCCGCGAGGGAGAAGGACGGGGGCGGGAAATCCCACGGCGCCCGAGCGGAGCCCGCCCCCCAGTCGACAGGGCGTCCGGCGATCCAGTCCTCGGCGAGTTCGTGGGCCGTTCGACCGTCCGCGGAGACCGGGGCGGCGTCCGGGTCCGCCGTACCGAGCGGCACCGTTCCGGTGGCCACTTCGCGCAGCCACCGCTCGGCCGCGGCGGTGTCCGTCACGGGTGCCGCGGTCCGCAGGCGGCGGGCGACCCGTCCGGCCTGGAGATGCCGGAGCACCAACCCGTGCCGTTCCGGGTGCAGTTGGAGGTAGTCGGCGATGCGTGCGGCGTCGGCGGCGAGGGCCTCCGGGCTGGAGGCGGACAGCACGATGCACTGGGGCACTTCACGGGCCGGCGCCGGTCCGGGCGCGGTGTCCTGCTCCACGATGACATGGGCGTTCGAACCACCGATCCCGAAGCTGCTGACCGCCGCCACCCGTTCGCGTCCCTCGGGCCAAGGCGTGGCCTCGACGGGGACGTAGAACGGCGTGGGATCGGGGCCGATCTCGGGGTTGAAGGCACGGAAGTTGAGGTTGGGCGGGAGCGTCCCGTGGTGCACGGCGAGCACTGCGCGCACCAGGCCCACCACACCGGCGGCAGCGCCCATGTGGCCGAGCTGGCTCTTGACGGAACTCAGGGCGCAGCGCCCGGACTCGCTCACGTCGAACGCCTGCCGCAGCGCCCCCACTTCGATGGGATCGCCCAGGCGGGTGCCGGTGCCGTGGGCCTCCACGTAGCCGAGGTCGGCGCCGGTGCGTCCGGCGCGGGACAGGGCGGTCCGGATCACCTCCCGCTGTCCGGCCAGGGACGGCGCGGTGTAACTCATCTTCGCCGCACCGTCGTTGTTGATCGCGGAGCCGGTGATGAGGGCGTAGACGGTGTCTCCGTCGCGGCGGGCCTGGCGCAGCGTTTTGAGGACCACGACACCGACGCCGCTCGCGCCGACGGTGCCGGTGGCGTCGTCGCTGAAGGGCCGGCAGTCGCCGTCCGCGGAGAAGATGTGCTGCGGGCGGTAGCGGTAGCCGCCGGTCAGCCCCGGGTCGACGAGCACTCCGCCCGCCAGCATCACGTCGGCTTCGCCCTGCCGGAGCAGACCGGCGGCGAGGTGCACGGCGACCAGAGAGCTGGAGCAGGCCGTCTGGGCGCTGAACGCGGGGCCGGTCAGCCCGAGGTGGTAGGCGACCTTGGTGGCCAGGAAGTCCTTCTCGTGGTGCAGGGCGAGCTGGAAGCCGTCGGGCAGCCGCTCGGGGTCCGCCTCGCGCAACAGGGACTGGAAGTAGGTGTTCTCTCCCGCACCGGCCACGAGCCCGACCCGTGGGGCCGAGGCGTCCGCCACTCCGGCATGCGCGAGCGCCTGCACGGCGGCCATCAGCAGGTGGCGCTGCTGGGGGTCCATCAAGCGTGCTTCGTGTGGGCTGATGCCGAAGTGGCCCGGGTCGAATTCGAGCATCCCGTCGAGGGTGCTGTGCGCGCCGACGACTCCTTCCGGCGCGTCGATACGGCGGATACCGGTGCCGCCGGAGACCACCAGCTCCCAGAAGGCGGCCAGGTCCGGGGCGCCGGGTACCCGCACCGCCATACCGACGACCGCGATCGGCTCGCCGAGGCCGGGCGTCCCGCCCTCGTTCCTCTCGGCGGGCGGGGGGAGTGGACGCGGGGCGGCGAGATGGCGGGCCAGGGAGCGCACGGTGACGTGCTCGAACAGGTCCGCGACGCTGAAGCGTAAACCGAGAGCGGTGGTGCAGCGCAGGTGGAAGCGCATCAGGGCGAGACTGGAAGCGCCCGCCTCGAAGAACGTCTGGTCCGGCGCGATCACCAACCCCGTGACCTCCTCGAAGGCTGCTGTGAGGCGCTCCTCCTCGGCAGAGAGACCGGTGCGGGCGATCGCGGAACGACCTATCTCCTCTCCCGGTGCCCGGGCGGCCGCCTGCCGGTCGAGTTTGCCGCTGGGCGTGCGGGGCAGTCGCGCCAGCCTGCGAAAGCGGTCCACCCGCACGTAGGACGGCAGGAGGGCGGACAGATGCGCGGTCAGGTCGTCGGCGGAGGGCGACTCGCCACGGATCTCCAGGCCGGCCGTCAGCCGGTCGCCGTCACGGGTGACGACGGCGTTGACCACCGCCGGATGGCGCAGCAGGGCCGCCTCGACGGAGCCGAGTTCGAGCCGGTGCCCGCTCAGTTTGACCTGCTGGTCGTCACGACCCGCGTAGTGCAGCAGACCCGCACGGTCGAAGAACGCCCGGTCACCGCTGCGGTAGAACAATCCCGCTCCGGGAAGTTCGACGAAGCGGGTGTCGTCGAGCGCGGGTTCGTCGAGGTAGCAGCGGGTGGTCATGGTCCCGCCGATCAGCAGCTCGCCCACGCACCCGGTCGGGACCGGGTCGCCCTGGGCGTCCACCACCCGCAGATCGGCGCCGGCCACCGGGCGCCCGACGGCGGGCCGCTCGGGCCACTGCGCGGGGTCCCCCTCCAGGCACAGGGCACTGACCACATGGGTCTCGGTCGGCCCGTAGTGGTTGAACAGGCGGGCGCCCGGGAGCCCGGCGAACCAGCGCCGGATGCTGTCGGTGCACACCAACTGCTCGCCCGCGGTGACCACTTCGCGCAACCGGGCGGGATACCTGTTGAGGCGGACGGCGTACTCGGCGAGCAGTTGCAAGGCCACGTACGGCATGAAGATCCGCTCGGTGCCCGCCGAATCCAGCCGGTCAAGGAGCGCGGGCACGTCCTGACGCCACTCGGGGAGTATCAGCTGGAGGCTGCCACCCGTGCACAGGGTCCCGAAGATCTCCTGGAACGACACGTCGAAGGCCAGCATCGAGAACTGCTGGGTGACCGCGGGGGCGGTCAGGCCGCCGGGACCGGACTGCCATCTGATCAGATCGCACAGGGTGCGGTCGTGAATCTGCACGCCCTTGGGGACACCGGTCGAGCCCGAGGTGAACAGCGTGTACAGCGGGCGGGCGCCGTCATGTGTCGGTGCGTCGAGTGTGCGTGGGGGATATGTGGGCCCGCCGCTGTGGGGCGCCGGGTCGGCCGCCGTGACCAGGTGGCGCGCCACACCGCCCGGGAGCAGGTCGTCCAGCGCCGGTGAGCTGTCCTGCGTGGTCAGGACGCACACCGGGTCGATCTGTTCCAGGACGCGGCGCAGCACGTCGGCCGGGTAGGAGGGGTCGAGGGGGACGGCGGTGACGTTGAGCCGTGCCAGCGCCAGCAGCGCCACCACGTGGTCGGCGGACGGATCCAGGTACAGAGCCGCTCGGCAGGGACTGCCGTCGGCCGGGATCGGGTAGCGGGCGGCCAGTTCCGTGGCGAGGGCCGCGGCACGGGCGTCGAGGGCCGCGTAGGTGAGGATGGCGCCGTCGGCCGTCACCACGGCGGGGGCGTGCGGCGTGCGGGCGACCTGCCGGGCGAAGCCTTCGGCGACCGTGGTGAAGCCCGGTGCGGGAGCGGGCCCGCGCCCGTGCTCCGGCAGCGACCGCCGGTACGGCGATATGAGTTCACGTGCGGTGGAGCGGCCACCGGACGCGAGCGCGTCCACCCCGCGCCGGAACAGTTCCGCCATCGCCTCGACGTCCTCGGCGGTGAACCGGCCCTCGGCGTATTCCCACAGCACGTCGAGTCCGTCCGCTTGCTCGACCACGGAGACCGTCAGGGGGCACTTGGCCTCCGCTGCCGCCCACCACAAGGGTCGCTGGGCGCAGCCGGGCAGCCGCAGCGCTCCGAAGTCGGTGTTCTCCAGGACGAAGAGGAAGTCGAACGGGGTGCTGTCGCCGACGGCCTCCCAGCCGGTCAACACGTCCGTGAATGCCACGTCCTGGCGCCCCAGCACCCGCCCTGTATCGGTCCCGGTGCGGGCGAGATGCGAGCGCAGGTCCTCACCGGGCGCGACGGTCAGGGGCAGCAGCACGGTGTTCGCCATCATGCCCACGCTGTTCTCGAACTCGCGTACCGGTCGGCCCGCGACCGGGGCGGCGATGCGCGGCCGGACCAGGCCCGTCACGCCGTACAGGCACCACGAGAACACGCTCAGCAGGACCTGGAACCGGGTCAGGCCCAACTCGGCGCACAGCTGGTCCACATGGGCCCGCCGAACGACGTCGAGTGAGGTGTGCAGCAGGCGCGCTCGCGGTGCCGGACCCGCCTCCCGGTCGGGCAGCGGCTCCTGCGACTCCTCCAAACCCCGGTAGAAGGTGAGGAGTTCATCGCGCTGCGCCTGATAGGCCGTGCTCGCGAACCGGTCCCGCTGCCAGGCCGCGAGGTCCAGCGGAGTCGGTGCCGGTGCCTGGGACTGGCTGCTTGCGGCGTAAGCGGCCGACAGGTCGTTCAGCAGGATGCTCAGCGACCAGCCGTCCACCGCGATGTGGTGCAGGTGCAGCAGGAGCGTGCCGCCGCCGTGATCGGGTAGCCAGCAGGCCCGGAGCATGCGGGATACGGCGAGGTCGAAGGGCTCGGCGAAGAAGGCCTCGGCGAAGGCGTGCGCTTCTTCCTCGTCCCAGGCCTGCTGGGGACCCGGCTCGTGCCAGGGGTCGTACGGCTCACCGACGGTCTGCTCCAGGCCTTCCGGTCCCAGGGCGAAGCTGGTTCGCAGCGCCGCGTGGCGCTCCACCAGGGCGCGCAGCGCCCGCCGCAGGGCCGTGGTGTCGACGGGTCCGTCCACGCGGAAGGCCTGGTGGACGGAGTAGGCCCGGGAGGCGGGGGAGTGGCGCTGTATCAGCCACAGCCGCTGCTGTTCACTCGTGGCAGGCGCCGAGCGGGCACCCGAGACCACCGGTGCCGGCAAGGCGCTGTCCCCGCCCGGACGAACTGTGGTGAGCGACCGGGCGACGGCGGCCAGGTCGCCGTGAAGGACCTCCGCCTGGGTCAGCTCGCGGCCCCATCGCCGGCGTACGGCGAAGCAGAACCGGAGCGCCTTCAACGAGTCACCGCCGCTGGCGATCCACCGGTCGCCCGGCCCTAGGCCGGTGATACCGAGGATCTCCTCGGCCAGTTCGACGACCCGGCGCTCCGTCTCCGTCATGGCCGACGTGTCGGTGCCGGAGACGGCGGGCCGCCACGGCCGGCCGGTCTGCCGCAGCAGGGCGCCCTGGTCGACCTTGCCGTTGGCGTTGAGCGGCAACTCGGCCACGACATGGATCTGGTGGGGCCGCATGTAGACCGGCAGGTGGCTCGACAGGTGGCGATCGAACTCCTCGTAGGACAGTTCCTCACCGAGGACGACGAACGCCAGCAGTTCGTTGGGCCCCTCCTGGCCCGCGCGGCGCGTGCACACGTAGGCCCGTTGGACCGCCGGGTGGGTGAGAACGCGCCGTTCCACCTCGCCGGGCTCGATCCTGAAGCCGCGGACCTTGACCTGGCGGTCGGTCCGCCCGACGTACTCCACCAGGCCTTCGTCGTCGGCCCTGACGAGGTCACCGGTGCGGTAGTACCTCTCCGCGCCGCCGTCGAGCCACGGCAGACGCACGAAACGCCGCTCGGTCTCCTCGGGAAGGTTGCGGTACCCGACGGCGAGTCCGGCGCCTTGCAACAGGAGTTCGCCGACCTCGCCAGGAGCGGCGACCCGCTCCTGGCCCGGTACGACGACGACCGCACCGGTCTGCGGAAGGGGCCGCCCGATCGGTACCACATCCCCGTCGAAGTCCCGGGGGATCGGATGGCACAGGGCGAAGGTGGTGGACTCCGTCGGACCGTAGACGTTGAACAGACGGGTGCCGCTGTCGGCGTTGTCCTGGTACCAGCGGCGCATCACGCGGGGGTTGAGCTGCTCACCACCCACCAGGACCTCACCGGCCGCGGCGAAGCAGTCCGGAACGGCGGTGACCATCGTGTTGAACAGCGCCGTCGTGATGAACACGGTGTCCACGCGCCCACGTCGCAGCGCCGCGGCAAGCCGCTCAGGAGTCTGCACGTCCCCGTCACCCAGGACCACACAGCAGCCACCCGTCAGCAGGGGCACCCAGACCTCGAAACTCAGCGCGTCGAAAGCCGGATTGGCCAGGCAGGCGTAGCGCAGACCGGTCTCGACGCGAAGGTAGCCGGGTTGTGCCAGCCGCCGGACTCCGGCGTCACGGACCTCAACGCCCTTCGGCTGCCCTGTCGTTCCGGAGGTGTAGAACAGGAAGGACACCTCGCCAGGGGCGGGCGGCACCGGAACGTCCCCGCCCGTGTCCGGGAGTTCGGGCAGCAGGTCGTCCGCCGCGAGTGCCGTCACGTCCTGCGGGAGATCCGTGAGATCCGGGAGATCGGCGACGTTCCCGGTCGTCGCGTGGACCAGAACGACCGCGCCGGAGTCCCGGAGGATGAAGTGCCGACGTTCGGCGGGGCTCTGCGTGTCGAGGGGCACGACCTGCGCGCCCAGACGCAGAATGCCCAGCATCACGCAGACCAGCCGCCACGAACGCGGGAGAGCCACCGCCACGGCCTGCCCCGCGCTGACACCCCGCCGCCTCAACTCCTGGGCGACGGCAGCCGCCGCAGCGTTCAAGGTCCCGTAGTCCAGGCGGACTTCACCGTCGACGACCGCCTCTGCTCGCGGGGTGCGCAGGGCTCGGCGGTGAATCTCGAGGGCTATACCGGCCGGGGTGCTCAAGTCCTCGGCCGCGTCGCGCGGTTTCATGGTGCCTCCGACGTGCCTGAAGCTGTGATGTGGTGCGTCCCGCCCTGGCCGGGGGCGGAGGTCAACCGGTGCAGTTCGGCGGTGAGGACGGCGGCGACCCGGGGCAGTTCGTCGCTCTCCAACATGTCCCAGTGACCGCAGGCGACCGGCTCGACGACGAACTCGCCGATGGCGCGTCGCTGCCAGAACGCGCGTAGACGGGTCGCAGCCTGCTCGACGTCCTGCGCTTCGTCCTCCACGGCCGTCGCCTGCATCAGTACGACCCGGGCCGCCGACTCAGGAACGGCGTAGTGGCGTGCGGTCTCGCGGTGGTGGTTGTAGACGGAGAGGTACCGGGCCACCTGGTCGTCGTCGATTCCCGGGTACATCCCGTTGAAGCGCACGAGCTTGTCCCGGAACTCCGCCATGCCGACCGGCGCTATCGCGGCGCGCTGCTCGTCGTCCTGGGCGCCGTGGGTGTCGAGGAGGACCACGCTGACGTTCTCGTGCCCGGCGGCCACCAGGCGGCGGCCCATCTCGTAGGCGATGAGACCGCCGTAGGAGAGCCCGCACAGCACCAGTGCCTCGTCGGCGCGGGGAGCGACGAGCCGCAGATACTCCTCGGCCATAGCCTCCACGTCCGGCAAGGTGGACTCGCCGGGGTTGATGCCGGGTGCCTGAAGCCCCACCACGCCTATGTCGTCGGCCAGTTCGGCCGACAGGGGCAGATAGCAGAAGGCGGTGCCGCCGGCGGGGTGCACGCACACCACGCGCTGTCGGCCACTGCCCGCACGGAACTCGACCAGGCTGCTGGTTTCCACCGACAGCGCGTCATCGCCGCCGTTGCCGCGCACGCGCTCGGCGAGGGCCTCGATGGTGGGGTGCAGCATGACGTCCCGGACGGGCAGCGAGACGCCGAGTTCCTGCTCGACGACGGACGCCATCTTGATCGCCGAGATCGACGTGCCGCCCAGCTCGAAGAAGTTGTCACCAATGCCGATGTCCGGGTGCAGCAGGACCTCGCGCCACACCCGGTACAGCGCCATCTCCACATGGTCGCGGGGAGCAGCCGTGTTGACCCGCCCCGCGCGGGTTCCGGCCGCGACGCGCAGTACCTCCGCCCGGTCCACCTTGCCGCTGCGGTTCAACGGCAGGCGCTCGAACTCGGCCACCACGGCGGGGATCATGTAGTCCGGCAGGCGGTCCTTGAGGGCCGCACGCCACTCGTGCGGCAGCCGTGACGCCTCGGCCGCGCATCCCACGCCGGCGACCAGGTGCGGACCGCCGGGCGAGTCGCGGTCCGCCAGGACGACGGCCTCCCGCACCCCGGGGACCGCCAGCAGCGCCGCCTCGACCTCGCCGGGTTCGATACGGAAGCCGCGCAGCTTGAGCTGGTCGTCGCGGCGGCCGACGTACTCGGCGTTGCCGTCCGGCAGCCAGCGCGCCAAGTCGCCGGTGCGGTAGAGGCGTTCACCGGGGACGAAGGGGTCGGGCACGAAGAGTTCGTCGGTGAGGTCGGGGCGGTTCAGATATCCACGTGCCAGACTCGCGCCGCCGAGGTAGACCTCTCCGGCGACTCCCACGGGTACCGGGCGCATCCGGTCGTCGAGCAGGTACAGGCGGGTGCCGCGCAGCGGACGTCCGATGGGACACGACCGCTCGTACGGCTGCGGGTCGGTGTAGGCGGTGGAGTAGAGGGTGGCCTCGGTCGGTCCGTAGCCGAAGCAGATGCGCAGGCCGGGCAGCACCTCCCGCATCCGGTGCAGGGTGCTCTCCGGCAGGGATTCCACCCCGGTGAGGAGCTGACGCAGGCTTGAGCCGGCCAGGCGGGCGGCCGGGTCCTCGCCGATCCACAGGACGTAGGACGGGGGCAGGAACGCCTGGGTGACCTTGCGTTCGCGCATCCAGTCCAGCAACGCCTTTGGATCGCCGCGGAGTTCGTCGGGAACCAGGTGCAGGACGGCGCCGGTGGTCAACGGGACGAGGAGTTCGTGCACGGACGCGTCGAAGCCGATGCTCGACCAGGCCGAGGACGCCTCGCCGGGGGCGTCGCTCATGAGGTCGCGCCAGTGGTCGAGGAGATTGACGACGCTGCCATGCGTCACCGCCACGCCCTTGGGACGCCCCGTGGATCCCGAGGTGTAGATGACGTAGGCGAGCCGGGTCGGGTCCGTGTCGACGGCCGGTGCCTCGTCGTGAGCTCCCTTCGCCTCCACCTTAGCCAGGGTCTCCCACCCCTCTCCGCCGTCATCCGCGCTGTCGTTCCGGTCGGTCAGTACGAGGACCGGTGCGGCGTCGCTCACCATGGCGGTCAGCCGCTCGGTGGGCTGGCCGGGGTCGAGGGGCAGGTAGGCGGCACCGGCCTTGAGGATGCCGAGCACGCCGACGACGAGTTCGGTGGTACGGCCGGCGTGCAGGCCCACGACACGTTCGGGACCGGCGCCGCGGGCGATCAGCGCGTGGGCGAGGCGGTTGGCGCGGCGGTCGAGGGTCGCGTAGTCCAGTTCCGCGTCACCGGCCACCACCGCGCACTGTCCGGGGCGTTCGCGGACCTGCGTGGTGAAGCGCGCCAGCACGCCCGCCGGTGCCGGGCCGGTCACGGTGGGCCCTGCGCTGAAGGAGGCGAGGAGTGACCGCTGTTCGTCCTCGTCGAGCAGCGTGAGGTCGACGATCTCGGCATCCGGCCTCTCGGCCATCAGACGCAGCACCCGCAGCAAATGCCCTACGTACCGCTGGATGGTCTCCCGGTCGAAGAGCGCCACCGCGTAGTCGATCTCCCCGGTGAGGTGCCGACCCTCGTCGGCCAGGGCCAGGACCAGGTCGAACTTCGCGGGGACGTGGGCGGCGTCCTCCCGCAACTCGACCTCCAGACCGTGGAGTTCGAGTTCCTTCCGCATGGAGGGGACCCAGGCGAACATGGTCTGGAACAGGGCTGTGTAGGCGGGACTGCGCGGTGGGTTGACGAGTTCGACGACTCGCTCGAAGGGCAGGTCGACGTGCTGGAGGGCGTCACGGATCCGCTGGTTCACCCGCTGCAGGGCGTCCTTGACGGTGGGAGAGCCGGAGAGGTCCGCACGCAGGGCGAGGGTGTTGACGAAGAAGCCGATCAGATGCTCGACGTCGCCGCGACGACGGTTCGACGTGGGGGCCCCGACCACGATGTCGTCCTGCCCGGAGAGCAGGGACAGCAGCACGGACCAGCCGGTCAGGACGGTCGCATAGAGGGAGACATCGTTGTCGGCGGCCAGCGCGCGCAGGGCCCGGGTCAGGTCCTCGTCGACGGTCACGGGCAACCGGGCGCCGCGGAAGTCCTGTTCGGGCGGGCGGGGCCGATCGGTGGGCAGCGAGATCACGGCCGGGACGTCGGCGAGTGCGGTGGTCCAGTACTCGGCGTGCGAGGCGGGCTCGTCTCCCGACATCCACTCCCACTGCCAGCGCGTGTAATCGCTGTACTGCCAGGACAGTTCGGGCAGCGAGGGATCCTGGCCCTGCTGCAGCGCGGAGTACACCAGGCCCAGTTCCCTCAGCAGCAGGGAGCGGGACCAGCCGTCGAAGATGATGTGATGTGCCGTCAGAACCAGTACATGATGCTGTGGTTCGAGCGCTATCAGGCAACCGCGCACCATGGCCTCCTGGCCCGGGCGGAACGGGGTGCCCTCCACCGCCGCCCGTAGGCGCGTGAACCGCTCGCCCCGGTCCGGCAGTCCCGTCAGATCCTCGAAGGTCACCGGGAACCCCGTGTCCGGCGGATCGACGACCTGAAGAGCCGAACCCGCTGACGGGACCAGCCGGGTGCGCAGCGCCTCGTGCCGGGCCGCGAGCAGATGCAGCGCCTTGATGAGCAGGTTCCGGTCCAGCGGCCCCCGGATGTCGAAGGGCATGGGCTCGTTGTAGGCGGCGCCGGCGTCTCCGTCCATGCGCGCCATGACCCACAGACGCTCCTGGGCCAATGACAAAGGCGCGGATTCCGTCTCTTCGTCGGAATGATTACTGGGTGCGATTCGGGGTAAGGTCACGGATTACCCTTCACGAGAAGAGAACACGGTGGAAATCAGTTCCGGAGTTCCCCGTCAACTCAATTCAGCCGAATGTGGCGGCCCATTTCCGTTGATGCTAAGTGCGCTCCGATTAGGCGGTCAACGGTGACCAACGCCACACCATTCAACGGAGGAACGCCGTTTGCGCCCGGCATCCGACATCAAGGGTTTTCCTGAAGATGGCGGACCACATGAGGTAAATGGTTCACTTCGGTCGTGCCGCGTTCCCCTCCTCGGGGACGGCATACCCGGACACCGAAGGCCATCGCACGGTCAGCACCACGGAATCGTCCTCGGCGAACCAGGAGTGATCCACTCCCTGGCCCCAGACGACGTACTCGCCCTGCTGCTCCAGCAGAACGCTGCGGCCCGGGAACTCCATACGGAAGCGGCCTGAGATGAGAACCAGCAGGGCCGTCCGCACCTCACCCTTCACCCACTGCGCTCGTCGCTCACCGCGGGGATGGACACCCCACTTCACCTCGACGGCGTCACTGTGGCGAGGATCGCCCAGCTCCTTGAAGTGCCCGAGCAGCCACCCCCGGTCCATTGCCGCGTCCTTGCCCGCATTGCCCACGTACACGCCGTCGTCCATGACCCGAACGCTAGCAACCGAGGCACCGGCACGAGCCACCAGGCGATACCGCTCAGCGCGACCCGTCGACCAACCGGCGCGCGGCCACCTCCGCTCCGTCGGTGCGAAGCCGGCTGCCCACGGACTGCGCACGAGCCCGCGTCCCGGGTGACAGAGCGCTCTTGAGCGCGACGCCCAGAGAGGCGAGGGACGTGGTCGAAGCATCGAGGGCCGCACCGAGCTCCAGCGCCGCCACCCGGCTTGCCCAGTACGGGTTGTCCGACAGTTGGAGAGGTATCACCACTTGCGGCGCGCCCGCCCGGGCCGCCGTCAACGTCGTACCCGCGCCCCCGTGGTGGACGACGGCGGCCACCTTGCCGAACAGGCTCTGATGGCTGACCTCGCCGATGGCGAAGCAGTCGTCCCCGCCGTCGACGAGATCCAACTCCGCCCAACCACGCGACGCGAGCACGCGGTACCCCTGCGCACGGATCGCCTCGACGGCCATGCCGCCTATGCCTTCGGCCGGAGACATACTGCCGAAGCCGACATAGACCGGTGGGGCGCCATCGTCCAGGAACCTCGTCAGGTCCGCCGGGAGCGGGCGTTCGTCGGGGAGCGTCCACGCGCCTGTCTGCACGACGTCGAGGCCGGGAGTCTCCGGCCACGCCCCCAGGACGGGGTCCGCCGCCAACCACGGACGGTCCGTGAGGATGTGATCGCGCACGTTGTCCACCGGCGGCAGACCGAGCACTGCCCGGTGACGGTTGAGTGCCTCCCCGAACTGCGCGTTGACGTTCTGGGCATCCAACTCCCACAAGGTCCGGTTGTCGGCGACCTCGGGCTCCGGCCAGCCCGGACGCGGCGGCGGCGCGTGATGCGGCGACGGCAGATGGACCGCCGCATAACTCACGTACACATAGAAGATCCCGGCGGCCTCGGCCACGGAACGCGCGGCGACCTGTCCCAGGCCTGCCGCCACCACCACGTCACATCCGTCGAACGCCGAAGGGAAGGCGTCGAACTGCGCCTCGACCAGCTCATTCCGGTACCGGGCCAGGTCCGCCGCCGACGGCAGGGCCTTCCCGCGCATCAACTCCCGGACCGGCGGCCCGACCGGCACCAACCGCACTCCGATACCGGCGAGTCGCTGAGCGAACTCCTCGTCCGGCGGAGCGCACATCCTCACGTCCGCGCCGAGCCCCCGTAGCCGTACCGCGAGTGCCACCAGCGGTTCGACGTCGCCACGTGTCCCGTATGTAGACAACAGCACCCGCATTCAGCGCCCTCTTTCGTCGGGTCCAACGGTCGGTCGTCCGGATGATCGCCAGCAGTGTAGGTCGCATGTCGGCGAGCCTGGGCGATCGACGCCTGGCTCCTCGCGCCAGGACAGGTCGATCAACTCGCCTATTTCGCAGCAGACTTGTGCCTTCGGGAGTTTCTGGTCGCAACGGTCCCGGAAGCTACGGCGCACCCAGAGCCCGAGGTTCATCGCAGTCCGGCACTGGGCAGTCTGTGCTCGGCGAGGTGTGCAAGATCCCCAACCGTCCACACAACCGGAGCGCCACTCGATGCAGAGTTCGTCCACACCCGTACCTGATGTCTCGGTCATCCTTCCCTGCGCCGGATACGGAACACGCTTCGGGGCGCCCTACCCGAAGGAGCTGCACTGCCTGGCTCCCGGGGTCACCGTGCTGGACCGCAGCTTGGAAGCCGTCGTCGAACTCGCCAAGAGCGGACTCCAGGTACGCCTCGTCGTCGTGTTCGCACCGCACAAGCTCGACACGGTGAGCTACCTGGCGCGCTATGCCGACACCTTCCAGATGGTCTTCGTCTACCAGGACGAGTCGTTCGGGCCCGGCCTCGACGGGGCGATCCGGTCCGCCTTGCCGATGACCCAGGGGCCGGTGGCCCTCGTCCTGCCCGACATCGTTGTCTCCGGCGCGGACACCCAGGGCAGGCTCCTCGACGCCTTGCGGCAGGTGGAGGTGGCGGGCTGGAGCGTGGTGGCCGCCGAGGAGCGGAACCACGACACGCTGCGCCAGATGGGCGCGCTGGCCCTGACCGACGCGGGAGGCGTCCTGACCGTGGGGGCGGCCACCGACAAGCCGGCGGATCCGTCGGGCTTCAACGCGTTCTGGGGCATGGTGGCCGTTACCGAGAGCGAGGCGCACAAGCTGCCCGACGTCGTGGGCGTAGGAACGGCCAACCCGCTGGCGGGCGCGGTCGCCCTCATGGTGGAGGGGATCGTCAACTACAACACCCCAACGGGCTGACTGCCCGCGGGACGACCGGTTCTTGCGCGATCGGCAGGGCCCTGCTCATGGGCCCATCACCTTCGACAGCGCGCTGCGGCCCGGGTTGCGGCGGGTTCGCGGCCGACACTCCCCACGATAATGTCGCCCTCCCGCGCCCTGGAGAACTCCCGTACTACGTCATCCACTACGCCTCTTCTACACCACCGAAGGATGATTGCCGTGCGCACCCTGACGTACTACGCCGCCACCACGCTCGACGGTTTCATCGCCGGCCCGAAAGGGGGCGACCCGACCGGCCCTGACGGCTTCTTCACCGTCACCCCCGACTACCTGGAGCACATCGTCACGCACTACCCGGAGACATTGCCGGCGCCCGCCCGTGCGGCGTTGGGCGTGACCGCGTCCGGCACCCGCTTCGACACCGTCCTCGAGGGGCGCCGCTCGTACCAGCTCGGACTGGACGCAGGCATCACCGACGCCTACCCCCACCTGCGGCACCACGTCTTCTCCCGCAGCCTGCCCAAGAGCCCGGACGCGGCAGTCGAGGTGGTCTCCACCGACCCGCTGGAGAAGGTACGCGAGCTCAAGTCCCAGGACGGCAAGGGGATCTGGTTGGTCGGCGGCGCCGAGCTGGCCGGAGCCCTCTACCCGGAGATCGACGAACTCGTCCTCAAGGTCAACCCGGTCACCATCGGCGCAGGCATCCCGCTGTTCGCCGGGAAGTCCGAAACGAATCCGCGAGCGTTCACGATGATCGGGCACACGGTGCTGCCCGGCGGCGCCGCCTTCCTCACCTACACCACCCGCCCCTGACGCCCAATGCACCGGCTGACGCGGGCCCGTCAACGCCGCACTGAGCGCGACAACGTCTGGCGGCAGCGGCCCGTTGGTGGCCCGGGCCGACAGGTTCCTTGAGGCTCACCGCGGTGTTGTCCGCCTGCGAGGGGACGGCGGATCCGCCTGGAAGCGGAAGTGTCCGTCCGCTCCTGAGCTGACGTCAGGAGGTGTGCCCACGATCTAGTTTCTGGCGCATGACCAGTATCCGCCGCACGGCGCTGACCGCCGTGCTCGCACTCGTCCTGCCGCTGCCGGTCGCTGCCGCGGCACCGTCCCTCGCCGCCACCCCGTCGATCGCCCCGGCCTCCCACCCGGCACCGAGCGGGTCCGTCGCGGCCCTGCCCCGTCCGACCGGCCCGTACGCAGCCGGCCGTGACATGCTTCACCTTGTCGACGACAGTCGCCGGGACCCGTGGGTGCCTGCTGCGGGGCCGCGGCGGCTGATGGTGTCGATGTACTACCCGGCCCGGCCCGGGAGCGGGTCACCGGCTCCCTACATGACCACCGGCGAGGCTCGGCTGTTCCTGCAGGACAGGGTCCCGGGCTCCGGCATCCCGCCCGAGGCGCTGACCGCGGTCCGGACGTGGGCGCGTGCGGACGCGCGCCCGCTGCACGGCCGGTTCCCGCTGGTGCTGCTCTCGCCCGGCTTCACCTTCCCGCGGGCGCTGTTCAGCAGCGTCGCAGAGGACCTGGCCAGCCGCGGGTACGTCGTCGCGCTGATCGACCACACCTATGAGACCCCCGGCGTCACCTTCCCCGACGGACGGACCCTGCCCTGCGCCATCTGCGACCAGCCGCCGGCGGGCGGGTTGCCGGCCATCGCCAGGAGCCGGGCGAAGGACGCCTCCTTCGTGATAGACCAGCTGACGTCCCGTCACTCGCCCTGGACATACGCCCACCTGATCGACCGGCGACGGATCGGTATGGCCGGGCACTCCATCGGTGGTGACGCCGCCGCCGTGACCATGGCCGCCGACCACCGGCTACGGGCCGGGGTGAACATGGACGGCACCTTCTATGTGCCCGTCCCGGCCACCGGTCTGAACGGCCGGCCCTTCCTCCTGTTCGGTGCCCAGTCCGACGAGAGCCCGGGCATGGATTCCAGCTGGGACGACGCCTGGGCAGGCCTGGACGGCTGGAAGCGCCGGCTCACCATCGCCGGCGCCGAGCACGGCACCTTCAGCGACCTGCCACTGCTCTCCCAGGCGGTGGGCCGGCCCAGCCCGCCCGGGGCGATAGCACCGCTGCGCGGACTGGCGATCACCCGCACGTATCTCGGGGACTTCTTCGACCTGCAGCTGAAGGGCAAGCCGGAGCCGCTCCTGGACGGTCCTTCCCCCAGCGAGCCGGAAGTCAGCGTCCAGAGCCCGTAAGCGTGCCGCGCCCCGGGGGCCGCATCCTGGCGTCCCCGTCCGTGCGGGCTCAGCCGGACGGGGACACCAGGCCCGCGTCGTAGGCGGCGATGACGAGTTGGACGCGGTCGCGGGCATCCAGCTTGGTCAGCAACCGGGCGACGTGGGTCTTGGCGGTGGCAGGGCCGATGAAGAGCTGCGCGGCGATCTCCGCGTTGGACAACCCGCGGCCGACCAGGGTCAGCACCTCGCGCTCGCGCTCGGTGACGCCTGGCAGTCGGCGCTTCGGCGCGGCCGGTCCGGGCCGCGCCGTGAGATCGGCGATGAGGCGGCGGGTGACGCTCGGCGCGATCAGGGCGTCGCCGGCGGCGACCACGCGGATCGCTGCGAGGATGTCCACCAGCGCCATGTCCTTGACCAGGAAGCCGCTCGCACCGGCCCGCAGGGCGGCGTAGACGTTGTCGTCGTCGTCGAAGGTGGTGAGGATCAGCACGCGCGGCACGGGGTCGGCCGCGCCCGCGGTGAGCAGCCGGGTCGCCTCGATACCGTCCATGCCGGGCATCCGGATGTCCATCACCACGACGTCCGGAAGGATCTCCCTGGCGAGCCGGACAGCCTCGGCGCCGGTGGCTGCCTCGCCTGCGAGCTCCAGGCCCGGGGAATGGGTGATGGCCATGCCCAGGCCGGTGCGCACCAGCTCCTGGTCGTCGGCGAGCAGGATACGGATCGCCTGGCCGGTGTCGGAGGGCGTCATGCGGGCAGCCTCGCGGCCACCCGGAAGCCGCCCTCGGGACGGGACCCGGCGCTGAACCGGCCGTTCAGCAGTGCGACCCGCTCGCGCATCCCGGAGATTCCGTAACCGGTAACGCCGGTACGGTGGCCGTGGACGGGACGGCCGTCGTCGAGCACCTCGATGTCCAACTCCTGCTCCCGATAGGTGATGTGAACCTCGCAGCGGTGTGCCCCCGCATGGCGCACCACGTTCGTGACCGACTCCTGGACGATCCGGAAGGCGGCCAGGTCGACCTCGGGCGGGAGGGGACGCGGCCGCCCCTGCCATCGCACCTCCACCGTGACGCCCGCCCGCGCCATCGTCTCGGCCAGCCGGTCGACGGCCTCCAGGCCTGCGAGTGGTGCGCTGCCCGGAGGATCCTCGCCGGCCTCGGCCCGGCGAAGGGAGACGAGCATCCTCCGAAGGCCCGCCAGCGTCTCCCGGCTCGTGGCCTCGATGGCGTCCAACGCCCGGCGGGCCCCGGCCGGTTCCGC
This sequence comes from Streptomyces sp. NPDC101152, assembly GCF_044768275.1. Lineage (NCBI taxonomy): Bacteria > Bacillati > Actinomycetota > Actinomycetes > Kitasatosporales > Streptomycetaceae > Streptomyces > Streptomyces sp. NPDC101152. Next base: position 7,573 of record NZ_JBIWPO010000069.1, on the reverse strand, counting down.
GTCCAGCACCAGGCCTGCCGCACCCGCCTGGATCGCGATGACGCCGATGCTGTGCGCCACGGCGTCGTGCAACTCCCGGGCGATCCGCAGCCGTTCGGCCGTGACCGCCTGCTCGGCGGCGTACGCACGCAGGGCCTGGGTGTAACCACGTTGCTGACGTATCGAGTTGCCGATCGCCCACGGAATGGCGATGCTCGCCGCGGCGCCCAGAAGACTGCTGACGAAATCACTGAACGCCACCGGCCCGTGACTCACCGCCATCGCTTCCCCCGACCAGACCGCAAGTTCAGTGACGCCCGCGAGGACGGAGATCCGGCGGGAACGCACGGCCGCGAGGTAACCGGCCAAGAGGCCCAGAGCAAAGAAGAGCGGCCACGTCCGCTCTCCCAGCAGCACCACCGCGACCGACTCGGCAAGGAGCACGCCGAACACCTGCTCAGGCCACCGCCGGGCCCAGCCGACAGCCAGCGCCAGCACCACGGCCACGGCCGCCCGCAGCCCGAGTGCCGGCGCGAAGGCGGGGTGCCGGAGTCCGAAGGGCCATGCCATCCGGTACGTCGTCGAGGCGAACAGCAGCAGCGCCAGGAGCCCTGCGGCGCACCAGGTCAGCACCGTCCAGACACCCGACGGCAACCGCCTCAGCCACGGCGAGGGCGGCAGGTCTCGCTCCATGCGGTGATCGTAGCCAGCGACCTCATCGTGGGACGTCCTCCCGCAGGCATACGCCTGCAGACGGACGCACTTCAACGAGTCGTCCGGCCGGACGCGGAACCTCGCGGGTGGCCTGCACAGCAACTTGCGCACGGCGCACTCGGCGGTTGGGCATCCCGCATGCAACGAGGCGTCCGAAGTACCGGTCCAGCAGCCGGAACGCTGAGCTGAGGCCGTGCCCAGGCGAGGGTGACCGCCTCGGGCGACGTAAGCCGCCTTGGCCGAGCAGTCCCGCCACCGTCGCCGGCATCAGCCGCCCTAGCTGCTCGTACAATCCGGCTATAACGTGCCGCATCGTACGGCAGTTTGCTTCCGGCCCTCTGGTTGACCGCCCTGCCAGGTCACTGCGCAGGACAACGCGTCCGGGACCGAGGGGAAAGTCTCCCTCGGTCCCGGCCACGCGCAAGGTGTCGTACCGGTGCTCACCCGCTCGACGGTGTCACCTCCTCGGTCACATGCGGCTGCGGCTCGGGGGAGTGAGGCGGCGCGAACATCAGGCGCAGTCCCAGGACCGCGCAGAGCGGGCCGAGGGCGCACATCGCGGCGGCGCTGACGAAGGCGGCGCCCAGATTTCCCGAGTCGTAGCCGAATCCGCCGAAGTAGGTGGCGAAGGTCGACGCGAAGCCGAAGAACATTCCCGGGACGAGAGCGAACGGCTTCAGTCGGCCGGTCGCCAGCAGGGTGCCGTTGACGAAGAAGATCACCACGCCCAGTGCCAGGGTCTGGGCGACCTCCCCGGTGCCGAACATCGTGCTCGTCTCCCGGTTGAGCAGCACGGCGACCACCGCGAACGCCGCGCCCGTCGTGGTGGCGGTGATCATGGAAACGGCGTTGGCGATGTTCGGGCCGCCCTGCAGGAAGGTTCCGGCCCAGGTGATGAAGATCGCCCAGGTCGGCATGTGGAGCGGGCTCAGGAGCAGGAGGACCGTGGCGAAGGCGACGATCGAGGCGCTGACCTCGTGCGGAAGTCTGCCCTTCATGGCTACGCCAACCCGCCTGGCTTGGCGAGCAGTTCCCTGATGCCCGTGTCGATGAACTCGGTGTCCTTGGGGCTGCTGCCGCCGCCGGCGAAGTGACCCCAGAGGCCGGGGATCACCCGGAGTTCGGCGCCCGGTATGTGGCTGACGGCCCAGGCTTCGTCCTCCGGCGGGAAGTAGAGGTCCTTCTCGGCGGGCATGTCGAGTGTGGTCGCCTTGATGGAGCCCAGGGCCGCCTCGGTGTCCCCGTCGAAACCGGGGGTGAGTCCGACGTCGCCGTTCTGCCACGTCCACAGCATGGCGAGCAGGTTGTTGGGGTCGCGGCCGTCGAGGAAGAAACCCTCCCAGAATCCGATCAGGAAGTCGTCGAGGGAGGTGTAGCCGAGCTTCTCGTACTCCTTTTCCCAGTAGAACGCCTGCGAGAAGCCCCATCCCGCGTACACCCGGGCAAGCGCCCGCAGTCCGGTGGTCGGCCACTTGTCCGCGTCGTACCAGCCGCCGTTGAAGGCCGCGTCGGCGGTCAGCGCTGCCTTGACGCCCTCGAGGAAGACCTTGTTGTGGGCACTGGTGCGCGGGGAGCCGCAGAACGGGGCGATCCGTTCCACCATTTCCGGGTGGCTGACGGCCCACTGGAAGGTCTGTCCGGCGCCCATGGACCAGCCGGTCACCAGAGCGATCCTCTCGATGCCGAACTCCTCGGTGACCAGCTTGTGCTGGGCCTCGATCTGGTCGTACACCGTGATGCGCGGGAAGCGGGCTCGGTCGTACGGAGGCGGCGTGTTGCTCGGTGAGCTGGACAGTCCGTTGCCCAGCATGTTGGGGACGATGATGAAGTACTGCTCCGGGTCGAGGGCCATGCCGGGGCCGATGAGCCACTCGTTGTCCCAGTGCCGGCCGGAGTACCAGGTGGGGTAGACGATCGCGTTGGACTTGTCGGCGTTGAGTTCGCCGTACGTGGTGTAGGCGAGGTGGGCGCCGCGCAGGGTGGCGCCGTGCTGGGTGGTGAAGTCGCCCAGCTGGAAGGTGAGATGGTCGCTCATGCCACTGCCTTTCAGGGGAACTGCTCGTCAGGAGGTGCTTGTCACGAGGTGACCGCGCACTGCCCGCGGTCGGTCTTCCTCGGGCCCTCGGCCGTCGGCCGGATGTCGAAGTCGAAAATGGCGGTGGGGAGATAGAGGGTGCTGCATGCGTTGGGGATGTCCACGACGCCGCTGATGCGGCCCTCGATCGGGGCGGAGCCGAGCAGCAGGTAGGCCTGCTCGCCGGTGTAGCCGAAGGTCTTGAGGTACTCGACGGCGTTGAGGCAGGCGTTGCGGTACGCCAGCGTCGCGTCGAGGTAGTGGTTGGTGTCGTCGGCGTGGTCGACGGAGATGCCGACGAACGAGATGAACTCCGTGTACTGCGGTGCGACGTTCCCGGGCATGAAGATCGGGTTGGTGGTGACCCCGTACTTCTCCATGCCGTCCTTGATCAGGTCGACGTGCAGATCGATGAAGCCTCCCATCTCGATGGCGCCGCAGAAGGTGATCTCGCCGTCGCCCTGGCTGAAGTGCAGGTCGCCACCGGAGAGCAGGGCGCCGGGGACGAGAACGGGGTAGAAGACCCGGGAGCCGCGGGTGAAGTTCTTGATGTCGTGGTTGCCGCCGTTCTCCCGGGCCGGGACGGTCCGGGCGCCCTCGGCGGCGATCCGCCGGCCGACGTCGCCGCTCGCCGTGCCGGCCAGGGCGTTGTCGGCGAGTGGCGGCAGCGCGAGGGCCGGCACCCGGTGCGGGTCGGTGTCGATGAGAGCCTGCTCACGGGCGTTCCAGCGGGCCAGCAACTCGGCCGAGGGGGCGGTGCCGAACAGTCCGGGATGGGTGATCCCGGTGTAGCGCACGCCGGGGATGTGGCGGGAGGTGGCCTGCTGGCCGTGGAAGTCCCAGACGGCCTTGTAGGCGTCGGGGAAGTGGTCGGTGAGGAATCCGCCGCCGTTGTCCCGGGCGAAGACCCCGGTGTATCCCCATCCCTGCCCCGAGCCCTCACCCTGTGCCTGTGGCACGGGGCCCAGGTCGAGGATGTCCACGACGAGCAGGTCACCGGGTTCGGCGCCCTCCACGGCGATCGGGCCGCTGAGCATGTGCGCGTGGGTGAGGTCGACGTCACGCACGTCATTGGCGGAGTCGTTGTTGCCGATCTGGTTGTCGGTCCAGTCCCGGCACTCGATGCGGAACTCCGAACCGGGCTTCACCGTGACAGCGGGCGGGATGTCGGGGTGCCAGCGGTTGTGTCCGGGCACCTTCTGGTCACGCATGGACAGGGCCTGGTCGACGCTGAAGACGACTTCGGGCATGGAATTGCCTCCGTACTCCGGTGGTTCGCGGTACGCGGAGAGATCAGGACTTGGGGAGCCGGGCCTGCCGGGGATCGGCGGGCGGGGTCGGACGCCGGCGGACCGGCGGAAGGTCGGTGACGACCCGCGGTTCGTGCGCACTGGCTTCCTGGGCGTGCAGTGCACGGGCCAGGGGAGCGGAGGTGCGGGTGACCATCGGGGCGGTGAAGACCCGGCGAGCGGGTACTGCGCAGGTGGCGCACGGTTCCTCGGGGAGCGTCCGGCCGATCGGCCGGATCACGTCGAAGGGGCCGCAGCCCGTGCAGCGGTACTGATAACTGGCCATGGGGTTACCTCCCAAAAGCTTCGAAGAGAAAGTATTTTTTCTCGAAGCAATTGGGCAAGGGTCCGGGGTTACAGGCAGGTAAAAGAGAGCTCTCAGGGAAGTTGCTGGAGCACGTCCCACTGCAGCCCGTCGGCCGCAGCGAGGAAGACCCGCTGTTCCAGGTGGCGGTCACGGATCTGCACCGTGCCGCGCGGGCTTTCGTACGCCAGCCCCTCAGCGGTCGCCTGGATGCGCTGTACGTCCGTGTCGCCCGCCCTGCGCAGCAGTTCGGTGAGCATGCGCACGCCTTCGTAGCACGACTCGCCCAGGCTGTTGAGCACAGGTGCGCCTGGGCCGAAACGCCGGAAGTAGGCAGCGGCGAAGTCGAGGCCGGACGCGGTCGGCAGGTCCTCGAAGTAACCGGCGGACGTCATCAGGCCCCGAGTGTTCTCCGGACCGGTGGCCAGGAGGACGTTCTCCTCGATCAGGGAGCTGAACCGGATCAGGTCGCGGTCCAGCCCTGCGGCGGTGAAAGCGCGGTTGAACAGGACGGCGTCCTGCCCGATCAGCAGCATCAGGACGGCCTCGCAGCCGCTTGCGGCGACCCGCGCCAGAACCGGCTCGAAGTCCTGGGTGCCCAGCGGGACATACATCTCCTCGCACACCTCACCGCCCAGTTCGCGCAGGTACCGGTGGGCGGCGCGGGCCGACGAGCGGGGCCATACGTAGTCGTCCCCGACGATCGTCCAACGGCGGACGTCCAGTTCGCTCGCCAACCACCGTAGCGCCGGACGCAGTTGACGGTTCGGGGTCTCACCCGTGAGGAAGACGCCGGGCGAATGCTCACCGCCCTCGTACAAAGCGGTGTACACATAGGGCACCCGTCCGTCGATGCGCGGGGCGACGACCTCGCGCACCGCCGAGATGTGCCAGCCGGCCACCGCGTCGACGACACCTCCGCAGATCAGCGCGTCGATCTCGCTGGCCACCTGCTCGGGCGGCGCGCCACCGTCCACGAGCACCAGGCGTACCTCCCTGCCCAGCACACCCGAGGCGGCGTTGACCTCTTCGGCCGCCAGCTGGGCGCAGCACTCGCAGGACGGACCGAAGATGCCCGCCGGGCCCTGAAGCGGTATCACCAGGGCGACATCCAGTGCGTCACCGGTCCGGCCCGCCGGGGCGCCGAGTCGGACAGACGCCTTCTCGATCATAGGCGCTCACCCTAGCCGTTGCTTGCTACGAGAATATTTCACAAAGATAAGGAAAGGACTGTATCGTGGAATGACTCCACCCGACGACCACGACAACTCTGGCAGGGCGATGACCACGACCACCCCGGCGGCCGTAGCCGAACTCGACTTCGCACGAGTGCTCACCCTCGTCGAGCGCCGCGTCGTCCTGCGGTTGGGCGAGGCGCTGAAGGTCGAGGGCGGCACACTCGAGGAGTGGCGGGTCCTGTCGTTCCTCGGTGACGGCGCAGGGCATGCCATGACGGAGATCGCCGAGTTCGCGTTGCTGTCCGCACCCACCCTGACGAAGGTCGTCGACCGCATGGTCTCGCTGAACCTCGTCCTGCGCCGCGTCGACGACCAGGACCGACGACGCGTGCTGGTCTTCGCGTCCGAACGCGGCAATGAAACACTGACGCGCTGGACCGCGGCAGTGGAACGCGAGCACGAGAGCATCGTGACCACCCTCGGCACCGAGGAAGCCGCGCTGCTGAGGGCCCTGCTCCAGCGTGCCTCGGGACGCCTCGGCTGAGGACCGAGCCACCCGATGCTCCGCCTCCGTGCAGGTGTTCCCTGTGACAGGCGACGATGCGCTACGGCTCGACGGGGCGGGAGGGGTCACCCTCTCCGGATTCCGGGCGGTGCAATACTCTTCCGATGGGTTCACGCACTTCCCCGAGCAGCCAGCCGATCACGATACGGAGGGCCGTGGCGAGGGATGCCAAACGGCTCACCCGCCTCGTGCGTGGCTCAGGCGCCTATCAGGGCAAGTACTCGGCCGCGGTTGCGGGCTACCGCGTCGGTCCTGATTACATCGAGGCCCACCGCACTTTCGTGGCCGTCGGTGCCGACCAGCATGGAGGCCGGGTCCTCGGGTTCTACTCGCTCGTCCTCGCTCCGCCGGAGCTCGACCTGCTGTTCGTCGCGGACGAAGCGCAAGGACGGGGAATCGGACGGCTGCTCGTCGCGCACATGCAGTCCGAGGCCCGTGCCGCCGGCCTCGACAGCGTCAAGGTCGTGTCGCACCTTCCCGCCGCGGACTTCTACCACCGCGTCGGTGCTGTGCGCACCGGGAGCGCGCTCGCGAACCCTCCCGCCGTGCCGTGGGACCGTCCCGAATTCGAGTTCCGCATTCCTTCGGAATGACACGGTGTGCCGCGGGGGGTGCCCCTATGTCTTTGGTCAAGACATCTCAGGGGGCTAAGAACTCGTTACAGAAAGAGCCGTTGGTGACCGGCCGGATTTCCGGCTCCGTCCCTCCTTCCCGAGTGCGGCAACCTACCCATCGCCGACCGTTAGCCGCTTGGGTAGGCTCCGCGGGAACCCTTCAGGAGGTGTCATGGCGAAGGTCACCATCAGCCTGGACAGCGATTTGGCCATCGAGGTCATGCTGCTGGCCGGCACCACGAGTCCGCAGGATGCTGTCGAGTTGATCGTCCGGGACTACCTGGCACGGGGCCACCGCACCGAGGCTCGTGCCGGTAACGCCGCCGACCAGGAGCGCCTCACCGACCGGCGGTCGGCGCCAGAAGAGGGCCGATGAGCACTTCAGGTCGAAGTGGTGGAAGAGTGCGTCGGCGCCACTGTCGGTGTCTCGCAGGGAGAAGAACGAGTAGCCGTCGATGTTCAGGTCGGCCGGGGCCGGTGGGCCGGCCGTTCTCGCAGACACGGATCGCGACGGAGTCAGGGATGCCGGCCGTCGGTAGGTCGGTATGCCGGAAGGCGCTGAGGCCCGCGGTGACCGCTCCGGCCAGCTGGTCGGGGGCGATGGGGCGCAAGACGTCCGGAAAGAAGTCGAGTCCGACGTAGTCCAGTCCCAGGTCAGCGAGTGGGCGAGTCCTGCGGGCCGGTCGGTGAAGGCGTGCAGGAGCGTGTCGCGGACGTTCTCGGAGGCGTGGAACGGCTGCCGGGGAGGCGGAGGAGCTTGACTTAGTGGTCTGCGTCGTAAGTCCTTCGGGGGTTGACTTTGGAGCTGGTTGCAGGCCTGTTCGCGGTCAGGTGCCGAGGCCTGTGAGGTGGAGGT
>NZ_JBIWPO010000068.1:0-31001 GCF_044768275.1 Streptomyces sp. NPDC101152 | reverse complement strand
TCCACTGGCACTTCACCACCGACGACGCACGCGTGAAACTACGCCACCTCTACCCAACCACACAGCGAAAATAAGCCGCAACAAGCTACTAGTCGCGCGACCGAGGGGCTGGGGGGGTGCTGGATGGCTGTACCGGCCGGGGTGGAGTCTGGAGAGGCTGTCCCTAGTGGGGGGCCTCAGTCGCTATGGGCGACCGGCTCGGGGTCGGCGTCGAGCGCATCGAGCACTGCGTCGCCGTTCGACCTCGCCCACTCGGTCAGCATGTGGATGGGATCGATCAGTGTCGCCCCGAGCGGGGTGAGCTCGTACTCGACGCGGGGTGGCACCTCGGCGTAGGCGTGGCGGCGGATGAGTCCATGTGCCTCGAGCCGGCGGAGCGTCTGGGTGAGCATCTTGCGGGAGATGCCGCCGATCAGCTCGATCAGCTGGCCATGGCGCACCGGGCCCCTGCTGAGGCCGTAGAGCACGACCACCGTCCACTTGTCGGCGATCAGCTCGACCGCAAGACGCGCCGGGCAGTCGGCGAGAAAGGAATCCCCGGGACCGAAACCGCTCATGAGCTAAAGGTACCTGCGCCGAAGGTACCTGCTGGTTCCTATCACATTCATAGCCTGGGTTCTCTCCCTTCCAAAGCCAGGAGAGTCATGCGAGTCATCACCCAGCAGACGCTCGGCGGTCCCGAGGTGCTCACCATCGTGGACGCGCCCGAGCCCCAGCCCCTTCCGACCGAGGTTCTCGTCCGCGTCAAGGCGATCGGGCTGAACCCGCTGGAGGCGCGCCTGCGCGCCGGCGAGTTCCCGCTGATCGGCCAGCCGCCGTTCATTCTGGGCTGGGACATCAGCGGCGTGGTCGAGGATGCACCGGGGACGTGGCGGTTGAGGCCCGGCGACGAGGTGTTCGGGATGCCGCTGTTCCCGCGGGCGGCGAGCGCGTACGCCGAACTCGTGTCGGCGCCGGCGCTGCACCTGGCACGCAAGCCGGCGTCGCTCTCGCACGTCGAGGCGGCGGCGCTGCCGGTCGTCGGGCTGACGGCGTGGCAGGGCCTCGTCGACCTCGGCGGTGTGCGGGAGGGCGACCGCGTCCTGGTCCACGGCGGTGGCGGCGGGGTCGGCCACGTCGCGATCCAGATCGCGAAAGCGCTCGGCGCGCACGTGATCACCACCGCCAGCGGAAGCAAGCGGAAGTTCGTCGAGGGGTTCGGCGCCGACGAGGTGATCGACTACACGGCGGTCGACTTCACCGAGGCGGTCCGCGACGTCGACGTCGTGCTCGACACGATCGGCGGCGACACCGTCGAGCGGTCGCTCGAAGTGCTCCGCCCGGGCGGTCACCTGGTGACGGCGGTCGCCGAGGAGGATTCGGAGCTCATCGCCAGGTACGAGGCGGCCGGCATGCGCTTCAGCGGCATCGCGGTCGAACCCGATCCGGTCGCCCTGCGAGGTCTCGTCGAACTCGTCGAACAGAGCAGGCTCCGGGTCCACGTGCAGGAGACGTTCCCGTTCGAGCGCGTCGCCGACGCGCACCGGCTGCTCGACGGCGGTCACCTCCAGGGCAAGCTCGTCCTCACCGTCTGATCCCGTTGTGGGGCCTCGCCTAAGGCGAGGCCCCCTGAGGTGTCCTCTGAGTCCCCACGGGCCGGCTCCGGTCTTTCGCCTCAACGAACCGAGTCGACCTGTCTCATCCAACTCAGTCCACGCAGGTCACCGTCATGCGGACGCCCCCAACCCCTACGCCGTTGAGTCATCCGGTCTCGCGTATTGGCCTTGGCGTAGTGCCGCGTCAGGCAGCATTCCCCCGCCCCACGTCTTGTGATGCAGGTGGGGCTGCGGTCAGTCGGTTGGTGATGTCTTCGGCGCTCAGAACGAGGGGAGGCCGGTGCGGGAAGTTGGCAGCCTCAGCATGGTTGAGGCTGGGCATGGACCGGTCCGTCGAGGCGCAGGCCGCCCGTCTTACAGGCGACCTCCGCTACGTCATCGCTTCGGGCGTACGGTCATGGAGAACCCGGCGTCGAGGAGCTCGGCGGTGACCGCGGCGACGTCTTCCGCCGAGTCTCGACCGGGCTGGAAGGTCCGCGCTGCCGGCTGGCGCCGGCGTCTCCTTGGGCTCGGCGGACGGCTTGCGCCCGCGGGGCTTGCTCGGCTCCCGCTCCCCCGCCCGGATCGGGTCGATGCCGTCCTGCACCGTGGCGCGGCCCCGTTGTTCGGCGTCCGCCAGGACGGTGTCCAGCAGCCAGAGCGGCGACCCGGAGATCATGGCGCCCTCGACCACGCAGCTTCGGCGGACCCTCCACTGGTACACGTCCATGTACTTCTTGCCGAAGATCCAGGGGATCTCCTTGAAGCCGACGATGTCGGGAAGTTCCGCCGCATCGTGGACCTCGTACCCGCCGTCGATGCCGGCCCTGTACTCCTTCAGCCTGCCCGGCAGGTACTCCCGCGTGCCGCCCGAGGCGGGGCCGAGCACGGTCGGCAGCAACCAGTACGGATTACCGGAGATCACGACGTCCGGTTCACCCAGCACACCGCGGGTCTTCCACAGCTGGGAGGTCTGTCGCTCCACTCCGTAGAGAAACGCGATCTCCGCGTGGCCCAGGAGGTACGGGAACCCCTGCTGGAGGCAGCGTGGCTGTATCAGGCGGATCAGGTGTGTCCGGAAGGCCTGCCGATGACCGCTGCCCAGGCGCTCGCAATGGGAATGGACACGCCAGCCCTGTGCGAACTTGCCGCATGCCGCGTCATGCGGACCCCCGGGACATCCGCGACACGTTGGAGCAGGTTCGTCGGATACGGAGGTCGAGACCGCTGCGGAGCAAGCATTCGTGGCGCTCCTCCCGCCTTGCTCGTGCTGCACCGAGTACACGCTGGGGCTCGACGAAACGGCATGGAAAGCACAACTGCAGGTAGCGGCCTGTGCCTTGGTCTCACAGTCCACTGTCGAGCCGACCTTCTGACGCACAGGGTCACAAGGCGTTCTGGCGCAACATCTGGGGTCGCGATCGAGGAAGGTCACTGAAGCAGGATCATCTTCGTGGGGGTCCGTGAGCGTCAACACCGGATGGTCGGTGGGCCAGTTCAGCGAGGTAGGCGTACCTGAACGACTGACCCGGTGTTTCCGGCGTCCACCCGGCGCGTCAGGAGCCGGTTGCGAAGAGTTCACCGCGGTCCCGGGCGGGCCGGAGGGTCTTCTGACAGCCCGGAAACCGTCTCCTCACGTTCCGGCAAGACGGCGGCCCGACGCTGGCACCATGACCGACACCATCTCCGGCACGCCGTCCGGGGCCACTTCCCCGACCCTCTTCGAGCAGCTCGGAGGAGAGGACGCCGTAGGGGCAGTCGTCGACATCTTCTACGACAAAGTCCTCGGCGATCCCGACCTTCAGCCGTTCTTCACCGGAGTGGACCTGGACCGTCTCAAGCAGCACCAGCGGCGCTTCATCGGCCAGGCCCTCGGCGCCACCCGCCCCTACTCCGGCCGTTCCATGGGCAAGGCCCACGAACACCTGGCCATCACGGACGGCGCCTTCGGCAAGGTCGTCGACCACCTGGCCGGCGCGCTCACGGAGGCCGGGGTGGACGAGGCGACCATCAGCACGATCGCCCAGGCCCTGCTGCCGCTCAAGGCGGACATCGTCACCGCCTGACGCTCATCCCGGTCGGCAGGCGCGGTCACCGGGCTCCGGACCAGGCGCCGCGGACCATGGCACGGGTGCCGTCCGCGTACAGCAAGACCCTGTTCAGGTGATTGTGGCCGCGCGGGGGCATGAGGGCAGACACCTCGCGATGCCAACGCGTCAAGCTGCGGCGACGAGTTCGATGGGGAACGCGGCGTGTGGCGGTGCTGCAGGCAGCGGTAGAGCTGTCCGATCATGCGGTTGAAGAGCTTGCGCTGGGCGTCGGCATGCCCGTCGCCGTGCTCGCGTCGTCGCCGGTAGTGGGCGTTGGCTCCGGCGGGTGCCCGGCACAGTCACACACAACGCTCCACTCACGGCAGTCGGTTCTGGCGGGGAGCCAGGATGCGGTGCCGGAGCGACCGAGGAGGGAACCGACGGCACCCTTCACGACGGCCAGGGCCGGCCGGGAGCGCGGCGATGGCCGCGGACTGCAGCGTGGACAGGTCGACGAGGTCGCTCGTGCCCGATGCGACGAGGAGGCCGAGGAAGGCCTCGATGTGGCTCAGGACGGTGCGCTCGGCGATGTCGGCGAGGAGCCTCGGGGCGCTGCTGGTCGTGGACACGGGGTTGTTGTTCTCTCGGGGCGGGGGCGGGATTACGGCTTGGGGACGTGGAGCTTGGCCCAGCTGCGGACTGCGCCCACTCCCGCAGCAGCGCCTCCCGCTCCATCGCCCCGACGATGCCGTCCTCGGCTCCCTCGACCACGATCTTCTGGGACTCGCCGAGCAGGTGCGAGAGAGTCTGGTCGACGATCAGGGACGCATCGCCGTACTCCCGGCGGTCGTCGCCGCCCTCGCCGAGCAGGGCGGCGGCCTGGTTGTGATCGTAGGCGGCCAGCACGGTGCAGGCCGCCAGGCGCCGGCGTTCCGAGTCCGGCAGCCACGATGCGGCCATGGGGCCCGGCAGGCGCGTCGGCCGCCCATCGGCCGCGGACTGGAACGCCGGCTTGTACGCGAGCGCTCCCCAGGTGTCGATGACGAGCTGCCGCCAGTGCCGCATGGGTCAACTCCAGGTGCGCTCTTCCAGGTTCAAGGGCGGCGCACCCTACGGGACGACCGTCTTTGCTCACGCTTGACTGGTGCGTCGCCTCGCACATAACCGCCCTCCCTACTGTCGTGAGGGTTGGCATGCGCACAGAGTGAACTACGGGGGTGGGGTGGCATGTCGGACCTGAAGAAGCAGGCCACGTACACGCCAGCGACGCCCCTTGCGGTATTTCGGCGACCGCCTCGGCGTTCGAGGCCATGACCTTGTCCACCTTGTTCATGCCTTTCTCCGGTGCCGGACGGGGTGTCCGTCACCGGAGCGGTGCCAGAGCTCACCGCACGGTGGTCATAGCCTGCGGCGGGCAGGTGGCAGGGGCACCGGGGCGACGCTTTCGACGACGGTGTTGCTGGTGGTGCCGATGCCCTCGACTGTCATGGTGACGCTGTCGCCGGGGACGAGGGGCGGTGGTTCGAGGATGCCGTTGCGGCCCCAGAGTTCGGCCAGGCAGCCGCCGTTGCCGCAGGTTCCGGAGCCCAGGACGTCGCCGGGGCGGATCCAGGTGCCGCGGGAGGCGTAGGCGGCCATCTCCTCGAACGTCCAGGCCATGTTCGCCAGTCGGTCCTGGCCGACCGTCTCGCCGTTGACGGCGACGGTGAGGGCGAGGTCGAGGAAGCCCTCCGCGTCGCGGTGGGGTTCCAATTCGTCTGCTGTCACCAGCCAGGGGCCGAGGGTGGTGGAGGTGTCCTTGCCCTTGGCCGGGCCGAGTTTGACCCTCATTTCGCGGCCCTGGAGGTCACGGGCGGACCAGTCGCCCAGGATCGTGTAGCCGAGGATGTGCTCGCGTGCCTGCTCGGGCGTCAGATCCCGGCCCGCCTTGCCGATGACGGCGGCGACTTCGAGTTCGAAGTCGAAGCGCCCGCAGCCCGGCGGTACCGGCACGTCGTCGTGGGCACCGATCACCGCGTAGGGGTTGGTGAAGTAGAACGCAGGTGCGGCGTACCACTCCTCGGGGACGGTGTCGCCGTATCCCCGTGCGACGCCCGCGACATGGCTCTCGAAGGTCATGTAGTCGCGAACGGTGGGCGGCTGCAGCGGAGGCAGCAGCCGCGCGTCGGCCAGGGGCACGGGCAGGGAGGCGGTCAGGGCGCGTTCTCCCGCCCCGCGCAGAGCCTCCTCGCCTTCCACGATCAGGTCCAGGAGGTCGACGGGGTGTTCGAAGGGGTGGAGCTGGTCGTCGGCGACGATTCCCGACTGCCGTTTCCCGTCGTGGACGAAGCTTGCGAACTTCACGCCGTGCTCCCCTCCGCCTCGGCCGGCGCGGTGCCGCTGTGTCGGAAGCCGACGAAGACGGCGGCGATCACAGCGGCGGCCACACAGGCCGCGGCGGTGAGGAGCAGCCCGTTGTTGTAGCCGTTTGCCAGCGCGTGCTCGGTGAGCGGGGCAAGCTTGGCACTGAGCGGGCCCAGGTTGGCGCTGTGCAGGGCGAGCGGGCCGCCCTCGTGCAGGACGGCGGAGGCGATGCCGTGCTCCTTGGGGGTAAGGCCCGCGTCGGCGAGGCTGCCGGTGAGCTGACTCGCGGCCATCCCGAGGGCGACGGCGCCGACGATGGCCGGGCCGAGGGTCTGGCCGAGGTCGCGGACCAGGCTGGTGGTGGCGCTGGCCATGCCGGTCAGGGTGGGCGGTACGACGTTGACGGCCGCGGCGGTGAGGGCGGCGACGACCAGACCGAAGCCGACACCGTTGAGCACCAGCGGCCCGAGCAGGGGCACCGGGCCGGTTTCGTGGATCGGCACCACCCGCAGCCACAGTTGGGCGCCGGCCAGCGAGACGAACCCGGTGACCAGCATGGGGCCGGGGCCGACGTGGTGCAGCAGGCGGACCAGCAACGGCCAGATGAACGGGGTGATGCCTTGGATGACCAGGAAGGGCACCGCGGTGTGGAAGGGGCTCTGGTGCTGGATGACGCCGAGGCGGATGCTCAGGTCGTACGCGCCTCCGAGGAAGCCGAACATGCCGATCACCGCCATCGCGGCCGACGCGGCGAAGGCCGGGATGCGGAACAGCTCCAGGCGCAGCATCGGGGCTGCGCTGCGCTGCTCCACCATCACGAACGCTGCGAGGAACACAGCACAGGCGACGAACGACGCGACGACGGGTGCCGAACTCCAGCCGTCGGAGGGGCCTTGGATGATGCCGTACAACAGGGTAAGCATGGCCACGGCGATGGTGATCTGCCCCGGCCAGTCGAGCGAGCGGCCTTCGGGGGCGCTGGACTCGGTGGCCAGCAGCCAGGCACCCACCGCGGTGATCACGGCGAGCATGCCGGTTACGCCGAACGCCCACTGGAAGGAGGCGTGTTCGACGAGGCTGCCGGACATCAGCGGGGCGATCAGGGCACCCAGCGACAGGGCCGTGGTCCAGGAGGCCAAGGCCTTGGCTCGCGCGGCCGGTGTCGGCGTGATGGCGGTGATCATCGACAGGGAGGCGGGGAAGAGCGCGGCTGCTCCGATGCCGGAGATCGCCTGACCGGTGATCAACTGCGCTGCGGAGTCGGAGGTGGCGGACACCAGGTAGCCGACGGCGGACAGCAGTGCCGCGCCGACCACCAGTTTCTTTCGGCCGTACAAGTCGCCCACGACGCCGAAGGTCAGCGCGAGGACGGCGGCGGGAACCAGGAAGGCGTCACTGATCCAGGTAAGTTCTCCGCCGGACGTCTGGAGGGTGCGCTGCATGACGCCGTTGATCGCGGCGGGCAGGACGAGCCCGATCTGGGCCAGGCAGACGGCCAGACAGCCGGCGATGATCGTGCCGGTGTGGCGTGCTGTAGCAGCCGGTGCGGCGTCGGACGACAGGGCGGCGGGTGGGTCGTAGGCAGGGGTGGAGACCATGTCTCCTCCTTGGAGGGTTGGCGGGACGTACGGCCCGAGGGATGGTGGGGAGCTGCGCGTACCGGAGGGGCGGTGCGCCGGTCGGCGGAGGGTGGGGCCTCGTCTGGGCAGGCGGAGAGCGTTATCAGACGCGGGGGCAGAGCTCGGCCATGCAGCCGAACAGCATGGGGCCGTCGAGCGGGGGCAGTGAGGGGTCGAGCTCCCGGTAGACGGTGTGCACGTTGACGGCCAGGCGTTCGCTCTCGTGCAGGTCCGCGAAGCGACCCAGGCGGATGTCGCGGGCCGCGTCCATGGCCGGCATTCCGGCGGTGAACCGGGCGGTGGCCTGCTCATGGACGTATTCGAGGTAGTCGCGGATCTCGCGGACGGCCTGTTTGATGGTGACGGGGCCGTGGCCGGGTACGACGATGTCGGCGTCGAGGCCCAGCAGCAGGTCGCAGGCGGCGAGCCAGCGCGAGAAGGGACCGTGCCAGACGACCGGCGCTGCTCCGGCGAAGACGATGTCGCCGGTGTAGACGGTCCGGGCCTGCGGCACGTGGACGATCGTGTCGCCGGCGCTGTGCGCGGGCCCCACGTCGATGAGGCGGACCTCCATCCCGCCGATGTCGAGGACGGTCTCGCCGTCGAAGACCCGGTTCGGGAGGACGGGGTCGATGTCGGTGTGGTCGAAGCGGCCGAAGATCCGGCGGGCGAAGTGTCCGGCCGGGCTGTCCATGCCGGTCAGCGCCCGCATCTCGGCGGGGCCCACCTGCCGCATGTCCGCCACGGACCCGCGGGCCGCGATGATCTCGGCGTGGGCCACGAGCTGGTTGCCGAACCAGTGGTCCCCATTGCCGTGGGTGTTGACCACGGTGGAGATCGGTGCGGTGACGGTCAGCGGCGCGAGCACGTTGAGCATGGTCTTGGTCAGCCGCAGGTCGTAGAGGGTGTCGACGAGCAGTGACGCGCCCCGGCCGGTGATCAGCCCGGCGTTGCTCATGCCCCATCCGGCATCGCCCGCGATCCAGGCGTAACAGCCGCGTCCGAGCTCGACACAGCCCGTCTGGGATGTCACGGAAGCCACGTTGCCTCCTTGTCAGCGTCCCGCGATCAGCAGAGCGAGACTTTCATCCACTGCTGGACTGGAGTCCAGCAGTGGCGAAGAATCTAGATAGATGCCAGGGAGGGGTCAAGAGCCGTGCGGCCTTGTGTTGTACTGGGGGCCATGAAGATCCGGGACTCGGCAGCCGCCTCCGAGGACGGCGCGGCCGTCGGGCGCCAGGAGCGCAGGCGCAGGAAGCTGCACGACCAGCTGTATGAGACGGCGGTCGGTCTCTTCGTCGCCCAGGGATACGAGGCGACCACCATGGAGCAGATCGCCGAGGCCGCCGACGTCGCCCGGGCCACCGTCTTCAACCACTTCACGCAGAAGGTCGGCTTCCTCGAGGAATGGGGAATCCGCCGCCGCGCCCGCGTCGCCGAGATTCTCGGCGCGGAGCACGCCGAGGACCTGCCGGTCGGCGACCGGCTGCGCCGCTACCTGAAGGAGATGGCCGACCTCAACGTCGCCTCCCGTTCAGAGACCACCGTCCTGATGGACGCCTCAGCGCGGTACGGGCACCTCCTGCAGGACCCGTCCCTGGACATCGAACTCGCCAGGATCGTCGAGCAAGGGCGGCAACGAGGGGAGATCAGGTCCGGCGTCGACCGCGACCAGGCCGGCCAACTGCTCGCCGCCTGCTACTTCTCGACGATCCTGCGCTGGATCCGCGAGGAACCGGCCCCCTTCGACCTGCACGAGCGCCTCGCCGGGGCGCTCGACATCATCCTGCTGGGCCTTCTTGCCGACGAGGCACATGCTGGGGAACCCTGACAGTTCCCCTCACCGCCGCCTTGAGGCAGAAGGCCGGTGGACTCGTCGATCAAGCAAGCTCGCAGAAATGATCACGTACGACCCCGGACATCTTGCCGGCCAACACAAATTGTGACGCCCTGTCAGCAGACCGAGCCAGCGCACCGCTCAACTTCGCAGACCCGCTTATCGTCCGTCACTCGGCCACCCAGCTACAGGGAGCCCGTAGCCCGAGCAGCCGAACGGGGTACGTCGGCAACTCTCGGCTTACGAGCCTTGAGGCACTGGGGGCGACTCCCTGGTGCGATCTGGGGCCGTTTTCTGTATCCTTCCCGGCCCTTGTCAGTCTTTTCCGATCCTTGTGTCCAACCTGTGTCCAGAACGCGTCCTGGAAGGACGAGTCCCGACTGAGTACGGAGACCATCGCCACTGCTCGCAAGGGGGTCTCGAACCCACGCGCAACGGAATGGCCTACCAACGAGATGATGCTCCACCCCTCACGCCGGGGTGGAGCATCATCCCTGACTTCAAGAAGCGAGTTTGCCCACCGGGCTGCGGGCAGGCCTGGGTCGCGGCGTTTCGATCGGATCAGCCGAGGACGTAGCTCTCGTCTCCGAAGTCAGCGACGATCTTCAACTTGCCGCCGAGCGCCTTGACGTAGGCGGCGAGGGTGTCGACCTCGCTGCGCTCCAGCTGGCCCTTCTCGATGCGCGAGACCCGGGCCTGGGTGACGCCCATGGCTTCGGCAACCTGGACCTGTGTGGTGTGCTGCCGCTTCCGCAACTCGGCGAGGCGGTGCACACGGGAGGCCAGGTCCATCGCCTGCGCCCCCTTCTGGATCTGGTCCTTCTCGGCGTCGGTGAAGGCGAAATCCTCAGTCAGGTCTCCCCAGGAGACGGCCTGCGGGTCCTTGAGGTGATCAGTCATCGCGCCCCGTCCTCTCCATCGATTCGCTTCAGATGCTCCGCGTATGCCTGCTCCGCCTGGGGCACCGCGACGCGGTGCCAGCCGGACCAATTGCCCGCCTTGTCACCGCCGACCAGGATCACGGCCTGCCGAGCCGGGTCGAACACGAACAGCAAGCGCACTTCCGTGGCCCCTGCCGAGCCGGGTCGAAGCTCCTTGAGGTTCGACAGCACCGAACCCTTGATCGTGTCCACCAAAGGCCTACCCAGCGCGGGACCTTCTTCCTGAAGGGCAGTGACAGCCTGGCTGACCTGAATCAGAGTGTCGCGGTCAGTGCGACGCAAGCCGTGAAGCCACGACAGAGCCGGCTCGACCACGACAACCCACGCGGATTGGCGTGCCCGCTCTGTCCGTCGAGGAAGATGACGTCACCCCCTACGTTGATCACGTTGAAGACGTGCGAGGCGCCGTTCGGGGAGAACCCCCAAACGATACCGCGGGCACCGTCGCCGCCGGCTCCGATGTCGCGCACGATGCCACTCAAAGTGGTGCGCAGGAAATTCCGGCCTCCGTGATCATCGGCGCAGCGCCCGCGCGAGCGCGTCGACGGTCACACCGACGATCGCCCGGAGTTGCTCCGGGCTCGACCCGGCCCTGCCCATCACCGCGAGAGAGTGGTTCACGGCCGCTACGTGTACGGCGAAGTCCTCGGCGTTCTCGTCGGACATTCCGCCGGCCTTCAGCGCGGTGCGCAGGCGCGGGCGCTGCAGGCCGAACAACTCTTTGACATGCTCTGCGACGCTCGGGCTCAGTGCCGGACTCGCCATGACCGACTGGGCCATCAGGCATCCGTCGGGCACGGCGGGGTCGGCGATGCGCCCCAGGGTGACGTCGAAGAACGCACGGACGGCGGCGACGGGGTCCTCGGCCGCGCACGAGAGGGCGGCGTCGAACTTGTCGCCGTAGCGCGAGGCGTAGCGATCCAGGCAGCGAAGGAAGAGCGCGTCCTTGTCGCCGAGCGAGGAGTAGATCGAGCTGCGGTTCAGGCCGGTCGCCCGGGACAGGTCGTCGAGCGAGGTGTCGGCGTAGCCGGAGCGCCAGAACTGGATCATCGCGGCGTCGAGCACCGCGTCCATGTCGAACTGCTTCTTGCCTGCCATGCGGCCCATCCTCCCATCTTGGACTGATCAGTTCAAGACGTGCTAGCGTCGAAGCACGGTCCACCCGCCTCGATGGAGGATTCCCATGACCAACCCCGTCCCCGCCCTGCCCCTGCATGACCTGGCCGGATTCACGCATCGCTGGGTCGACGCCGACGGCGTCCGCCTGCACGCCGTCGAAGGCGGTCGGCCGGACGGACCGGCCGTCGTCCTGCTCACCGGGTTCCCGCAGACGTGGTGGGCTTGGCGAAAGGTCATGCCTGCTCTGACCGATCGGTTCCGGGTCATAGCGATCGACCGGCCGGGCCAAGGCAATTCCGAGCATCCGGAGCTCAGCTACGACACGCACACGGTCGCCGCGCACATCCAGGCCGCCGTGAACGCTCTCGGCGTGCAGGACTACTGGCTCGCCGGGCACGACATCGGCGCCTGGGTCGCCTTCTCCCTCGCCCTGAACTACGAGAGCCGACTGCACGGAGTCGCGCTGCTCGACGCCGGAATTCCCGGTATCACCATGCCGGAAGCAATCCCTCTCGACTCGACTTTGGCGTTCAAGACCTGGCACTTCGCGTTCCACGTGGTGCCCGGTCTTCCCGAGACGCTGATAGCCGGCCGCGAACGGGAGTACATCAGCTGGTTCCTGAAGACCAAGTCCCTCGCGCCCGACGCGTTCGAGGAAGCAGAGCTCGACCACTACGGCGCGGCCCTCGCCGTCGATGGCGGCCTGCGCGCTAGCCTCGCCTACTACCGCGACGCCGCCGACTCCGCGCGCAAGAACCGCGCGGCACTCGAGCAACGGCGATTGACCGCGCCCGTCCTCGGAATCTCCAGCAGCCACGGCTCGATCCCGGATATGGCGACCTCCATCAGCCCGTGGGCCGAAAACGTGACCGGCGTCATCGTGCCCGACGCCGGTCACTACATCCCCGAGGAGCAGCCCGAGGCAGTCGCCGCCGCCCTCACCGACTTCTTCAGCGGCTGTTAGTGCTCTCGCAGGAGGGCGATCCCCATTGCCGTCGGGGGCCCGTCAGTTACGGGCCCGCCCCGCGCGCCTACGGACGTGCCGTGAACCACCCGTCGCACCGCTTGTGCAGCCAGCCCCGAGCGGCGGGCTTGGTCATCTTCGCCCGCAAAAGGTTCCAACTTGCCGTGTACCGAGGCGTCCAGCCCCAACCGCTCGCCGACCGCCCTGACCTGCACCGCGCCGTCCGCCTCCCGCACGATCGCCTGGATCTTGCGGTAGTCGCCGGGCAGCCCGCCCTCATCGGCCGCGTCGGCTCGGTGCGAGATGAGGCAGGACCGCCCGCCCGGCCACCTTCGCCGATGCCGGAGCGACAGCCCGGCATCGACCCGGGCCTGCTCGGCCAGGCGGTTCAACACTCCGCTCCGCGATCGCCAGTTCGTGCCGCTCGGCCTGCCTCCTGGAGTTGCTTGCCCAACTCCTCGGCAAGAGCATCCAGTTCGCTCTGGCGGGCGGTGATCCGCCGCCGCTCCTGCATCCCTGCGCCTTCCGCGTTCTCACCGTGTGCCGACCTGCTGACGGATCGTAGGTAGGGGCCGGTCGTGGGCACAGCCGAGTATCATCCCGCCAGAACCGGACCTGCCCGATGATCTACACCATGGTCATCGGCCGCCGACCGCCACGAGTACCCAACTCGCCATTCACGCCAGACCCGTGACGTGAGACTTCACGATGCACACCGCTCAAGGGCGAATCGAGCAAACCATCCGCAGCGACGCATACACGCGCAATCAGTTTATCTCGCTGACTGAGAACGCATCAGCCCTGGGGCTTCACTAGCCACGATGCGGCCATGGGGCCCGGCAGGCGCGTCGGCCGCCCATCGGCCGCGGACTGGAACGCCGGCTTGTACGCGAGCGCTCCCCAGGTGTCGATGACGAGCTGCCGCCAGTGCCGCATGGGTCAACTCCCTTGCCTGCCCCGCCGCTCAAGAACGGCACAGCCTAAGCGAAAGATGGCGATCTTCGCCATTGCTTGACTGGTGCCTTACCTTCCCTATGACCGACCTCACTACGGTCATCGAATTGCCATGTGCACAGAGTGAAGTACGGGGGTGAGGTGGCATGTCGGACCTGAAGAAGCAGGCCACGTCCATGCACAAGGCCGCGGCCGGACTGCGGGCCGTGGGGCACCGCACGGCGAAGCCGTTGCAGGAGTTCAAGGCGCAGTCGCACGACCTGAGCGCGCTGGGCGCGCTGGGGTCCCTGCTCAGTGCGACCAGTGAGATACGCGAGGGCATGACCACCCTGACCAAACTGACCAGGCAGCTGGAAGAGGAGTGGGAGGCGGAGGCCAAGCTGATAGGCGAGGTCTCCGACGCCTTCGACCTGCTCGACGTGCTCATCGCGGCCAAGGCCCAGGCGGAGAAGGGCTGAGCGGCACAGGATGGTCGACCTCAACCCCCTGCACTACGTCAACAAGTTCAACCACATGTTCGGCGACTCGATCGCCAGCGGCCTGGAGTTCCTGGGCATCTCTGATCCCGCCGTGAACCCGGACGGCGTACGGGAGATCGCCACCAAGTGGCGGCATCTGGCAACCGGCCTGGACGACGCCGCCGAAGCCGCCCGCAAGTCGCTGGCGGACGTGGAGTGGGAGGGCAAGGCGGCCAAGGCGTTCAACAAGCGCTCCAAGGCCGCCCGTAAGCAGGCCACGGAGATGGCCCACTCGCTGCGCGAAGGCGCCAAGGCGCTGGACGACTTCGCGGACAAGGCGCACGAGATGCTGTCCGAGATCGGCGTCATGCTGGCGGAGATCGCCGAGTTCGAGATAGCGGGCCTTGCCCTGTCCATCCTGACCGCCGGCGCATCGGAGGTCGCCTCCACCCTCATGGCGGGCGAGCGCGCACTGAAGGTCGTCGCGCTGGTCGGCCGGATCGAGGAGGAGGGCTCGGTACTGGGCTCCGTCATTCGCGAGGTGATGGAGGTCATCCGCGGTGTGGAGCGTGCGCTGAAGGCGCTCAAGGAGATCCGCGGAGTCGCTCAGGTGGGCAAACTCGCCGCGGACGGCGCGAAGTTCTCAGCCTTCGAGACGTTGCTGCAGGACCCGGGCGCCTTCAAGGACCCCGGCAAGCTGGCCGGCATCCTCACCGAAGGCGCCGTGATGGGCGTCGGGATGGGTGTTCTGGGCAAGGCCCTCGGCAAGGGCCTGAAGGCCCTCAAGCCCAGCGAACTCGCCGAGCTGGCCCAGGCGTTGAAGCTCAGCGGAAACGGTTTGTCGCGGCTCAGGCTCCGCCCCGGTGAGGCCGAGAGGCTCGAGGCAGGGATCCAGGCGGCGGAGAAGGAGTGCAAGCTCGACCCGATCGACGTGGCCACCGGCGACATGCTGCTGCCCCAGACCGACGTCCAACTCCCCGGCGTACTCCCGCTGGTGCTGCAGCGGACCCACGTGTCCTCGTACCGGTGGGGCGGCTGGTTCGGCCCGTCCTGGGCATCCACCCTCGACCAGCGACTGCAGGTGGACGACGGCTCCGTCACGTACGCCGCACCGGACGGTTCACGGCTGGTCTACCCGCTCCCGGATCCCGAGACCGGCGAGCCCGTGTATCCCGAGGTCGGCCCCAGGATGCCGCTGTCCTGGGACTCCGAGGTCGACGGTGCCCTGCGCCTGGTCGACCCCGGCACCGGCATCTCCTCCACCTTCCACACACCGCAGCCCACGGACGACGGCAACGCGATAGAACTCCCCCTGCAGTTCATCGTGGACCGCAACGGACAGCGCATCACCATTCGCTACACCGACGACGGCACCCCTCTGGAGATCACGCACTCCGGCGGCTACCGCATCGCCATCGACCGGCACCGCGACCAGCCTCGCATCATGGCCCTGCGCCTCCTGGACCCCGACAGCCAGGACAGCCAAGGAACCACACTGCTCACCTACGGGTACGACGGGAACGGCCACCTCACCGAGGTGACCAACTCCTCTGGCCTGCCGCTGCGCTTCACCTACGACACCGAGGGCCGGATCACTTCCTGGACCGACCGCAACAACACGTCGTACACCTACACGTACGACGAGCGCGGCCGCGTCATCCGTACCGAGGGCAGCGGCGGCTACCTCTCCGGTGTTCTCGCCTACGACGACGCCACCCGCACCACGACCACCACCGACGCCCTGGGCAACGTCACTCGCTACGAGCACAACGAGGCGCTCCGCCTCATACGCACCGTCGACCCGCTCGGACACGTCACCAGCCAGGAGTGGGACGCGAAGCACCGCCTGGTGGCCGTCACCGATCCCCTCGGGCACACCACCCGGTACGCCTACGACGACCATGGACGCCTGACACACGTCGTCCGGCCCGACGGCAGCCGGATCACCATGGAGTACAACGAACTCCATCTGCCGACGTCCGTGACAGAGCCCGACGGCGCGGTCTGGCACTACACCTACGACGACCGCGGCAACCGTACGGCCGTCATCGACCCCGGCGGACAGGCGACCCTCTACACCGTCGGGCGCCGCGGCGCTGTCGCGGCCGTGACGAATCCGCTCGGGGAGCGTGTGGAGATCACGTCCAACGCGGCCGGGCTGCCACTGACCGTCAGCGAGGGATCCCGGACGCTGAAACGGCAGGAGTACGACGCGTTCGGGCGGCCGGTACGAGTGACCGGCGCGACAGGAGAAACGACTCGCCTGACATGGTCCGTCGAGGGCCGGCTCACCTCACGGACCGGGCCCGACGGTGCGAGGGAAACATGGGCGTTCGACGCGGAAGGCAACTGCGTCCTGCACACCGATCCGAGTGGAGCACGCACGCTCTCGGAATACGACGCCTTCGACCTGCTCACGGCCCGCGTGGACGCCGGCGGAGCACGGCACACCTTCTCCTACGACACAGCGCGGCGCCTGACGGCCGTCACCAGTCCTCCAGGGCTCACCTGGACATACCGGTACGACGCCGCCGGACAGCTCGTCGCGGAGACCGACTTCGACGGCCGCACCGTGACCTACGAGTACGACGCCGCAGGACGGCTCGTCCGGCGCACCAACTCCGTCGGGCAAGCCGTCACCTACCACTACGACTCCACAGACCAGCTCATCGAGAAAACCGTCGACGGCCGATCAACCCGCTTCGAGAACGACCCGTGCGGACGCCTCCTGCGGGCCACCACCCCCGAGACCGAACTGGAGTACCGCTACGACGCGGCAGGACGCCTGATCGCCGAATCTGTGGGCGGCCGGATCCTCACCACTTCCTGCGACGCGGCCGGGCGCCGCACCCGTCGCACCACACCCTCCGGCGTCACGACGACGTACTCGTACGACTCCTTCGGAAACTACGACGCCCTCACCATGTCGGGCCGCACCCTCTCCTTCCAGCACGACACGGCCGGCCGCGAAATCCAACGCAGCCTGGACGACCGCTTCACTCTCTCCTTCGCCTGGAACGACCAGGGCCGGTTCACCGGCCAGACCCTCACCACCCCCGGTAGCCAACACCCGCAGATCCACCGGACCTACGCCTACCGCAGTGACGGGCACCTGACCTCGGTCACGGACCAGCACACCGGCCCCCGCACCTTCACCCTCGACCGGACGGGCCGCGTCACCGCCGTCAACGCAGCGGACTGGACCGAGAACTACGCCTACGACGAGATGGGCAACCAGACCCACGCGTCATGGCCGGAACAGCACCCCGGGACGGAGACCCGTGGCACACGCACGTACACCGGCACCCGCCTGACCCGCGCCGGCGGAACGCGCTACGAATACGACGCGGCGGGCCGCACCGTCCTGCGCCAGAAGACGCGCCTGTCACGCAAACCCGACACCTGGCGCTACAGCTGGGACGCCGAGGACCGGCTCACGTCGGTCACCACCCCGGACGGCACGGTCTGGCGCTACGTCTACGACCCGCTCGGCCGCCGTATCGCCAAACAGCGCCTCACCGCCGACGGAACCGTGGCCGAGGAAACCCACTTCACGTGGGACGGCAGCACCCTCACCGAACAGACCACCCTCGTCGCCGGAACCGACGAACTCCTCACGCTCACCTGGGACCACGACGGCCTGGCACCGCTCGCACAGACCGAGACCAGATCGCTCGCCTCGGCCCCCCAGGAGGTCATCGACCAGCGGTTCTTCGCCATCGTCACCGACCAGATCGGCACCCCCACCGAACTCGTCGACGAGGACGGCACCATCGCCTGGCGCACCCGGGCGACGCTCTGGGGCACGACGACATGGAACCGGGATGCCACCGCCTACACACCACTGCGCTTCCCCGGCCAGTACTTCGACCCCGAAACCGGCCTGCACCACAACTACTTCCGGCACTACGACCCCGAAACCGCCCGCTACCTCACACAGGATCCGCTCGGACTCGACCCGGCGCCGAACCCCGTCGCCTACGTCGACAACCCGCACACCCTGTCCGACCCGATGGGCCTCACCCCCTGCGACGAGGCTGACGTCACCTGGGGCGGCCGCGTCCGCTACGGCGCACCCGGACCCGGCGGCCGCGCCACCGGCATGGAAGCCACCATCGAACCGGACATGACGGGAGGAAAGACCAACCCCCAGGTCAACGTGCCCGGTTACGAGAAATACAAGAAGCTCAACAAAACCCACCTGCTCGGTGCCCAGATAGGCGGATCGAACAAGGACCCCCGCAATTTCGTCACCATGCACCGATTCGCCAACTCACCGGTCATGCGGAAAGTCGAAGACCAGATCAGAGCGGCCGTCGACCGGGGCGAAACCATCGACTACTCGGTCACACCCATCTACCGCTCCAACGACCCGAGCGACGTCGTACCGGTGGGACTCACCCTGCACGCCCGGGGCAGCAACGGTTTCAGCTTCACCCCCTACGAAGGCGGCAGCGCGACGAACGCCGTCACTATCCTGAACGTACCCAAACCCTAGTAGAGCGCACAGAAAGGATCCGGCACTCATGCACCCCGCCGTGGAACGCCTCTCCGAGCTCATCCCCCCAGGTACGCCACGCCGCACACGCGACTGGGCGCTCGTGGAGCAGCGACTGGGTACACCCCTGCCCGACGACTACAAGGAACTCGTCGAGACCTACGGAGGCGGCGTCTTCGACGAGACGATCTGGCTGCTGGACCCCGAATGCCCCGACGAGGACTACAACCTCCTGGACCAGGCCACGGAGCGAGCCGAAATCCTCGCCGACCTGTGGCAGACGGAAGCCAAGCCGGCGGCACTCCAGCACCCCGATGCGCAGGTCCTACCCTGGGCCTACGTCGAGGAAAGCGGCATGTACCTCTACTGGCTGCGGCAGCCGGGCCAGAAGCCGAACGACTGGACGGTCATCCTCAACGAAGGCCGGGGGCCGGAGTGGGAACCCCACAACAGCCAGTGCGTCCCCTTCCTGCACGCCCTCCTCACCGGGGAGGCCGACACCGAGTACTTCACCGACCTACCTTCGGAGAGCCACAGCTTCGACTCCAACGATGACATCCTTGGGTAGCTCAGCCCGCCAGGTGACTAGCAATCTGGAGGAGCTGCGCTTTCGCGATGCGAGGATTAGCCGAGTTTACGATGAACGTTTCGGTGCCATCAGACCAGATAATCGAACGGTCGTCGGAGCTTCTCTCATCCAAATATGCGAGATGGCCACCAAAGGAGACCTTTTCCCCGGAAACGTACTTCCCCGGGACTGAGCCACGAGGCCCCGTGCCGCTGATCTGAGTGATACTCAGAGTGGGTAGCCCCGAAGGGGTGCTGTAGAAACGCGTCCATACAGGGCCCTGCTCAGCAGTTCGCTCGAAGGGCGACGGGACGGGGCGCTGACCTGCGTCGTCCGGGTAGACGTTGTTCGTCATCCGGTAGCCGCTGGGGAGATAGCGCGGAATTGCGAGTCGGGTGGCGCGGAACGGCGTGATAGCCGCTCCCGTACCTGAGTCCGTGAGCTTCCGGGACGCGAGCGGCGAACGCAGGGTGGTGCTGATCAACTGAGGAGTACTGGCGCACTGGTGCCGTAGGTCGGCCGAGCCTTCACGCAAGGCCACGGTGACGGAGCCGCTGGACTCACGGGCGGTGAGGCGAGGTTTGGCCTCCTGGCAGGGGGTCCACCTGACGGCAGTGGTTAACGTCCGGCCATCCCTACTGACCAGCACCTCGCCCAGCACAGCAGCCTGCTGGGTCTCTGCATCGCGGGTCAGCCAGACGACCAGCCCCGCAGTGAGGGCCGCCACCACTGTGGCAACAGCCACGACCCAACGGATGCGTTTTGCAGTCACGCGCACACTCCACGATCGCCGGCAGCAGGGGGATCCAGATTCTCCAGAGAACCTGCGAGGCTGACACCCAACGGTGTCAGCCCACGCCTCCTGCCGGACTGGCTAGTTGGTGATGAGTGACCAGCCCATGTCGGACAAGGTCTGGTAGATCGGCACCCAGTAAGCGCCCTTGAGACACCACGGAGTTCGGACGTGCCCGTCAAGGACGGTGTTCTGGTTGAGGCTGGACGGACACGTGACAGTAGTGTCCAGTGCCGTGATGGTGCCACGCGCTTCATCCGTTGTGTAGTTGTTCACCCCGGCAAAGACCGGACCGCCACTGTCGCCATTGACCGCGGCAACGCCGTCCGGTGTGTACTGGGTCGCAAAGCCCAGATCGGTGATGGGGCGCAGGTTGCCGTCAGCGCCGGTGACACTGATGTCCGTCTTGGCGATCTGCACGTTGCAGTGGACGCCGCCATTGGCACCGTCGGTACATACATAGTCGCCGACGTTGTTGTGGCCCCAGCCGGTCACAGCTTTGGAGTAACCGTCAGTCCGGTTGGCCGCCCCGTCAAACAGGAACCCGCCGGCCTGCTTCGAGTAGAGGCTGATCGCAACCACGTCATCGGCCACGTCGCTGCGAAGCGGGTCACTGACGCCAACGAGGTCACCACCGACGTACGTCTTCCATTGACCATTTCCGCCGTCGCAGTGCCGGGCGGAGGTGAGCATCGGGGTGCCTTGCTGCGTCTTGATGGCGAACCCGCTGGAGCAGATACCCCCAGTGGGATTGCGCAGTGCGTCTCCGCCGAACCAGGGCGATTGGTCATGGACCCGGGACGCGTCCGCCACCAGCGACTTGTAGACGGTCGAGGTGTTGATGCCGGTCAGGTGATCCGTAACTGCTTTGACCTCAAGTGAACGCTCAACCCGCGACTTCCGGGCCAACGGGTCGGTGAGGTCACGTTTCCCCACCCCGCGGTCCTCGTCATAACCGATCTCCAGACCGCTGCCGTCCACGGCTGGACCGACACTGGTGATCCGGATGGCGTCGCCGGTGGAAGCCAGGTGAATTTCCTTGAACTTGCCGCCTTGCAGAAGCTTCTTACGCGCTGCGTGGAGTTCGGCCTTTGAATACTTGGCCGACCGGACGTCAGCTGTCACACCAGCAGGTAGATGGGCAAGTATGGTCCGGACACGCGCGGGCACGATACCGTTCCAGTACAGACGTATGTGGTTGTGATCTGGGTCGATCGCGACGTCCGTGAATCCGGGGATCCTCGCCCGCTCGAATTCCGAGAGCCCGTCAGCGAGTTTGCCTGCGATCTTGTCCAGGGTGTCCTGCTGGCGCTGCACCTGAATTAAGTGCGGATCTGTAATGTTGTGTGCCCTGGCGCCGGACGCGACCTTCTCTTCGAGAGCCGGTGAAGGAACTGACGCACCGGCCGAAGCAGACCCGACGAACGGAACAGCGACTATCAGCGCGGCTGCCGGCAGAGCTGCGGCCACCTAACCACGTCTGCCACTGAGGCTCTTCACTCGATACCTTCCTGTCGATCAACGATGTTGACGTGGCCATGCTCTCCGTTCGAACAGAGATCGAAAACGAGTGGATCAGCCATTCTTTGAATCGCGAGCGTGGCGCTACGGGGCGATCCCCCGGCAACGAAAGGGGGGCTCACTGACTTTTCGGGTTCGTGACCGAAACTTGGACCCAGTTGCTGCGGCCTCTGGCCGGCGCGGTGACGTACACCATCGAACCCTGGGCCGATGCGACGCGGCCGGCGCCACCGGCGAACCGCTCCCCGCGTCGCCCGCACGGCCGGCAAGGCGACCTCGCCGCCTACCGCACGCCAGGCCTCCTCCACACCGCGGGGTTCGCCTTCGGAATCGGCCGCCGCGATGCGCTCGCCTCCCACGAACCCGGCTTCCGCCGCGTCGCGGCGTTCCTCGACGGCCACAGGGACACTCCAGATCACATGCGGCCGCACCCTCCGGTGGGCTTACGGACATGCCTCGGCGCGCGATCCTGCGGACGCTTCCCGCTCGTTCGGCCTCAGGTTGGCCTCAATCTGCGACTCAGCCGCAGCACAGCCACCAAAACGACCCTCGCGCTCACCTGTCAGCCCGCAGAAGTGCAGGTCAGGCTCTCGCCAGCTGATACACGCCACCGTGGCCCCGAACCCGCGAGCAGCGGATTCAGTCCGTTCAGGCGAAGTTGACGATCCAACAGGACAAAATGAACGTTTCCGCAGTTCACAGCCCTGCACTGGTGGGGCGGGTGGGACTCGAACCCACGGCCGACGGATTATGAGTCCTTTGAGGATCTTGGCGGTCCTTGCCGATCAACGCTCATCCTTGACGTTTTCGCAGGTCAGATGCGGTTATCCATGTTGGGGCTCATCAGCCCTTGCCTGTCTGTTCCTGTCCTTGCGGCCTCAACTCGGCCTCAATGAGGCCCGACAGGATCGCGCTGAAGACATAGGGGACGATCGCGCCAGCTCAAGGATGGGAGTCGAACCTGCGCGCAGCGGATTTTCCCTTCCCATGCCCAGGGGCTTCACCCCAGGCTGCCGGGGTGTAGCCCCCGGAAGCATTTGCGCAGGTCGGCGCGCATACACGAAGCGTGAGCTACAGGACCGGAATCAGGCCTCTCCCAACGGCCGCCTCAACGAGGTGCTGCTACAGCCGGACCTGTGCGTCGGAGCCCTTCAACCAGCGGATACCGGCGGTACTTCGACGACCCGCTGCCCGGGGCACTCGACACGACGTCCGCAACCAGCCGCGTACAGCTCACCCCGACACCGTGCGTACCGAAGGCCTTCCTGCTGCTGTGTCGCCATGACACGTGACGTGACAGAGGCTGTCAGAGGCTGACCTTCCCCTCGGAGCGTAGAGACCCTGACTGCAGGGGAAGTCGAGGGTCATGGCAGGCAAGAGGCGGAAGTTCGACGCGGAGTTCCGTGAGGGGGCTGTGCGGACCGTCGCCGAGGCCGGCAAGCCGATCGCGCAGGTCGCGGAGGATCTCGGGACCAACGAGACCACACTGGCGAGCTGGGTGTTGCGGGCGCGCAGGGCCGGCGGGGCCACGGCGACAGGTGAGAGCGAGGAGCTCGTGCGGCTGCGGCGGGCATCGGGGACTTTTTCACGACCCTGGACGCCCGCATACGCGGACTACTGCGCCTCCGCGTCGAACCACCCGTGCCCGCCGACCGCGTCGAGGCGACCATCGACCTGCTTCGGGTGCTCGCCGACGGCCTCGACCTGACAGCGGTGGAGCACCACGATGCCTGGCCACCGGAACGCCAGCCAGCGGTGCTGGACGAGGCGCTCGAGGCGTACGGTCTATGACAAGAGCGGCCGAACGAGCCCGGTACGGCAACCTGGCAAGGAGCCGGCGGGCACGATCAGAACCCTTCAAGGTCGTCTTCCTCGTCGAGCAGACGCCGTTCTTCCTCACGCCATGACTCGAACGTGGCCGGCAGCTCCAATTCGGCACCGAGCGGCGGACGGATGTCTCCCCGCACCAAGCGGAGCAGGAACTCTGCCATTCCCATCTCGTACTCGTGGTCCCGACGGCGGTCTCTGGGCCGGAAGACCACTCGCCACTCATCGGGCTCACCGGCGCACCGCCAAAGGAAGTCGTCACCAGCTTCGTTCGACGCCCAGGTCAAGGTCCCGTCCCCCGGCGGCCACTGAGCGCCATGGAGCAGGTGGTCCCCGTATGGATAGCCGTCGAAGGGGGGCGTAAGGATGCCGATCGAGTCGCTGATCCCACCCAGCCCGTACACCGCTACGAAGTCGCGGTAGTCAGCCGGGAGCTCCCATCCCGTCTCAGCGCGCAGCGCATCCCAGTCGACCGCGTCGCCGCCATGTGCGGGCGGCTGCATAACGCGGCTCAGCTCTTCCACAGCCCAGTGCATCGCGTCCTCTTACCGACCCGATCCGTTGGTCATCTACGCCGGTTGGCGCGTTAATCCAATGGAACAAAACCGCCGTACACACCTAGCGGAAGGCCCGGAACAGCGAGGTCTCCGGACGCCTGACGCGCAAGCCAATCAGGGACGTCCTCACGATATTCT
The DNA here is from genome assembly GCF_044768275.1 of Streptomyces sp. NPDC101152. Classification (NCBI taxonomy): domain Bacteria; kingdom Bacillati; phylum Actinomycetota; class Actinomycetes; order Kitasatosporales; family Streptomycetaceae; genus Streptomyces; species Streptomyces sp. NPDC101152. The sequence goes on along the minus strand of NZ_JBIWPO010000068.1, from coordinate 7,260 downwards.
GCCCACTGACCCCATTGCCTGAACCAAACACCAATTCTCCACTCTTCGCCCGCAGATGGGACCAAGAATAGGGCGTCACTCTCGGCCGACAATGCCCAGAGCACAGAGCCAGCCGCCGAACACGGGTATACATCACGAGGAATCGTCTCAGGATACAGCTCATGATACAGCCCCGCCATCTGGGAAATATATTCCAATTGACTCGCCCCAGGAGACTCCGGATGCAGCACCTTCAGAAAACGCCCGACCACACCCGGTCCATACGATGCGCAGAATTCTTTGTAGGATTCGGGAAGTTGACCCGTCGCTTCCTCGATCGACCGCCAAGCATCAGTCGAGGAGTAGGACCTGGGCCTTCCGAAGCAGTCTTGCACTTCTCTTGACAGCATGGCCTCATCCACTCTTGCAGCTCGATGCGGCTGGTTGATACTGCACCGGCGCCTGGCGCGCGACAACGAAACCCGCCCGCACCACTCCGAAGCCATGATCCATATCGCCACGACCGACCTGTGCGCATACCACGGTTCAGCTCAGCGGTTCGAAGAACGGGCGATCAGGCGCGAAGTTGCGAGAACACACCGTCACGTCCTCACCCCTGAGGTAAGCCAGCAACCACGCACTGAATGTCATCTCATGGAGCACCCAAGCCGGACTGTCAAGCTCCGCGACCAGGACGCGCCAGGGCGACGAGAAGCTGTCGGGAACACGGAGGAAAACCCATTCCCCGGTCGTGGCCGACGCCACCGGCATCAACTCTCCGGGGTTTGCCCCTGCCGGACTCGGCAGGTACTCCGCCATGTCTTCCTCGCGGAAAAGCTCGAGATCCCCCATGATGGATTCTCCCAGGCAGTGCAGGAGATGACCGGCGGGGTGCTCCAGATACAGTTGATTGTTGATTTGGACCGAACCGTAGGCATCCACGATCTCACGGAAGTCCGCCGGAAATTGGATTCCGAACTCCCGCTCCATTTCAATCCATGGCGCCGGATCCGTCCAGTTGAATCCGGGTTCGCCCAACAAGGCTCGGATCTCCGCAAGCGTTGCCATCACTTGACCCCTTCTAGCATGTCGAGCCAATGCCGGTCTTGGAGTTATGAGTAACTATCCGTCGGGGCCGGAGGTTCACCGGCGTCGTCCGAATGCGCATGAAACACCCATGTCACGACGGCAGCCACAGCCAGCAGCGCTACGGCTCCTGCGCCGAGCACGGTCCAGCGACGTCGGTGAGGGAGGTGAGCGGGCATCGAAGTTCCTTGTTCCGGACCCGGGGAGTCCTGATGTCGCGCCGTCGGTGATATTCCCGTCAGGGACATGCGCCGCCGGGTCGGTGAGGCCCGGCGCGAGTGCCGAGTCGGCTCCGTCCGCCGGAGCGCTGTACGGGACGTTTCCACCGGCCGTGGCCGGAGACCGGGCAACGTCTCGTCGTACTGGTGCACGTCAGAGATCCGCAGGGGGTTCGGCGTCCCATGGCTTGATCTTGAGGCGCCGGAATCTGGCAATGTCGCGATCATGGAAGAACCGCGCTCCGGCGTAGGGCAGTTCGAAGGACCAGTGCTCGGGCAGGTCTCGGGCTGCGAACCGGCACAGCAGCTCGACCATGCCACAGTCGAAGTGGGACCAGCACTCGGGTGCCGCCCAATGACGACACCAGATCACCGTGCCCCAGCTGTTGGGATCGGGTGAGTCCGCCCGCCAGCACAGCAGGTCTGCCTCGCTGGTCCAGCCCCAGCCGATGAGCAGTTCGGGCGCATCGTACTCCTCCTCCTCGGCCGTCAACTCGGCATCCCCCGTCACCCCCTCGACGTCGGCGCGAGGATCGTTGGGATACACCTCCTGGATGGGCGGACAGACACTGAGAAAGTCATCGAAAACGCCCTGTCCATACACGCGCACGAATTGCTTGTAGTCGTCGGAGAACCCGCGGGGATATCTCTCGGTCAGACTGTCCCAGTCCACGGTGTTACCGCCGCCTGCCGGTGGGGCGACCAGGGAGGTGAGGCGGGTCATGGCATCGCCGAGGGGCCGTTGATGGGGCATGGTGTCTCCCTCATTTAGCGACGTCACCGAGGTTCAGACCCCTAACGGGCCGTAGGTGTTGTTCACAGTCACGCTGTCCAAGACTCCCGCGGCCCCACTGTTGTAGCAGCCGCGTGCTGTCCGGGACGAAGGCGCGGTAGTCAGCCGGGAGCCCCATCCCATCTCGGCGCTAAGCGCGTCCCAGTCGACCGTGCAGCCGCCGTCCGAGGGTGGCTGCATCACGTGACTCAGTTCTTCCACAGCCCAGTGCCTGGTGCCCTCACACCGGTCCCTTCAGTTGGTCAGGATTGAGGACATCTGGATACTGCCCGGGTGAAGTAGTGGACTGAGAACTGGCGTGCGTGAGTCGTTTCGATCACTCGTCACGCCAGTTTCTGTACAGAGGCTGGGACGAGGGAAAGTCCGCAGCAGCGAAGGGGCTCGGGAACCGCCCGGTAACGAGCGCCAGCAGGAAATCCGCCATGCCTCCGTCGAAAAACGACCAGGATCTGCCCTGATGGTTCTTCACCGCGACGGACCATTGATCGGGATCTTTGCTCCGGAGCACCCAGAAAGCGTCGTCACCGTCCGGGTCGGATGCCCAGCGAATCAGTTTCTCGTGGCCGGGGTAGGGCGGATACGGGTAGGGATGCTCTGCATCCTCCCCTACCTGTGACTCGAGGTCGTCAAGCAGATCTCCATAGAACGACTCGCCCGTAGGCGGAGTGGAGATCCCCAGGTAGCCGTCCATAGTGCCGCCCCCATAGACCGAGACGAAGTCACGGTAATCCTGTGGGAAATGAAGGCCGAATTGCTCGTGTACCGCGTCCCAGTCGACCAGGTCTCCGCGTGCCGGCGGGGGCATTACCTCCCGGAGCTGTTCGACGGCCCATTGCATGTTCATGACGTCGGGACGTCCTCTCCTGTGCGGCTGTCCACCACCGTGCCGAGATTCTTCCAGCCGGAACGGGTGTTCATGAGGTTGCGGACGTAACGCCTCTCGGTACCCAGAGAATTTCCGTCCGCGTTCCAGGTGGTGGCCGTCATGACAAAGGCTTCCGGCACCACCCGGTTTCCGGCGTAGACAGGTACCACACGGTACAGAACGGTGTCGCCTTCTGCCACCTCGCCCGCCACGCGGTCTTCGAACTGCACCATGTTGTCCATAGCCCCAAGACCTCCTCTCGGCGGATAGGTATTCGCGTCCACGCCACACGTCGCGAGATTTCTCAAATCCGTTCCAGATCCGCCGAGCTGTCTACCGAGCAGGTGGCAGTTGTTGACGACACGGGAAGGGTTCGCTCTCAGATATCTGGCGTAATTCTGTGCCCAGCTGTAGCCCGGCGGCCGGATGTCCGTCTGGGTGTAGGATCCAGGGTTACCCTCCAGGTACTGCCTGTTCAAGCAGGCTGTCACTCCCTGCGCCCGGTTTCCGTGTGCCGCATCCGTGTTCATTGGGTCGGACCAGCCCTCACCGCCCCGTGCACAGGAGGAGTTGGGGTCGTCATCATGCGGTACGCAGCCACCGGTGACTACACACACGGCGGCCGTCGTGAGGCCAGCGGCGACGGCCGAGGCGGCATTGCGTACCGAGTCGCCGATGTTGATCTTGACGGTCGGCGGCTGGGCGGCAGATGAGATGGAATGGACGATCAGGTCGGCCTTGCCGATCGCAGCGGTGATCTTGATGGCGTGGGCGCGGATCGCTGCGCGGCGGGCTGCCTCCGCTGCTGCGGCTGCGGCGGCGGCCCTGGCTGCTGCGGCGGCCACTTCCGCGGGGCTGACTCCGCCACCACCGCAGGAGTAACAGGTGCTGCCGCCCCCACCGCCACCGCCACCGCCTCCGCCGCGTCCCGAAGACGTACCTCCGTCACTGGAACTGGTCCTGCCGTAGCGCTGCTGGCAGGACATCGACCAGACCTCGGCGCACATGCCGTAGCTGCTGGTGTGGGTGGCGGCGGACGAGGAGGTGTAAGCGTGGCTGTAGGACGAGGAACTGGAGGAGGAGAAGGCGTCGGAGATGCTGTTGGAAAGCGCCGAGCAGTACGCGATGCAGGTGCTGATCAGGGCTGCGCCCAGGAGGTAGGCGCCCTCCGCTTCTCCGATGCACAGGTCCCAGAAACAGTGCCCGCTGGGATCGGTCCCGGTGAGCGGTGTGTCGTTCGCGTAGGCGTAGTGGTTCGCGTTGGCGCTGTCCCCGACCGTCGGGTTGTCGACCGTGTCAGCCGAGTTGAAGGTACCCGTGCCGGGGCTGTACCAGCGGGCGTGCATGTTCACGTTGCCGGTGGATGTGTCGGTGAACTCGCTCTGGTAGCCGACGTTTCCGGTCATGGTAGACGCGGTGGTCGTGCCCCACGGGTCGTAGCTCGCGGAGCCGGTCAGCGCGGTGCCGCCTGCCGTGAACTGGCCGATGACGTCGGTGTGCAGGTCGGTCCAGGCCAGGGTGGCGCCAGTTGCCGAGGACTCCCCGGTGAGGGCGCCAGAGGGGTCGCGGCTGTAGGTGCTCCTGCCATCGGAGGCGACCGTGTTGTCGGTGCCGGAGTAGGCGAGCGTGGTCGACCCGGCGGTGATCGCACGGCCCAGCGCATCGTAGGTGTAGTTCGTGGCACCGGCCGTGATCTGCTGGCCGTAGGCGTCGAAGGTGTACGCCGTGGAGTCCTTCGAGGCGAGGGTGCCGCGGGCGGTGTAGCTGTAGTTGAGCGTGCCGTCGGAGGTCAGCTGGTCCCGGGCGTTGTAGGTGTACGTCGTGGAGCCCGCGGTCAGGCGGTTGCCGTCGGCGTCGTAGGTGTAGCCGGCGGTCGTGGAGCCCGAGGTCTGGGACGTGAGGCGGTTGGCGTAGTCGTAGGTGTACGTGTTCGCCGAGGCGCCCTGGACGCCGGTGGTGGTCTTGGTGGTGAGGTTGTCGTTCTTGTCGTAGTCGTAGGCGACCTTGGCGACCGTGGCGCCGGAGGCTGTGGTCAGGGTGTCGGAGGTCAGGCGGTGGAGGGTGTCGTAGCCGTAGTTGCGCACGTCGGCCGCCGAGCCGTAGGTGACCGACTTGGGTTGCGACAGGGAGTTGTACTGGTAGGCGAGGGTGGTGCTGGTCGCCGCGTCGGTGTCGGTGTTCAGGCGGCCGTCCGTGTCGTACGTGTAGGTGTTGGTGCCGGAGGCGTCCGTCCGAGTCGCCGGGGACTCGTCGGCGTTGTACGTGAAGGTCGAGCTGCCCGCCTGGCCCGACGTGGTGAGGATGTCGCCCAGGGCGTTGGTGTTGTAGTACTCCCAGGTGCCGCCGATCGCGGAGGCCACCAGGTGGCCGTTCAGCGAGTACGTGAACTGGCGGTCGGCGGTGGTGGCGTCTGCGCCCGTGCCGGTCTGCGTGGTCAGGTCGTCGAGGGCGTCGTAGGTGTTGGTGAGGGTGACGCCGCCGGGGTCGGTCTGGGTGACGAGTCGGCCTCGTTCGTCGTAGGTGTAGCTGGTGGTCCGGTCGGCGTCGCTGGTGTAGCCGACGACGGCCGGGATCTCCTTGCTCGCGGGCAGGCCGAGCGAGTTGTAGGTGTAGTAGGTGGTGTCGCCGTTGCCGTCGGTGTACGCGGTCGGGTGTCCTGCCGCGTCGTAGCCGTACTTCGTGGTGATGGAGCCGGTGTCGCTGACCGGTTCGGTCTGCTTGGTCAGCTCGCCCAGGGCGTCGTACTCGTAGCTGGTGGTGTGCTGGCGGGCGTCGGTCGTCGTCTGCAGTTCGCCGTTGTCGGTGTATGTCGCCGATGTCGAGGACAGCACGTTTCCGGCGGAGTCCAGGTTCGCGGTGGCGGTTTTGCGGCCTGCCGCGTCGTAGGTGGCTGTCTGGGCGCTCTGGTCCGGCAGGACGGTCTTGATGACGTCGTCGCGCAGGTCGTAGGTGTAGGTGGTGGTGTCCCCAGTGGTGTCGGCGGCAGTGTGAGTGCGGCCCAGTGCGTCGTAGGTGTAGTGCGCGGTGACGCCGCTGATCGAGGTGGTGCTCGCGACGCGGCCCGCGGTGTCGTAGGCGGTGTCCGTCTCCTGCTTGGTCTGTGCGCTGGTGGAGGTGTACACGTACGCCCAGGTGGTGCTGTGACGGCCCAGGTCGTCGTAGGTGTGGTGGGTCACGGAGCCGTAGGGCGAGGTCTCGGTCAGGCGGTCGCCGGCGAGGTCGTAGGCGTAGGTGATGGTGCCGCGGGTGTTGGTGCCGGAGATGCTGATCGCCGGGTTGGTCTGCTGGACAAGGTCGCCCAACTGGTCGTAGCCGTAGTCGGTTTCGCCCGTGGCGTCGGTCTGGGTCAGAACGTCGCCGGAGGCGTTGTAGGTCCAGGCGGTGGTGGCGGAGGTGCCGTTGTACGACGGCAGGGTGGTGCCGGTCTTGCGGCCATCGCGGTCGTAGGCGGTGGCCGTGATGTGCCCCTTGGCGTCCTCGGCCGCGGTGCGGTCACCGAAGGTGTCGTAGCCGTTGATCGTGGTGGGGTTTTCGGTGGCCGTCGCGCCGGTACCGGGCGTGGTCGTGGTGATCGCCGGGCTCGTGGTGATCGTCAAGCGGCCGGCCTCGTCGTTGGCGTAGTTGGTGACCTGGTTCTGTGCGTCGGTCGAGGTGTGAAGTTTCCCCGTGATCTCGGACACTCGTTCGTTACGCGGCGAGGGAGTGCTGTTGCCGCTGTCGAGTTTCGGCTGGGGTGAGGTAGCCGAAGACCTTGTGCTTGCGTAGTCGGCGGCGGTTATAGAAGGTCTCGATGAAGTCGAAGACCTCGGCGCGGGCGGCGGCCCGGTCGGGCCAGACGCGGGTGCCGATCTCTTCTTTGAGCAGGGCCCAGAAACTCTCCGCGGCGGCGTTGTCGAAGCAAGATCCGGTGCGTCCGCAGCTTTGCCGGAGGTCCAACTCGCGTATGTGATGGCGGAATTGGCTGCTGGTGTATTCGCTGCCGCGGTCCGAATGCACTATGCAGCCGGGCTGGAGGCGGCCGCGGCCGGCAGCCATCGTCAGCGCGTCGACGACGAGAGTGGCGCGGTGGTGGTCGGCCATCGAGTAGCCGACGACCTCGCGGGTGGCCAGGTCCAGCCAGCAGGCGAGGTAGAGCCAGCCCTCGCCAGTGGGGAGGGCGGTGATGTCGCCGACCAGTTTCGTGCCGGGAATCTCAGCGTGGAAGTCGCGGCCGATCAGGTCCGCTGCCGGCTTCGCCTTCCTGTCCGGCCGGGTCAGCGACCGCCGCCTGCGGCGGTGAGCTCCCTGAATACCGTGCTCACGCATCAGACGGGCGACCC
>NZ_JBIWPO010000067.1:9426-32231 GCF_044768275.1 Streptomyces sp. NPDC101152 | reverse complement strand
CTGTACGACAGGGCCTACGAGGCCGCGCTGCCCGATCACGGCGAGGTGCGGGGCCGGGCGGCGGCCGGTGCGGTCGCGGGGGGCGCCGCCCGCCCCCCCCCCCCCGCGGGGCGCCCCCCCTTCCCGGGGGGGCCCGCCCCCCCGCTCCGGCTCCGGAGGTCAGTCAGTGACCCATTCCAACATGCGTCCTTCATGAACAGAGGGGCGGCGCCTCAGAGTGGGAAGACGAGACGCACCCTCGACCGAATCACACAGGTCGTGGAGCATCAATCGCATACTCGGCCACAGCCACACATACTCAGGAGCGCCGAACGAAATCTCCCCTACGTCCCCATGATGGTCGCTCCGGTGGTCGACGAATAGTAGATCGCCGGTAAGGCTCTGCGCGAAGGGCACCCACCGCTCATGGGCGATACGCCCGATTACCTCGTCCTCATAGCCGTCCTCTACGGCCTCGCGGGCCATGGCGGCGACGTACTGCTGCCGCTCCAGAATCCCACCCGTGCCGAGCAGGCTGTAACCGAGGAGGAAAGCGCCAGCCTGCATGCTTGACCGACGCGGAGCAACACCGTTGTGCCTGGAGAGCAACAACTTAAGATCATCATTGACCGAGAACCCGATCTCCCTTTCCAGATTGGATATCTCTGCGCCAGATGCTCCCGGGAGTAGAGCCTGATGATCTTCGGGTGCGTTGCGGATGAGCCACGACTCAAGTCTTTGCCACAGCTCTTCAAATCGATATTCCGCTTCAGGTGACGAGGTGTTCATTCGACCCTCTCTGTTACTTGGGAGTGGTGGGCGTTTGCACTAGTTTAGTGACGGATGAAGGGATGGCTCTAGCGAGTCAGGGACGGACTTCCACCGACTACTACCAGCGGTAGTCTGCCGTCCTCCAGCAGATCACGCGGCAGCGAGATCGAGAAAAGTTTCTCGATCAGACCCAGCGACATGGCGATCCGCAGACTGTGCCGCGCTCCGCTCACCCGAAGGTAGGCGCCTGTCGGAAGGATTACGCCCGCCGCCTTCAGCTCCTTCTGAAGGAGATCCGGCTGGGGTACCCCAGCCGCCGTTCCTCGCAGAGGCCGAACGAGCACAGCAGTTCACTGTCGGTGGCGTACGAAAAGAGCGGAGGCGGGTGGAATGCCTGGGGATCGAGATTCACCGCCTCGACACCATCGCGCGAAATCCCCTTGAGGACGTCGTGGCTACTCCCGGGAGCTTCCCCGTACTGGGCGGCGAACGCCCACCCCTGCGTTTCCCCTATACGTGCGACACCGGCGTCTGCGTCGGTAAGAAGTCCGGCGGCTTCCCCAGCAGTCGCCAGCGGTTTCACGCCGCCCGGTGAAGCGCCAAGCCGGACAGTTAGCTCTTCCGGCGTGATCCCACGGGCAAAGGTAACGCTGCAGCACCAATCGGACTCCGCTAACCAGCGCACACCGCGATTCGTCATGTCCTCATTTTGCCGCATGACTTGGTGACTACGCGAACCTCTGCTCCGCAACCTCTCCTGACGACTCGGTAGCTCCTACGCCACCTCGGTCATTATGCAGAAATAGGCAAGTGCCTGGTGATCAACAGGTGGCTGCGCCATCTGATCACATCGGCGTCCGACGCCTGTCAAACAGTCCTCCCCCATCCCTGCCGTTCTGGCGAAACCGGGTTTATCCCAGAGAACACACCGGCCTCGCTGACTTCAGGCGTCTATCACCCAACTCCGGCCGGGCCAAATCGCGGATTCCGGCGATCCTCCCTCCCAACGGACCGCCACCCGGGCTCCCGTTCGCCACCTACTTCGAGGTAGACGCCGTGATCGCCCACCTGCAGCGCGCCAGCCACACCGTCGGCCTGCTTGGGTATCTGTACGGGCCAGGCGAGCGGGGCAACCACACCAACCCCCGCCTGATCGCTGGGGACGGCCACGGCGCCCCGATCGAGATGCTCGCCCAGCCCGACGCGCCGGCGTACTTGGCCCACGCCCTCGACGTACCCGTAGAGCGCCTCGGGGCCCGAGCACCCGAGCGGCCGGTGTGGGTCTGCTCGGTCCGCTCCGATCCCCGGCACCCCGACCTGACCGACTCGCAGTGGGCCGAGGTGGCCCGCCGGTTGGTGGCGGCCACCGGCATCGCCCCGGAGGGCGATCCAGACGCCTGCCGGTGGATCGCCGTGCGCAACCCGCCTGGTGCACCTCGTGGCCACCCTCGTCCGCGAGGACGGCGGCATCCACCACGCCTACCGCGACGCCTTCCACCTCCAGACCGAGTGCCACCGCATCGCCACCGAACTCGGCCACCTGCCCCCGGCCCACACCCAACACCGCGCGCCCAGGAGACCAACTTGCCTGCCCCCTACATCACCATCAGCACAGAGCCCAGCGGCAGCGTCTCGGCGAAGGGCGCCAGCGACGACCTGTCCGCCACGCTCCTCAAGCACGCCGGATTCCAGCAGATCGAGGACTGGTACGGCCGCCGCCACCGCCTGGCGTCCACCACCCCACAGGCTCAGCGCGTCGCCATCGCCTCCCACGCAGCCGAGATGCTGCGCGCCGCCCGGTACAGCGTCGACCTGGACCCCGACCTCGACACAAGCCGGTTGACCACCCCGGCCAACCCTCTCGGGCTCTACACCGCCGGATCCGAAGTCCTGCGGCTGACCGACCAGATCAGGGCCGCCGAGACCGGTTCCGGCCTTGCACAGGCGGTCGATCACCTCCTGCATCCCGAGCACGGCGTCCTGGAACGCCTCAGGGAAGCCCTGGAGACGACAGGCGAGCAGATCACCGACCTCGACAACGAGGCGTACGCGCTCGCCGACCGGTTCGGCTTCGCCGCGGAGTTCGTCAGCGCAGCGCAATCAGAACTCGTCGGAGCGGAACGCGAATTGCACCGTGCCAACGACTCTCGGCAGGACCACACCGGGGTGCAGACGCAGTCCCCCGCCCCACCCGACGCCCGGAGCGCGGCCCTCGCCACGTCGCCCGCGGCGGACAAGGTGAAGGCGTCTTCGGCGCTCGGAACTCCGACTCAAGGGGTCGGTACAGCCGCAGGTCCGCCGCAGGTTTCCAGCCCTCGGACCCGATGATCCCGATGATCTCCTCCCGTACTCCCTCCGGCGGTCTGACGCGCACCGACCCCATGCGAACAGGCATCGACGCTCTGGCCAGCGCATCCGCCGTCAGACCGACCAAATCCGGAGGGGTCTATCCCACCCACCCGACACCGACCCAACACCGCGCCCAAGGAGGAACAGTGCCCGAGTTCTACCCGACCATCGGCGAGGCCATCGACGCCGCGATGCAGCACAACATCCGGCTTGCCCACGGCGGCAAGGCGTCCGCCCCCGACACGCCCCTGCAGGCCCGACACCCGCCCCATCCGCCGGCCGGCCCGTACTCCGCCCCCGGAATGATCGCCCGGCTCACCGAGACCGCGACTCCTTATAAGGTCGCCGGAATCATCGAGGAAGTCAACGGAACCCTGGTCGGGCCTGCCACAGCTGACCGAGCTTGTGGCCGCAGCGGCCGACTGGACCCGAGCCCGTCTGACCTTCGAGAACCCGCACCACAAGGTCCCTGCCCTGCGGACCAGGGAACCGCTCAGCGACGTCCTCGGCGACGACACGGTGGCTGACACCTAACCGGCCGCCGCCCAGAGCCCGGAAACGGGTCGGCAGCGGGCCGCCCGCGCCACCTCCCCACACGCCGTCATCCAGCGGACCGCGCCCTCCGCCGGCGCGACATCCGAACCACCCACCAGCGCCCCACCGCCCCGGCCGCCGCGCTCCCGATGACCTCGACCTGATCCCCGACCGCCGTCCCCTGCCCCGACAGAAGCTGCCCCGATGACCTGCAGAAGAGCGCCTCGCGCCCCGCCTCACCCTGTCCGCTTTCCCTCCTTGGACCCGCCATGCCCGCCCTGCGTACCAGCGCGCCCTCGACCACCAGCGGCTCCGACGCGCTTCTCTACCTCCTGTTAGGCGTCCTGGGCGCCGCCATCGCCTTCGGCTCCCTCGCCTGGCTGACCGGCAGCCTCACCAACGCTCTCGTCGGCGCCGGCCCCTGGGCGCCGTTCGAGGCCACCAACGCGCTGCTGCACCCCGACGTGCTGTGGCCGCACCTGAGCCCCACCGCCCTGCTGGTCGGCGCGCGGCTCGCCCCGGGCTGCTCTCCGTCTGCCTCACCATCGTCGGCCTGGTTGTGTGGCTGCGGCTGCGCGGCGGTGCGAAGAACGGCCTTGCCCGCAAGCAGGATCTCGCCCCTCTGATGGACAAGGAGCTCACCGCCAAGGCGAAGAGCCTGCGGCCGAGTCTGTCCGGTCTCAAACCGAAGGAGGTCGCTCCCGCCGACCGCGGGATCCTCGTAGGCACGCTCTCCCCGGGCCGAGCCGAGGTCCGCGCCTCCTGGGAGGACGTGATCGTCGCGATCATGGCCGCGCGTTCCGGCAAGACGTCCGGGCTGGCGATCCCCGCGATCCTCGCCGCTCCCGGCCCGGTACTGCTGACCTCGAACAAGGCGGCGAACGACGCCTTCACCGCGGCAGTGGACGCCCGCGCCAAGGTCGGCACGATCTGGACGCTCGACCCGCAGCAGATCGCCCACCACCCGCGCGAGATGTGGTGGGACATCCTGGCCGACGCCCGCGACCTGGCCGGGGCGAAACGCCTTGCCGGGCACTTCGTCGCCGCCAGCGTCGACGAATCCAGCGGCGCCGACTTCTGGTCCACCGCCGCGAGCAACACCGTGGGCGCGCTGTTCCTGGCCGCCGCCAGCCACCGGCGCCCGATCACCGATGTTCTGGCCTGGCTCGCCTCCCCCGCCGACTGCACTCCGGTGGGCCTGCTCACCGATGCCGGCCACGAGGCGGTCGCCGCCCAGCTCCAGGGCACCGTCAGCGGGGCCAGGGAAACGCGGGACGGCATCTATGAGACCGCGCGGCAGTACGCGAGCTGTCTGCTCGATCCGGACGTCGCCGCCTGGGTCACACCCGACAAGCTCCTTCCCGAGTTCAAGCCCTCCGCGTTCGCCACCTCCCGCGACACGTTGTACCTGCTCAGCAAGGACGGCGGCGGCTCGGCATCGGCGATCATCGCGGCGGCGGCCGACGCGGTGATGCGCGCGGCCGTGGTCGTCGCCGAGCGCTCCGGCGGGCGGCTCGACCCGCCCGCGCCCTGTGCGTCCTCGACGAGGCCGCCAACGTGTGCAAGATCTCCGATCTCCCGGACCTGTACAGCCACCTGGGCTCACGGGGCGTGATCCCAATGACGATCCTGCAGTCCTACCGGCAGGGCCAGCGGTGCTGGGGCGAGGCAGGCATGGACGCACTCTGGTCCGCCGCCACGATCAAGATCATCGGAAGTAGCATCGACGACGCCGACTTCGCCGACCGCCTGAGCAGGCAGGTCGGTGACCACGACGTGCAGACCACGTCGGTGTCGACCAGCGACGGCGGCAAGTCCACCTCGGTGAGCATGCGCACCGAGCGGATCCTGCCCCCGACGCGGTCCGCGCGCTCCCCAAGGGGAAGGCGCTGCTGCTCGCCACCGGCATCCGGGTGGCGATGCTCGACCTGCGGCCCTGGTACAAGGAGCCCACCGCCAAGGTGGTCGGTCCGGCCTCGGCCCGCGCGACGAAGGCCATCACGGAGCGGGCCATCGCCAAGTCCCCGGGCCGCGACGACTTCGGGCTGTCGGCATGAGCGCCCCGACGCTCAAGGCGCTCTCGCTCAGTGCCGGGGTCCAGTCGACGTGTCTGCTGCTCATGGCCGCCGAGGGCCATCTGCCCGGCCTTGTCTACGACCATCTCGACCGGATCGAGCGGGAGATCGCCGAGCCCGCCGGCATCCCGGTCCTGCGGGTGTCCTCCGGCAACATCCGATCCGACGCGCTTGGCCCTTCCAAGCGCTTCGCGTCGATGCCTTTGCACATCCTCAACTCCACTGGCAGCGAAGGGATGTCACGACGCCAGTGCACCGGCCAGTACAAAATCCGGCCGATCAAGGAGAAGGTCCGCGAGTTGCTCGGCCACCCCTACCCGCGACGTATCCCCGCCGGGGTCCACGTCGAACAGTGGATCGGTATCTCGGTGGACGAGTTCACCCGGGCGAAGGACGCGGACGTCGCCTACATGAACAATCGGTTCCCGCTGATCGAGCACGGTTCCTCCCGCTCGGACTGCCTGCGGCTGCTGCGCTCGCGCGGGTTCGGCCAGACCCCGAAGAGTGCGTGCCTGGGGTGTCCGTACCACGGCAACGCCCAGTGGCGATCACTGCGCAACGGCTCGCCCCAGGGTGGCGCGACGTCGTGGAGTTCGATGCTGCGATCAGGTCGGGCAACGCGCGGGCGACCGCGGAGGGCACGCCGCTGCTCGGGCAGGCGTATCTGCACCGCAGTCGCCGGCCTCTCGACCGGGCGCTGATCGGACCGTACTCGATGTTCTGTACGGCCGAAACGGCTCCGGATCGCGCCCATGAGACCGGGTATCCGCTCTGGCGCGGAGAGATCGGCGGTGAAACCCGACCGCGTCCACGCCTTCAACGGCCAGTTGCCCGACGAGAGCGTCGAGGCGGTCCTTGCGCCGCGCGACGGAGGCTCCGAGGCCAAAGCCGGCACCGAAGATGGCGATCACTTTGGACATGGCTGTCCCTCGAACTGCTTCGAAGACGGCGGATGGGGGCGTATCAGCCTCGTGCGTTCCAGACGAGCGGCGCCTTGCGGATCCAGGTGCCCTGCTCGACGGCGTCCAGGAGGAAACCGGCGAGATCGGCGCGGTAGATGCGCATGCCGGGCTTTTCGGTGCCGGCCTCGGCGGCTCGCAACGAAGGGCCGACAGGCTTGTCCGTGAGGGTGACGGCCCTGGCGAGGGTCCAGTCGGCCTCGGAGTCGCGAACGACCTCCTCCACGCCACTGTGGTCGGTGAAACCGGCCTTGAGGTTGGACAGGTTGATGGCGGTCTTGACCAGCGGATTCATCCGGGCCCAGTCGCTTCCGGCGCCCTGCGTGGAGATGATGACGATCCGGCGGATGTCGTGCTCACCCATCACCGTCAGAAGGTCACGGGTGACGTTGGTCATGAACATGGGCGGGCTGACAGGCTTCGCCCAGGGATTGTCGGAGGCGCGGGCGTTGTTGAGCGCGCTGATCACCGCCTCCGTTCCCTTGGCGGCCTTGCGGAGGTCGTCGATGTTCTCGGGCGTGCCGCCGATCAACTCGACGCCGGGCAGGTCCCCGACCGCGTCGGGGTTGCGCACCAGGGCATGAACGCGGTGACCTCGTTTGGCGGCCTCCTTGAGCACATGGATTCCGGTGCGGCCACTGCCGCCGAGAACGAGCAGGTTAGTCATGGGTTTCTCCTATGTAGTGACAGGCCGTGGTCAGGCGGCGGTCTGGGATGGGATGGCTGTGGCCGGACGCCCGGCCTGCTCGTGAGCGTCGGCCAGGGACGCTTCGTGCAGCGCCAGGAGCGCGGCCGGCGCCGGAACGTGCGCTGCCATGGTCAGCTCCGGGATCACCGTGGTCACGTCCAGACCGAGGAGGTCATCGCGGCCCAGAACGGCCTCCAGGGTGGGCACCACATAGTCCAGGCCCTCCTTGGGAGCACCGGGACCGTAACCCCCGCCCCGGGCGGAGATCACCACGGCCGGACGGCCCGCCACCGGAGGGACACCGGTGTGACTCAGGGTGTCGGCGTACTCGAACCGTTCGACGGCCCGGTCCATGGGGTGGCTGCCCAGTCCGCACCAGGGGCAGGTCACCTCGGACCAGATCTCTACCTTCATGACACAACTCCAATTCCGACTGGTTGTGCGTAACGCCATTGCGCGACAGTGCTCCGCGGCAGTGTGGATCGGAACGTCTCTTGGGAACTGGGCGCTAAACGTCGCGCCGCGCCCCAACCCGGGCGAGGCGCCGGTCAGGTCGCCGCCATGTGTGCGCGCCAACCCCCGGACGATCGTCAACCCGATACCGCTGCCCCCTGCCTCGGTGTCTGAGGGGATCACTCGAGACCGTGATATGACCGCAGGGATGTTCCGGTCATGGCGGCGGATCGTCGCTGGGTGGCGGAGCAGGGATGATGCCCTGGGTGCGTTGCATGGCCCGGAAGAGGGCGTCGTGTGCGGGCGGTGGCGGTAGCGGCTGGGGGTTGTCGGCCGCGAAGGCTTGCAGCAGGTATTCCACGTGGCGCTGCCAGGCCTCGGGTGCGGTGGTCGCGGTGGCGGCGACGACGCCCGCGTTGGCCATCAGCAGCACGACCATGTCGTGGGGATGGAAGTCCGGCCGGAGCCGGCCGGCCGCTTTGGCCTTGTCGACGATGGTGACCCAGTCGTTGTATGCGCAGTCACGCCGGTTCTCCAGCTCCTCGGTCGCCGGGTTGACTGGGGCGAAGGTGAGCGTGAGGAGGTCGGCGAAGCCCCGGTCGCCGGACTGCATGGCGCACACGCGGCGCACGTAACCGCAGAACCCGCGCCACGGGTCCGGCTCGGCGAGGGCCTCGGCGGCCGCGTCGGCGTAGGCGCGCATCTTGTCGCCGAACGCGGCGGCGATCAACGAGGCCCGGTCCGGGAATCGGCGGTGCACGGTGGCCTCGCCGACCCCGGCCCGCCGGGCGATCTCGTCGAACGGCACCTGCAGGCCGGACTCGGCGAAGGCGCGCTGCGCCGCGGCCACGATCGCGGCACGGTTTCGGGCGGCATCGGCGCGCAGGGGCCGCTCGAGCGAGGTTCGTTCGGTCACGGCTCCACCGTCGCACAAGTGGCGGACATCCGCCACTTTCGTGCTACGGTGAAGTGAAGGAAGAGCTCCACTTACCTGGCGCCCGCAGACGGGCGGTGGGTCTTGCGCCCACGCGACCTGAGAGGCGTCCTTTCGGTGCGAGCAGTGACTTACCACCGGTACGGCGATCCGTCGGTGTCGACGGCCGAGAAGGTGCCCGAGCAACCGGGCCCCATCCCCGCGAGCGGATCCTCCTCGTGCGGGCGCGGACGCGGCACGGGTGACGCACTCGGTCACCGAGGCCGCCTGAGCGCCCCGCAGCATGGCGGCGCCCACCCACGGTCCACCCCGCTATCGACTCCCAACTACGCGATTCCATGAAGGACTTGGAGGTTCATTTCGATGCGAGCAGTGACCTATCACGAGTACGGCGACCCGTCGGTGCTGAGGGTCGAGGACGTGCCCGAGCCGCACGCCGGTCCGGGCGAGGTCCGGATCCGGGTCGAGGCCGCCAGCGTCAACCCGATCGACTGCAAACTCCGGGCCGGGTACCTGAAGGAGATGATGCCGCTGCAGTTCCCGAAGATCCCGGGCCGGGACGGAGCCGGAGTGGTGGACGAGGTCGGTGACGGCGTGACGGGTGTCGCCGTCGGCGACCGGGTGTTCGGGAACTCGAGCGTGGGGACCACGGCCGAGTACGCGGTGCTCTACGAATGGGCGCCGGTACCGGACGCGTGGACGATGGAGCAGGCCGCAGCCGTGGGGGTGGCGGCCGAGACGACGGTCCGCGTGCTGAACGAGCTGAAGGTCGGTGCGGGCACCACGCTGCTGGTCGAGGGTGCCTCCGGTGGTGTCGGCAGTGCCTTGGTCCAGTTCGCCGTCGCCCGTGGAGCCACCGTGATCGGCACCGCCGGCGCGGGCAACCACGAATACCTGCGCTCGCTCGGCGCCACGCCCACGACCTACGGGCCCGGGCTGGCGGACCGCGTGAGCGCGCTCGCTCCCGCCGGTGTGGATGCCGTCGCCGACCTGGCGGGCGCCGGCTCCCTGCCGGACCTCGTCAAGATCGCGCCCACTCCGGCAGCCGTCGTCTCCATTGCCGACCCGACCGCTCAGCAACACGGCGCCCGTCTCTCGGTCTCACCCGACGTCCCCACGCCGGCCGCGCTGGTGGAGGCCGCGGACCTGGGGGCGGCCGGAGCGTACGTCCCGCACATCGAAGCCACGTACCCCCTCGACCGGATCGCCGAGGCCCACGCCCGCAGTCAGGCCGGCCATGCCCGGGGCAAGCTCGTCATCAAGATCTGAGCAGGCCGCACGGCCCCGGCGATCGGCACCGCCCTGCTCGACACGATCGCCGCCTGCGCCAAGACCTCCTGCGTCACCGACCACTTCACCTCGGCCACGACAAAGCCACGGCAGCAACTGTTCCGGCCTCGAAACCCGGACGCTCGTGATCGCACACGGACGCCGCCCCATCCCCCTTACCCCGTTTTGACCTGGCTGGGCATGATGCCGTGCCCCTTGCATCCCACCTGCACACCTGCCTGCTCGGGTCGCCGACACAACGGCCCATGTCCCAGATTGGTTCATGATGGACAGACGAGCATTCCTGACCGTCGGCGGCGCTGCCGCCGGACTGGCACTTCTCGGTTCCGCTCCGGCCGCCGGGGCCGCACCGGCGACGACGCGGTCCGGACCAGCCGAACGCCGCGCCGGCATCTACCCGGATGTCGCGGACACCAGCCACGCCTCCAAGAGGGCAGTGGCCTTCTTCCGCAGCTACTACACGGCCAAGGACCTGCGTGACTCCGACGCCTTCATGGAGCACTACCTCCGGTCCCAAGTCGGCTACTACGACGGCGTTCTCGGCGGCAGCGTCGTCGTGACCGACTGGACCATCATGAAGGAAGCGAACACCCAGGCCATGAGCAGCTGGGCACCGGGCGCGCTGGCGTACCCGCTGCGCATCGTCGGCGACACCCACAGCGCCATCGTCCACTTCGTCGACACACCCGAAATGTTCGGGGCGGAAATCCGCGGGCTTTCCACGTTCGACTTCAAGGACGGCAGGATCACCCGCCAGGTCGACTACTGGGACGGGCGACGCAATCCCTTCATCACCGGCCGTGCCCCGGTCGACCAGTACCCGCGCACCCTCGGCGTGGAGAAAGTACGGCAGAACGCATCCCCGGCCATCGACAGGGTTGCCCGTCAACTGGGCGCCGCGATGGGGGCGGGCGACGCCGCACGGAGCGCAGCGCTGTTCTCCGCCGACGCCGTCTTCGAGGACCTGACCACGAGAGCCGGCCTGCAGGGACGGCTGGCGATCGGCCGCTACCTCCAGCGAGCGCTGCCCCAGCTGCCGTACGGGCCGGGGGCGGTGGTCCGCCACGTGCTCGGCAGCGCACAAGGCGGCGGTTACGAATGGGTTGTGGACGGCAGGCCGGAGCTGAGCGGCGTCACCGCACTGGAGCTCGACAGCGTGGGCAGGATAACTCGGCTCAACACCGTCTGGGACGGTTCGCGGCACAGTGATCCGGCCATGCGGTCCCTGGCGGCCCTCTCCATCGAGGACTGACACAGCTCTCTCGCCCAAGCCGAGAACGGGTGATCATTGACAGTTCTCGGCATCGCCTGGCGTCGAGCTGATCCAGGGCACCCCTGCGAACATCGACGACATCCGCCGGGCCGCCGAAGGCACCAAGGTGGTGATCAGCGTGCTGAACAACGCCCTCGCCTCCGACAACCCGTGGGCCAAGCCGGTCAGCCCGCCGATGTTCATGACCGACGCCGCCCGCCCCCGCAACTTGCTCTTCTCGCTCAACGGCGAGCTGGCCGACGCCGGCATCTACGCCGGCACCCTGTCCATCGCCGCGTTCATCGCCCGGAGCGAGGTGGGCGAACTCGCCGCGAAGAGCCTGGCCGAGACCGGCTCGACCAACACGGGCCCGCTCGTCGACCCGGACGCGCTGGCCGACCAGTACTGGGACATGTACACCAAGCGTGACCGCGTCGAGCAGCTCTTCCCCGAGTACGACGCCGCCTGATCACGCCCTTGAAGTCCGGCCCCGGCGCCGCGACCAGGCCGAAGCCGTCTTCAACGGCTGACGCCCCCACCAACCCCCCACTTCCCGAACACCGCGAGGACATCAGCATGACCAGCACGCTCAGCGGCAAGACCGCTCTCGTCACCGGATCCAGCCGCGGCATCGGCCGGGCCACCGCCCTCGGCCTCGCCCGCGAGGGGGCGCTGGCCGCCGTGCACTACGGGCGCAACAAGCAGGCTGCCCAGCAGACCGTCGACCTTATCGAGAAGGACGGCGGACGGGCCTTTGCCGTCGGCGCGGAACTGGGCACGCCCGGCGCCGTCGACCAGCTGTTCCACCAGCTGGAGGCCGGACTGCGGGAACACACCGGCGAGACCGTCCTGGACATCCTGGTGAACAACGCCGCCGCGACGATGCCCGCCGGCAGCGCCCCGGAAGAGGTGTCCGCCGAGCAGATCGACGAGATCTTCGCAGTCAACGCCAAGGCCCCCTTCCTCCTCGTCCAGCGAGCTCTCGGGCTGATCCCCCACGGCGGACGCGTCATCAACATCTCCTCCGCGGTCACGCGCATGGCTGAGCCGTCGCAGGTCGTCTACGCGATGTCCAAGGGCGCGCTCGACCAGCTCACGCTGCACTTCGCCCGGCACCTCGCCCCTCGGCACATCACGGTCAACAGCGTGCTCCCCGGTCTCACGGACAACGGCAGCGCGGTCTTCCAGATGCCCGAGGCGCGCGAACAGATGTCGCAGCTGTCGGCGTTCAAGCGCCTCGGTGAGCCGGAGGAGGTCGCCAATGTGGTGGTCTTCCTGGCCACCGACCGGGCGCGCTGGATCACCGGATCCTCCCTCGACGCCACCGGCGGCACCCTCCTCGGCTAGCAGCCCGCTCCGCCGCGTCCCCTCCCGCGCTCTCTCGTCGAAAGACTCCACCCCTGATGAACATCTTCCTGTGGATCGTGCAGGCCGTACTGGCCGTCATGTTCGCCATGGCCGGTGTCATGAAAACCACCCAGCCCAAGGACAAGCTCGTCGAGAAGCTGCCCTGGGTGGCCGACTTCTCAGCCGGCACCGTCCGCTTCATCGGCATCGTGGAATTCGCCGGCGCCCTCGGGCTGATCCTGCCCGCGGCCACCGGTATCGCCACCGTGCTGACACCCCTGGCCGCCGTCGGCCTCGGTATAGCGATGCTGCTGGCCGCGACGTACCACGCCCGCAAGAAGGAATTCCCCGCGATCGGCCTCAACGCCGTCCTGCTGATCCTTGCCGTACTGGTGGCCTGGGGACGCTTCGGCCCGTACAGCCTCTGAAGCCGCCATCCGCTCCGATTCCCATGTACGGGGGCCCGGTTCGTCACAGATCACCGGGACCCATCGCCCGCCCCACTTCTTACTGCTCCGCCCTGACCGCCCCACCGGCGTTGTACAGGTGGTCGAATCACGAGAAAAGGAGTTCCAAAGATGAATGCAGAGCAGGCCAATTCCGATCGATCCTCGAAGAAGGCTCGATTCATCAAACTTGGACCAGGCGAGGGTCTGGAAACTCGCGTCAAGATCGCACCGCTCTACTTGCTCAAAGCGGGCGCCGCCCATACCGACGGCCAGTACTCAGTCCTTGAGGTCTCGGTGAACCACGACCTCCCGCTCCACATCCACGACACCGCTGACGAACTCTTCTTCCTGCTGGAAGGCACGCTGCGGGTGACCTTTGACGACGAGCAGCATGAGGTCGGCCCGGGTAGTTTTATGTTCCTGCCTGCAGGGATTCCCCACGCGGTTAAGCGGGTAGGGGAAACCGTGCCGCGTCTTCTGCAGATCTCGGTTCCCGGAGGTTTCGAGCACTTCATCGAAGATATGGTTGAGCTTCAAGCCAAGGGCAAGGCGATGGAAGTGGATTCGGAGGAGTTCCAAGAGTTCGCGCGTAAGCACGACTGGACCTTGATCGGGTCGGCTGGAAGCGCTGATCCCAACACTGACCAACCACAGGCTTCGTAGCTGCTCCGGAATCCGGGCCGGCCCTTTTCTAATTCGATGACGGGTGGACGATCCTCCTGCAATTGTTGCCTTGATGGCATTTGAAAAGAGCCGCGGGCAACGGCCGAGCGGCAACCGGCCGAGCCGGCGAGGGTCCGCAGCTTGGCGCGGGTCAGGGGGCTGCCGAACAATAACTCCTAGATCTTGGCGAGGATTACGGGGGTGTGAGGTCGCGCCCGGCGATCGCGGCGAGCTGTTGTGGCGTGGTCACGGTGAGGGCGCCGACCGGGACCGTGTACCCGAGCGCGGTGAGCACGGGTGCGGCCTCCCGGAGGGTCGCGCCGATCCGGCTCTTGGCCAGGCCGGTTGCCTCGGCGAGCGGCGTCTGGGCAATGGACCGGCGCTTCGTGAGGAGGAAGACGACAAGCTGGTCGGAGACGGAGAGCCGTCTGCCGCCGGCGCCGGGGCCGCCGTCGGGGCGTTTCCCGGGCAGGAGGATCGGCGGGTGCTCGGCACACCAGGCTCGGTAGCGGACAGCGAGATCGTCGAAGGCGGCGGGTTCGAGTCCGGTGAGGCTGGGGTGCCGCAGCCAGGCGGGGAGCTTGTCCCCGGTGGGAAAGCGCCCGAACCCGGCGCTGGGCGGGGGTGGTTCGGGAGCGAGCGGTTCGGGGCGCAACGTGTAGTTCCACGTGCCGTGCCACTCGTGCGGCGTATGGGCCGAATCGCTTTGAGCAGATCCGAAAATTATTGAGTGATACCAGCATGTTGCAGCTCACGTCCGCAGAGCGATCGGCACTTATCTGTTATGCGACTCGCGGATCAATGAGTAATTCTACTGATGGAATAGCAACCTGCACGCAGAATTCCGCCTTGACGGGGTCCGGCGCGGATACTAGGTTGACGCCCAAGGCAACCTAGCCTCGCCTGCTACGGCCCGCAGACAAGCGTCCGGCTTGGCTGTACCTCTCAATTGGATTAGCCGACGAAAATTCCCAAACGGCATCATCCTCAAGGAGTGGAGTCGAAATGATTCAGCATATCGTTTTTCTGAGCTGGAAAGAGGGAGCCGACGATAAGGCGGTCGAGGACGCCCTCGGTTCGCTTTCGGGCCTGTCCGGGATAGACGGTGTTTCGGACGTTCACTATGGGCGCAACATCAATCAGACGGGTCACCGCTTCACCCACGCGGTGACCATCAAGATACGGGATCGTGAAACTCTCCAGATATTCGCGCAGCACCCGCTGCATGTCGCGTCCATTCAGAAGATGGGTCCGCTGATGGCCGAGTTCATTTCTATCGACTTCGAGCTTGAGGCAGCACCTCGGTGACCTCATTGGCCGCGGCTGAGATTTTGCCTCTCGTGCTGCTGGCGTTCGCGCTCGGCACGCGTCACGGGCTCGATGCCGATCACCTTGCGGCGATCGGTGGCATGGTGCGCTGCAATGTTGAGCGGCGCCCAGGACTTTCCCGTTCGATCGGCGCTTTGTTCTCTGTAGGCCACGGCAGCGTTGTGGTGTTGGCCGCCGTCGCCGGCAGGGGGCCAGGGAGCCGCCGAAAAATAACTTCGGTTTCTGGCACGGGTGTTGGGGTCGTAGGGTGCTGTTGTGGCGGAGGGGATCGAGGCGGTGCTGGCGGAGAAGTTCGCCCGTTTGTTGCCGCATCTGGATGAGCGGCGGCGTCGGTTGGTGCTGGGGCGGACGCGCGGGCTCTGGGGCACGGCGGGATCCGGTTGGTGGCTCGTGCTGCCGGGGTGTCAGAGGAGACGGTTTCGCGCGGGGTGGCGGAGCTGGTCGGCCCTCGGGGAGTATCGGAACGGAAATTAGCGGTAGCGGGGCGATCTTGATTCCGGTTCGGTGACGTGCCAGTTTTGCCTGGTCAGCGGGCCGTACGTTCCTCGGCATGCCTGTTGAGTACCTGTCTGCTGAGCAAGAGGCCCGCTACGGGCGGTTCGCCACGGAGCCGTCGCCCGGGGAGCTGGAACAGTTCTTCCGCCTGGACACCAAGGCCCTGGGGTTGGCGCGGGCGAAGCGCCGCCCGGCGACCCGGTTGGGGTGGGCGGTGCAGTGGGGCACGGTGCGGATGTTCGGCACCTTCCTGACCGAGGACCCCACGGCGGTCCCGGCCTCCGTGGTGCGGTTCGTCGCCGAGCAGCTCGGCATCGCTGACGAGCGCTTCGCCGAGTACGGGGCGCGCTCGCAGACGGCGTACGAGCATGCGTGGGAGATCCGCGACGAGTACGGCTACCGAGGGTTCGCCGCGGGTGAGGCGGAGCTGCGGGAGTTCCTGGCGGCGCGGGTGTGGTCGTCGCAGGAGGGGCCGCGCGCGTTGTTCGACCGGGCGGTGGTGTGGCTGGTGAACAACCGGGTGCTGCTGCCTGGCGTGACGACGCTGGCCCGGATGGTGGCCGCGGTCCGCCAGGAGGAGAACGACCGGCTGCACACGGCGCTGTACGAGGCGGTGCCGTACGACCTGCGCACCGAGATGATCCGGCTGCTCGAAGTGCCCGAGAAGAAGCGGGTGTCGGAGTAGGAGCGACTGCGGCTGGGCCCGATGAAGGTGTCGGGCAAGGCCATGCAGCTGGCCCTGGACCGCGCCCGTGAGGTGCGGGGCCTGGGCGCCGGCGCGGTCGACGCCGGGCGGGTCCCGGCCGCGCGGATGACCGGGCTGGCCCGCTGTGGACTGACCTCGAAGCGCCGACACTCAAGCGGCTGGAGGCGACCCGGCAGACCGCCACCCTGCTGGCGACCGTGCGGCATCTGGAGACCGCGACGGTCGACAACGCGCTCGATCTGCTGCACGCGTTGATGGCCACCAAACTGCTCGCGAAGGCCGAGCGGATGGGCAACGACGCCAAGCTCAAGGCCCTGCCCCAGTTGCGCAAGGCCGCGTACTCGTTTTGCGTGCTGGAGCACCTGCACCGCGCCCTGCGCCAGCGGGACGTGTTCGCCAAGGACGGCGACCGCTGGGGCGACCCCCGCACCAAGCTGCTGGCCGGGGAGAAGTGGACGGCCGCTGAGCCGAAGGTACTCACCGCGCTTGGGCTGGAGAGCGAACCGGCCGGGCACCTCGCCGAACTCGCCTCCGCCCTGCACGCCGCGTACGTCCAGGTCGCCGCCGGGCTGCCGGGCAACAGCGCGCTGGAGGTGGTGGGCGGGAAGTTGAAGCTGGCCAAGCTCGGCAAGGCCGAGGAACCCAAGCTGATGCCTCCGTTCCGTCAGCTGGTCACCGGCATGCTGCCCCGGGTCGACTTCCCCGAGCTGCTGCTGGAGGTCGCCGAACTGACCGGCATGGCGGACTCGTTCACGCACATCTCCGGCGCCGACTCCGGCATGGAGGGCTTCACCACCAGCCTGTGCGCCATGCTGCTGAGCGAGGCGTGCAACGTTGGGATGACCCCGGTCATCAAGCCGGACGTCCCGGCGCTCACCCGGGGCCGCCTGGTCCAGGTCGATCAGGGCTACTTCCGGGCGGAGAACATCTCGGCGGCGAACGGCAGGTTCATCGAGGCCCAGACGAAGATCGACGTCGTACGGGCGTGGGGCGGCGGTCTGGTCGCCTCCGCCGACGGCGTCCGCTTCACTGTCCCGGTGCAGACTCTGTACGCGGGTTCGAATCCCCGGTACTTCGGCCTGCGGCACAAGGGCGCCACCTGGTTGAACGTGGTAAACGACCAGGTGATGGGGCTGGGCGGGTTGGTCGTGCCGGGCACGCTGCGCGACTCGCTGTTCATGCTGGACGCCATCCACGCCCGCGACGGCGGCCCGAAGCCGGAGACCGTCATCACGGACACCGCGTCGTACTCCGACATCGTCTTCGGCCTGTTCGCGATCTGCGGCTACCAGTTCTCGCCGAGGATCGCCGACATCTCCGACGCCCGGCTGTGGCGGACGAACACCGCCGCCGACTACGGGCCGCTCGAGCCAGCCTCGAACCACACCATCCGCCTGGACCGGATACGTTCCCACTGGGGCGACATGCTCCGCGTGGCCGGGTCGCTCACCCTGGGGGAAGTCCGCGGCCACGACCTGATCCGCATGCTCTCCCGGGACGGCAAACCCACCGGGCTGGGCGACGCGTTCGCCCATTACGGGCGGATCTTCAAGACCCTGCACCTGCTCCAGTTCGTCTCGGACGAGGGCTACCGGCGCATGATCGGCGCCCAGCTCAACGTTACCGAGGCCCGCCACCGCCTCGCCCGGAAGATCTTTTTCGGACAGCGCGGCGAACTGCGCCAGAACTACCGCGAGGGCATGGAGGACCAGCTCGGCGCTCTCGGCCTGGCGCTCAACGCCGTGGTGCTGTTCAACAGCCTCTACATCGACGCCGCCGTCAAGCAGATGGCCGCCGACGGCTTCCCCGTCACCGACGAGTTGCTCGCCCGGCTGTCCCCGCTCCAGTACGACCACATCAACTTTTATCTGGACACTTCCAGGAGGCTCTGGGCCGACCGACACCGCCGGGGTTCTCCCGATTCAGCTGCTTGGACGGCCGTCGAGCTATCGCATGTGTTCCCGGAGTCCGGCTGCCGCGGTCTCGGGTGAGGCGAAGAAGTCCCAGTGGGGATGGATGCCAGGCTCCGGCTGTCCCGACCAACTCAACTCGACCAGCACCCAGCGGATCGGCTCCTCGGCGACTTCGAAGAGCACGTGGTCTCGTTGGCTGCAGTGCGCGACCGCCATCAGCGGACGCCCCGCGAGCGGGTGGCTTGGCTTGAGGTCGGCTGAGACCTCCGTGACGGCTTCGGCCTCGAAGACGGCACGGTCGTGTTCCGGGATGGGGACCCATCCAGCTGGCAGGCGGACAGTCCGCCGGTCCGTACCCGCTGGGTCGGCCTGACGTGCGTCCTCGACAAGGGAGCGGAGCTCGGCGACGTGGTTCCTCTGAGCGTCGAGGTACTCAGGGGACTTGTCGCGCGTCCACTGCTGCCAGAGCCCGTCCGGGGCGGTGAAGCGTCCGGCGTAGTCGGTGCCGAGTTGCGTGTCGATGTCGAGTAGAGCCCCGATGGCCCAGTGCTGGTCGTAGTAGAGATCTGGCCGGCGCAGATACTGGTCGAGGTAGTCGCAGAGGATCTGAGCGTCTGCTGGCGTGCCGAAGCAGGCCAGCGCGAAGCAGTAGCCCTGACCGGCGTAGGTCTGGCGACTCTCGATCAGCAACTCGCCGATTCGCTGGCGTTGCCGTGTGCGCCCGCCGATGCCGGCCATCCACGCGGCGACGAGGCGTTCGCGCCAACCGGAGCCGTGTCCGAGGAGCGCGGCGAACTCCTGATCGTCGACCCGCGCGGTGTCCGCGATCAGCTCGCGAAGGAAAGCGGTGCGCGTCACCGGCTCCACCCGCCGCTGCTGCAGGTTGCCGTGGAGCAGTTCGAGATGGCGGCGGTCGACGGAGACGTAGCGGCGGATAGTAGCGCCAAGCGCGGCCGGAGCGGGCAGGTCGTCCATTCGATCATCTTCGGGTGCGACCGGGTGAGTGTCGACTGGATTAGCAGTGGATCATTTCGCGGCTCAGCTGCAGGTTTCGGTATCGGTGAGTACTTCGGTGGGCTCGGCGAGTTCGGCCAGGAGTTCCTTGATCCGGGCGATGATGGCGGTGTGCCGCTCGACCTCGCGCGGCCATCCGCGTTCGGTGGCGTCCTGGACGAGCTGCTGCTCTCGGCCGAGCCGGGCCCGCAAGCGTGGTGCGTACTCGCTGGTCGTGAAGAACTTTGAGCAGCGCAGGTAGAGGTCGCACTCGCATGGCCCCTCGGCCGGCGTGCGCAGGCAGTGGCCGAGTTCGAGTTCGGTCTTGAAGAAGTTGGTCCTCAGCCAGTGGACGGTTTGCTCGTCGAGCTGGTTGGCCAGCAGTGCCTCGGCGGCCGGGCCGGCGAGGCGGCCTCCGGTGGCGATGACCTTCTCGTACTGTTCCTTCAGGACGGGGTCGCTGATGTGGGAGTAGGTGGCCGACATCTGCGCGTTGCGGTGCCCGAGGATCGCCATGATGGTCTGGATCTGGGCTCCGCCCTCGGCGAGCTGGGTGCCGACCGTGTGGCGGAATCGGTGCGCGGTCACTGTGGGGTTGCCATCGCCGTCGACGAGCCCGGCCTTGCGGCAGGCGATCGCCAGGGCATCGTCGAACAGGAATTGCCGGCCCATCGGCTTGCCCCGCCGCATGAACACGTAGCGGACCGGCCGTTGGGCCCACGGGTCGTGGCGGGCGGCGGCGTTGCCGGCCTTGGCCGTCTCGATCAGGCTCCGCAGTGCGTCGGCGGCCTGTGGGTGCAGCGGGATCATGCGTTCGGTATAGGTCTTGCCGACCGGGATCCGCAGCCGGGGATAGCCGTCGGGGTAGGCGTCGAGGCAGTCGATGGGCAGGCGGGCGATCTCGCCGCGGCGGGCACCGCTCCACCGCAAGAGCAACAGCGCTGTCCTCTGGTGGGGGTCCTCCAGGTCCTCGACGGCCTGCATGAGTCGGTCCAGCTCGTCGCGCGGGATGAACCGGGGCAGCCTTGACGGCAGTTTCGGCAGGTCGGAGCGCCCCAGCAACGGCCTGGCCGGGACGTCCGTCCAGCCCCACTCGCTGGTCTCGCGGAAGAACTGCAGCAGCGGGCTGATGTAGGTGTAGCGGGTGCGGGCCGACAGCGGTCGGCCGTTGCGCGGATTGATCCGCTCGTGCTGGTGGGCCAGGAAGCCCTCGATGTGAGTCCGCGTCAGTTCCGCGAGGCTCGTCAGCTCGGGGACGTCCTGGGCGAGCCAGCGCAGGAAGTAGCGGAAGGAGTCCCGGCAGTTGCGCACGGACTCCGCCCGGTCGGTGGTCTGCAGCCGTCCGGACAACCATCGGTTGACCGGCGCTGCGATCGCGGGCGGGGTGTCCGGGGAGGTGAGTTCTTCGCGCCATAGCTCGCACGTCTTCAGCCCGTGGAACGGTGGTTCTTTGACCTGTCCGGTGTTGAACAGCAGCACGTGCAGGCCGTGCAGCCGGCTCAGGCATGCCTTTTCGAACTCGGCGGTGAGCGTGGCAGGGTCGCTGTAGCGGCGGTTTCGGTGGACGTGGGCGGCCCGGATGGTCTGGGCTTCCGGCATCGCGCACCAGCGTTGGATCTCCTCGCCGAACGCGGCGAGGTCGTCATAGGTGATGGCGGTGATGTCCGGGTCGCCCTTCCAGAGGACGAGGCGGGCGAGACCCCAGGTCAGCAGCGACCGGCCGCTGCGGTAGCCGAGCTGCCGCTGGCGTTCGTCCAGCGCGTCGACAAGGTCCAGGTCCATCCCGAGTGTGGGGGCGACGCGAGGGTTGAACAGACTGTCGAAGTTCCGGGCCAGCACCCAGTCGGCGTCCATCGGGATTCGGTGGATCAGTGAGAGGTAGGCCAGGTAGGAGCCTGCTTCGTGGGAGATGCCCAGGTGCTTGCCGGAGCCCGGAGCCGCATTGGCGTGCAGGTCCAGCCGGTCCAGCAGCGGGGCGGCGAACCAGTCCTCCAGATCGGGCCAGTGCTGGACGAACCTGTTGTAGAAGAACAGCCGGGAACTGATCGTCCCTCGTGTTCCGGCGAAGGTGGCGCGGACCCAGGCGGTGTACTCCTCCCGCGGGGCGTGGCGCCGCCGGTCCGGCAGGTCCGGGACTGCGGCCAGGGCATTCACCGCTGGTTCTCCAACGCCCGGGTGTAGTCGGCCAACACCGCCTCATCGGAAACCCGGGTATAGATTTTCGTCGATTCCGGCGAAGCGTGTCCGAGCCGCTTCTGTAGCGACAACTCGCGCATCCCACCCTCCCACATCGCCGTGGCGTGGGAGTGCCGCAAAGCGTGCGGAGTGGCCTCCGGCGTGCGCGTGCCGAGCTTCGCCATCCGGCGGGAGAACAACCGGACGAGCGCGTCGTAGCTCAGCGGCTTCAGCCTGCGGGATCCGTTGCCGCCGACGAGGAACACGAACGGGCTGGCGGACTCCAGAGGCCGCTCGTGCATGACGTAGCGGCTGACCGCATCCAGCGTGCGCGGATCGTGCAGGTCGACGACCCGCTCGGAGCGCGACTTCCCGCGGGCTCCGCCGGGGTGGTCGTCACGCTTGCCGATCGTCACCCGCCGCCGCCCATATGAAAGGTCGGCCAGATGAAGGGACAGCACCTCGCCCGGCCGCAGCCCTCCGTCCAGCATCAGCAGGAACATCGCCAGGTCACGCAGCTTCGTCAGGCTCGCGATGAAGCCCTCCAACACCGCCTCGTCCATCGGACGCGGCAGCCGCCGCGGCTGCTTGACCGTGACCGTGCGCCGCACCGGCTGCTGACGGCTGGCCTTACCCATGAACGGCTGATGCCGGCCCGGCACCCGCGCGAGAGCCGGGTCCGGGCGCATCTGCATCGGCGAGTCCTCACCGTCGTACTCCTCAGCGACCATGGCCCAGTCGTAGAAACTCGACACCGCGGCCAAGATGCGGTTCACCGTCGACGGCGACAGCAGACTGCCAGGCAGGTCCGCTCCGCCGACCACGACGGTCAACCCGAGACGCTGGGCTGGCCGGCGGCTCGGCTGACGGCGCAGGAAGCCCAGCAGCCGCAACGCGTCCGGTGCCCGGAAGTCCCGCCAGTCCAGGCTCTCCCGGGCCAGGAACGTGAACAGGTACTTCAGGTCGTAGGCGTAGGCGCACCAGGTGTTCGGCGACAGCCCCCGATCACTGAGATGCCCCAAAAACCGGCAGACCGGACCGATCTCGGAACCGGATGCGTCGATCAGCCGGACGCGACGGACGATGCCGCCGTCTCGGTCCTTCACCACACGCAGTTCGCACTCCACAGCTCCATCAACGAGCGGTGACGAGGAGCGCGACGCCGAGACGCTGAACTCCACCCGGGAGTGTCCAGATAAGAACCTCCTGGGCCGCTACGCCTTCACCCGGCGGCTGACGCCGGGCCTGCGGCAGCTACGCGACCCGTACAGCGACGACGAGGCCGACAACGACGAGGACGGGTAGCCGCGGGCCCATACAAGTCAAAGGCGGTCCGGCCGGAGGCATAGGAGATGCCTCCGGCCGGGGCCCCCCGGTGTACACCCGGGGCCGGGGGGATGGGGGGAGGGCGGGGGTTTGGGGGACTCCCGGGGGCTGGCCCGGCCCGGTGG